>JAEYTY010000080.1 GCA_023433775.1 Pseudomonadota bacterium | reverse complement strand
GGCTTCATCGTCTGGCGCACCATTATTGGCGATTTCTCCATCGGCGATCTCGCCTTCCTCTCCGGCTCATTCCTCCGCCTCAATGGCCTGTTCCAGAAAATCCTCCTCGGCTTCACCCAGATCGCCGGGCAATCCATGTATCTCGACGATCTCTTCTCCTTCTTTGAGATCGAGCCCACCGTTCTGCCGCCCGCCAATCCCAAACCCTTCCCCGTCCCCATCCGTCAGGGCATCCGCTTCGAAGGCGTCGGCTTCCGCTATCCCGAGACCGACAATTGGGTCGTGCGCAATCTGAGCTTCACCCTCCCCGCCGGCGAAACCCTGGCGCTGGTGGGCGAAAACGGCGCCGGCAAGACCACCATCGTCAAGCTGCTTACGCGCCTCTACGATCCCACCGAAGGCCGCATCACCATTGATGGCATCGACATGCGCGATCTCGCCCCCGCAGACATCCACGCCCATCTCGGCGTCATTTTTCAGGATTTCATCCGCTACAGCTTCTCCGCCCGCGACAATATCGGGGTTGGCCGCATCACCTCGCGCGAGGATCAGCCCCGCATCGACAAGGCCGCCGAACAAAGCCTCGCCGATGCCGTCATCGCCAGATTGCCTGATGGTTATGACCAGCAATTGGGCCGCCTCTTCAAACAGGGCCGCGACCTTTCCGGCGGCGAATGGCAGAAAATCGCCATCGCCCGCGCCTATATGCGCGATGCAGAACTGATCATTCTCGACGAACCCACCGCCGCCCTCGACGCCAAGGCCGAAGCCGAAGTTTTCGCCCGCTTCAAGGGCCTCGCCCAGGGCAAGACGGCGGTGATCATCTCCCACCGCTTCTCCACCGTCCGCATGGCCGACAGCATTCTGGTGCTCGACAATGGCGCCATTCTCGAAGCCGGCACCCATGAACAGCTCGTCGCCCAAAAGGGCCGCTATGCCGAACTCTTCGAGCTGCAGGCGGCGGGCTATCGATAGCGCCGTCTGGTCAAGCGCGCCAAACCGCCCTACCTATGAAGGCGCAAGCCAAGAGACGCCGCCCGTGCCCCTGCCCGATGACAAGATCATAAGCCTCATCGCCGAAACCTATCGGCTGCTCGGCGACCCCACCCGTCTCAAAATCGTGCTGACCTGCCTCGAAGGCCCCATCGCCGTGGGCAACATTGCCAAGGCCATCGGCGCCAGCCAGTCCCTCGTCAGCCACCACCTCCGCCACCTCCGCGCCGCCCGCCTCGTCCGCTTCACCCGCCGCAACAAACAAGTCTTCTACGAAGCCGCCGACGCCCACATCGCCAATATCCTAACCGATATGCTCGACCACGCGCTGGAGCCGCATGAGGTGGAGGAGGAGGACTGAAGGGCCTCCTGTCTAAATACGGCAGCCTTCAACACCTGCGGCCTCTTCGCGTCCCTCCCACTATGATGGGGGTGTTTCCTTTGGGTGCCCGAGCCTCCACCCTGTCATTCCAGCGAAAGCGGGAACCTTGGTTGTTGAACAGGACCATCTGTTTTGAAACTGTAGCCCCCGCTTTCGCGGGGATGACATCGGGTCAAAATCAATTCCCAAGCGCTCAAATTGAACGCTGCCCCTTTCCATCCCACCATCATCCCACATCACACTCGTTCCACTCGCCTTACGCACCACCCGCTTCCCAGCCCCCGCTTTCCGTCCACCCCTTTGCACCTCCCCCTTTCACCCCACCCTTGCACCCATTGACATCATCACATGAATGTATATTCATGCATTCATTGAGGATAAAAATGATAGCTTCGCATAGTCACGAAAACCACGATCACGCAATTGGTCACGATCACACCCAGGATCACGTCGGCCACAGCCATGCCCCAAAGGTAAGTTCTGGGAATGAGCAGGCCGTATTGATCGGGCTGGTGCTGACCGCCAGCTTCATGCTGGTCGAGGTGGTCGGCGGCTATCTCTCCGGCTCATTGGCGCTGATTGCCGATGCCGGGCATATGCTGACCGATGCGGTGGCGCTTGGTCTTGCTTGGCTGGGTTTCCGCCTCGGCCGCCGCCCGCCCGATGCGCGCCGCAGCTTTGGTTATTCGCGCCTTGAAGTGCTGGCCGGACTCATCAATGCGCTGACCCTTTTCGCCCTTGTGGGCTGGATCGCCTTTGAGGCCGTGCAGCGGTTTTTCAACCCAGAAGAGGTGCTGGCCGGGCCGATGTTCATCGTCGCCATGCTGGGGCTGGCGGTCAATCTCGTCGTCTTCCGCATCCTGTCGGGCGCAGAGTCAGACCATGTGAACATCAAAGGCGCCATGCTGCATGTGCTGGGCGATCTGCTGGGTTCGGTCGCCGCCATCCTCGCCGCGATCATAATCTGGCTGACTGGCTGGATGCCGATCGACCCCATTCTATCGCTGCTGGTGAGTGTGTTGATACTGCGCAGCGCCTGGGCCCTCCTCACCCGCACCTTCAACATCCTGATGGAAGGCACGCCCGAAGGCTTTGATACCGAGGCGATGCAGCGCCAGCTGCTCGATGCAATAGATGACCTTGCAGGCCTCGGGCATCTGCATGTCTGGGCATTGTCCTCGGGCCAGGCCATGGCAACGCTCGACATCACTCTGGCCCCGGGCGCCGATCCGGCGCTGGTCACCGCCGCGGTTAAGAAATCCCTGCAGCACGACCATGGCGTTGGCCACGCCACGATCGAAATCATCTGGTCGGGCGACGCCACGCATTGCCCGGCGCATCCGTGATGTTGGCTCAGGCGCTCAATAGGTTGCGCGACCGCCCGACAGGTCAAACACGCTGCCGGTGGTAAAGCTGTTGTCCTTGCTGACCAGCCAGGCAACCATCGCCGCTGCTTCACCGACTTCAAGAAAGCGACCGCGCGGAATGCGCGAGAGCATATAGTCGATGAATTCGTCGGTCAGCGTTTCCAGAATACGCGTCTTGGCCGTGGCGGGGGTGATGGCGTTGACGGCGATGTCATATTTGGCCAGTTCCTTGCCCAGCGACTTGGTCATGCCGATGACGCCAGCCTTGGCCGCCGAATAGGCCGAGGCAGTCGGGTTACCCTCCTTGCCGGCAATCGAGGCTATATTGACGATGCGCCCATAATTGCGCGCCTTCATCCCTGGCACGACGGTGCGGTTGACGTAGAAAGCGCCATTGAGGTTGATATCGATAATTCGCCGCCACTCATCCGGATCATAGACGTCCAGCAGGGCGTTGTTTCCAGCAATGCCGGCGGAATGCACGAGGATGGAGACTGGCCCAACCTCGGCCTCGGTCGCCGCATGAACCCGGCCAAGCCAATCGAGGTCAGTGATGTTGACGACCTGCGACGAGGCCCCCTCGCCCAGCGCGGCAACTGCCTTTTCCAGCAGTTCGGCATTCTGGTCCCAGAGGCTAACCTTCGCGCCCGACGACATCAGCCGATGCGCCACTGCAAAGCCGATGCCCTGCGCACCAC
>JAEYTY010000077.1 GCA_023433775.1 Pseudomonadota bacterium | reverse complement strand
GGACAGCGAGATGTCGATGATCTTGCAATTGTAGCGGCGGCCGTCGTCGAGCACCACGGTCGAGTGCCTTATATCGGGCACGACGCGTTCGTGGCGACGGTCCTCGGGCAGGTTGAGGATATCCTTGTTGGCCAGCCAGGTCAGCTGCGCCGCCATCTTGTCGCGCTTGCGGTCCGAGGCGTCGATATTCATCAGGAAGCCGCCATCAACCTGGTTGATGATGGTGCCTTCGATGCGGCCCATATGGTCGATATAGGCGATGATCTTTTCGCCCACGATACCGGCCACCGGGGCCACGATCACCGCGTCACCGGGCGACATTTCGAGGATCTGGCAGGGGAATTCGCGCCGGTCGGCCAGCATATAGCGGCCCAGCAGCGAAACCTTCACACGCTGGAAGCGTGCTTCAACGGCGCGGACGCGGGTGACCGGCGATGTCGGCTTGGTTGGGATATCATCACTCAGCATACGTCAACCGGTTCCAGCCCTTGAGGTTTTCCACAAGCAGGCTATCGGGTCTTGGTTAACGCATGGTGTTGCGGCAGGCGCTCGGGGCAGACAAAAAGCCTGCCCGCAGTCTTAGTTGCGGCCGCCGTCGATGACCGCGAGATGGGCATAGCGGCGGGCCGAGCGGCCATAGACCGTGGTCTGCATGGCCATGGGCGAACCGGACGTGGCAAAGCCGATATCGCCGCCCACATTGGTCGCTACTTCGCGCACGGTTTCTTCCACCGGCACATCATCGGGCCAGATCAGGCGCAGGCCGGTGATCCGCTGTTCGATCACGGGCTGCACGCCGAGCCAGTAGGGCTCGTCCAGCGCCGTCATCGCGCCCAGGATGCGTGCATGGGTCGAGCCATTGTGGCGCAGCGGCATGAGGATGGTCTCGAAATTCACCTTGGTCTGCAGGGCAGTGGAGCCCTGAAAGCTCACCAGCGCCACGGCGTGGTCTTCGGTCACGGCACGGATGAGCGTTTCCACGGCGTCGCTGTCGCGGTCATGCCAAAGCGCGGAGAAGGAACGGCCCTTCAGTTCGCGGCAATAGCTTGTGCACAGGTGCGAGCCGGCCAGGCGGAACGAAAACTTGTCGCTTTCGTCATGTTCAAGAATAAACGTGTTGGCGAGAGCTTCGCGGATGCGAGTCGGATCGATGTCCTTGCGGTCGGGTGCGCTGCGGGCGCCCCGAATCGTGTTCCAATACGTATAGAGCGATTTGGTGCTCGACATTTGCATCTTTGGGTCCCGCTTCCAAAGCGAAGGAGGCACCCACTCTTGGGAGCCCGTCCGCCGCCCAAGGACAATCGCAAAATGGCGCGCCGAAAGCCCGCTTAAAGAAGAGTTAAGGTTAACGCCGCTGGCGGAATGTGGAAAAGCAGCCGATAGGCCAGTGGGGCCCGGCGTTTCAGGACAAATCAATGCGTGAACAAGGCGAGACACCAGCCCAGCCGGCCCCTCCGGCCCGCGAGCCCATTTTCCTGTTGCCCGGCGCGGTGACGCTGCTGGCCGGGGTTCTGGTCGCCGTTCATGTCATATCAACCATGCTGCTTAACGCGGATGCCTATAACGAGCTGCTTTTCTGGTCCGCCTTCCAGCCCGTCCGCATCCTGCTCGCGCAGCAGGATATCAGCTTTGCCATACCCCTTATCTGGACGCCGTTTTCCCATGCCTTCCTTCACGGCAGTTGGGATCATCTCCTCGTCAACACCGCCTGGCTGGTCATTTTTGCTACGCCGGTCGTACGCCGATATGGGGCAGGGCCGATGCTGGCCATTTTCCTTGCCTCCGCCGCCGGCGGCGCGGCGCTGTTCGCGGCCTTCACCCTCTACGAAGTGTCCTATCTCATCGGTGCTTCCGGCGGCGTCGCAGGCCTCACGGGCGCGGCCATCCGCTTCATGTTCCAGCCAGTGCTGATGGGCCGCGATCCCGAAACCGGCGAGCCCGTCGTGCTGGGCCGTCGCCTCGCCAGCATACCGGAAGTCTTTGCCCGCCCGTCCTCGCGCTATTTCACCCTGATCTGGCTGGCCCTCAACGCCGCCGTCCCGCTCGTCCCCATGCTCACCGGCAACGCCCTCTCCATCGCCTGGCAAGCCCATCTCGGCGGCTTTGCCGTCGGGTTTTTCATGGTAGGGCTGTTTGAGCGGCGGGGGTAAACTCCATCTGGGGAGGGTGGTTTAGGCGGCCGATGGTGGGAAGCGGGCAGACGTCCATTAGTGAACGTTGATAACAGACCTTCCTGTGGGCCTATCGAGCAGGGATATTGGAAGCATAGGTATCGCAGCGGTAACCGTTCTCGGCCAGAAACCTGTCTAGTGCAATGCGAGAATATGCGCCCCAAGGCGATGGGCCGACCCAAACTGCTTTTATTGGCAGCTTCGTCCCTTTGCGCGGAGTTCGCGCTACATAGGGCACTACTCCAAGTGTGGAAGTCCGAAACTCCACATTCTGGCCTGCTGTGTGCGCCACATGTGCCAAGAGGCGCCACTCCTGCTCGACGCTATACGCGGGATTCTTGAAGCGGACCAGCGCTGCCCAAACCAGGGAAACAATGTCAGTCATAATTGCATTTCTGGTGGCCTTCAGCTTGAGAAGTGAGCTGCGGTCTTCCAACAGGTCATGTATTTGCTCAAAAAGGGACATTAGGACCAGCTTTTGGTCCCTCTCCTTATAGATCATTTGGACTAGTTCAACTTGGAAGCTCCAGTCCGTTTGAAGTATGCCGCCGACGTCAAGTTCAAAGCAATACGGAACGATATCTCTTCCGTAGTCTCGCCACTGATTTAATAGGTCAGGCAATGCACTCATGCAGAAAATCAGTGGCCGAAAATTGGTGGCGGTTTCCGCTACCATTCGACTGAGGCGAGCAGCAAAAGCTCGCTGGCTGTTGGGGAGAGCGACAACAAAATCTGCGGCGGCTTTCGCCAAAAGGTCATTTGCGTAGAAGACCTCTGAGCCATCATTCAAAAAAAGTGGGTCTGAGAACCGCAGCGAGTTGGAAGTAATAATGCCGCGGAAGCCTTCGGCCGAAGTGTAGTGATACAGGCCTGCGTCTGGGACGTCTGAAGACTTCACCAATCTAAGGGCTGTGCCAAGAGCGTTGTCGAGAATGTCATCGTAAGCTTCAGGACTCTTGGGCATAGCAGGTTCTCGTGACTTGGTGCCCAAGCTTACCACCCTTAAGCCATCGCTGAGCAACCAGGTTGTCGCCTTATCCACCTCCCGTGATCCAATAACTGTGTTATTGGCCGCTTGGTCGGCTCACCTGCCTACCCCCCCCATACACATCCTTCGGATCAAACAGCCGCACCAACCCCGTGTCTTCCAGCCCCGCCGCGCCGTCGCTGACCACCACCCGGCGATAAAAACAGCTCTTGCGCCCTGTATGACACGCAGCGCCACGGCCAGTCTGGCGCACCACCATCACCAGGCAGTCCTGGTCGCAATCGGTGCGCAACTCGACCACTTCCTGCAATTCGCCGGACGTTTCGCCTTTTTTCCAGATCGCCTTGCGCGAGCGAGACCAGTAGTGGCCGATGCCGGTTTCGAGTGTCAGCGACAGCGCCTCGGCGTTCATATGCGCGACCATCAGCACGTCATTGCTGCCGTCTTCCACGGTCACCACCGTCAGTAGGCCATGCGCGTCAAAACGTGGCGCGAAGGCTTTGCCTTCTTCGAGCGCTGCATGGTCGAGTGTTTTGGGGTCGGTGAATGCAATGGTCATGATGCGCGCCTGTTGCTCAGGGGATGAGCAGGCTCTAGCGCGCATCAGCGGTGTTGACCAGTGGCTAGGACTTGAGGCCGTACCACACTTCCACATCGCCGCTGCCGGCGCGGGGATCGAAGCCGGGACCGTAATATTCGATGAAGCTATGCACCGCCTCGCTCGGTTCATAACCATTGGCGCTCAGCCATTGCTCGGCAGCGCCGATGGTCTGGCGCAGCGCCGAGACGTGGCCATGGTGCGAAAATCGCGCCCAGCGCAGGGCCGGAACGGTGATCTGCGTGATTTCCGGAGGCACCTCTGCGCCGCCCGCATTTCCACGCCCACGAGATAGTCGAACATGTCGTCAGGCGTGATTTCGCCAACAATGCCATAGGCGGCGCCGGCAATGGCTCCATCCATGTTGCCGATATAGGGCTGGAAGCGCCGCCATTGTTCGGGAATGCCGGCGGGCTGGCTCATCTTGTGCCGTTCGGCGATGCCCGCAAAATTCAGTTCGGCGCGGTTTTCAAAACGAGGTGCGGTGATTGGGGCAGGGTTTTGGCTGTCCATTCGCAGAGGCTCCATAAGCATGAGTCCATCAAGACTGCGCCCCTGGCGGACCGATTGCGGCGTCACGCCAAAATGGTCCCTGAAGGCGCGGGTGAATGCCTCATGCGAGCCATAGCCGGCCTCCAGCGCCACCGCCAAAATGTCGGGAGCTCCGGCGGCCAGCAGGCGCGCTGCTTCGCTCAATCGTCTCGCCCGCAGGTAACCTGTGACCGAATGGCCGGTCACCAGCGGGAAGACTCTCGAGAGATAGCTTTTGGATCGTCCGGTGACAGATGCCAGTTCCTCCAGATCCAGCGGCTCGCGTGAGCGGCTTTCGAGAACCCAGAGCATTTCGGCGATGACTGACATTGGCACAGATCCGGTTTGAGGCGGGTAGTCTATGCCATGATCGGGACGAGCGCATTTGATCGCGCTTGTCCTCTTCGAAGTGGTTGTGGAAAGCGTTTTAGCGCTGCGCCACCATGGCGAAGAACCGGTCCTGTTCGTTGCGGTCTTCGGCAAAGACGCCGGTAAAGCGATGGGTCACGGTCTTGACGTCATGGGCCTTCACGCCGCGCATAGTCATGCACATATGCTCGGCTTCCAGCATCACTGCCGCGCCGCGCGGCCCGAGATTTTCGTTGATGGCGTCGATGATCTGCGCCGTCATCGTCTCCTGCGTCTGCAGGCGCCGGGCGAAAACCTCCACCAGCCGCGCCAGTTTGGAAAGGCCGACAACGCCATCATGGGGCAGGTAGGCGATATGGGCCTGACCGAAGAAGGGCACCATGTGGTGTTCGCAATGGGCGTAAAAGGGAATGCCCTTGACCAGCACGAGGTCGTCATAGCCGCCGACCTCCTTGAAGGTCTTGGACAGCACTTCGCCCGCGTCCTGATCATAGCCGGCAAACAATTCGCCATAGGCCTTGGTCACGCGGGCAGGGGTTTCAAGCAGGCCTTCGCGGTTCGGATCGTCACCGGCCCAGGCAATCAGCGTCCGCACGGCGGCTTCCGCCTCTTCGCGGCTGGGGCGCTTGGCGGAAAGGCGGGGGGCGGGCACCAGGCCCAGCGGCTTAACGGGAACGTCCATTTGGTCTTGCTCCTGACCGTGCACTCACATTCCTACGCGCGGGAATGTGGTTTGGACCATTTGCGGCGACGATGCCCCTGACAGTCCAGTGGAGACGCCCTATATAGAAGCCCAATCGTGCAGGAACAAGAAACAGGTTTGTCAGGAATATGGAGCTGAGCGATCTCTATTCCGAAAAGATCCTCGATCTGGCCGGCAACGCCATCCAGCCGCCGCGTCTTGCCAATCCGCACGCCTCGGCGCGAAAAGTGTCGCGCGTTTGCGGTTCGATGATCGAGGTGGATATTGCCGTCGAGGACGGCGTCATCACCCAGTATGGCCACGATCTTTCCGCCTGCGCCCTCGGCCAGACATCGGCGGCCATTGTTGCCCGCGAAATTGTCGGCACGCCTGTTGCCGACTTCCTCGATCTCCGCCACACCATGCACGACATGCTCAAGGCCGAAGGTGCGCCGCCGGACGGAAAGTGGTCCGATCTCAAATATCTTGTCCCTGTGCGCGATTATCCGGCCCGCCACCTTTCGACGCTGCTGGTCTTCGACGCGGTCGCGGCGGCGCTTGAAAAGATTGAGTCGCCCCAAGGCTCTGGCGCCCAAAGCTGATGCAGAGATTCATCGAGATGTTCTGGCGCGCGCTCGACTTTCCCTTCAAGGTCCTCGCGTTTTTCCTCATCACCATCTACCGCTACACTCTCTCGGCCTTTGCCGGGCGCAGCTGTCGCCATCTGCCGACCTGTTCGGAATATACCGCCAACGCCATCTGGACTTTTGGGTTCTGGCCCGGCGGCTGGGTGGGCCTCGCCCGCTTCTGGCGTTGCCGTCCGGGCGGCACGCATGGTTATGATCCGGTGCCGGATACCTTGCCCGAGGCCGGTCGCTGGTACATGCCCTGGCGCTATGGGCGGTGGACGGGAGAGCCCCATGACCATGCTTAGAGGCGCCTGTCTCTGCGGCGCCGTGCAATATGAAGTGGAAGACGCGTTCGATGCCGCCTTCTACTGCCATTGCTCGAAACGC
>JAEYTY010000063.1 GCA_023433775.1 Pseudomonadota bacterium | reverse complement strand
CCATAACCCGCTTTCACGAGTTCCTCTTCGCGCTCGACGAGAACCTTATGTGCATTCCCCAGCCCCTGGGCGTCGGTCTGGACAATCTGGAACCCTCGCTGCCAAGCGGGCTGCCCGTCGTCCTCCGCTATATCGAGCCCGGTCCGCGCTCCCGACAATTGACGTTGACCTATGAGGTGGATGCCGATCTGGCAGACATCTCGACAGAAAAGCTTGAAAACGCGGCAATCGAGCTTTGCATCCTCCATGCCGATATCGTTCTGGATGAGCAGAACAAGTATTATAGCCAGCGCCAGACAGAGCTGGTCGCGCTGGCTTTCGCCCAGGCCGATGGACGCGGACAGGAGCTGGAACGGCGGATGCTTTTCGGCGTCGAAGGCAACCGTTGCGACACCGGCCTTAGCCAGCAACTGGCCGATGCCATTCGCGGCATTGCGGGCAGCGAGCCGGCTGCCGATGCCATCGAGGCCCAGCAATGAGTGCCGATCCCGGATGGCAGGCGGTCCTTCCGGGCCCGGAGCGGCTGCTGTGGTATGGCCGTCCGCATGGCGGCGTCCGGCTTTCAGACTTTCTCACCCCGCGCTTGCCCTTCGGTCTGGTTTTCACCGCCTTCGCAGTATTCTGGATGGCGGCAACCGCACAGATGGCCCAGATGGGTCCCTCCAGTGGTGGCGCGTTCGACCTTTTCCCGCTGTTCGGCCTCCCCTTCATTTGCGTGGGACTCTACATGGCATTCGGCGTTCCGATCTGGGACGCCTATGAGCGCCGGCACGCCAGCTATGCCTTGACCGACGAGGCCGCCTACATCGCCATCGAACTGTTCGGGCGGCGGAGCCTCAAGCGCTATACTAACAGCGACATGAATGCGCTTGAACTCGAAGACGGGCCGGAAGGCACCGTGTGGTTCAATCGCGAGGTGCAAGTCTACCGTAGAACCAGCACCCACCGAACCACCAATTCGATACGCGGGACCTACACCACGACGACCAAAATCGGATTCAAGTGTATCGACGCACCCCGGACGGTTTACCAAATGATCGTCAGGCAAATGAACGCACATGAACGTCGTGGCTTGTAAGCACGTCGGGATTGCTCACCTCCGGTCCATCCACCGTTCTTCGGCCTCGTCATGAGTTTGACCGTTTCATCGCGCCAAAATGGTCGATCTGAACATCACGGCCGACAAGGACAGGCTCCCAACATCTGGAGTCGGCAAATACCCTTGTAGTTGAAGGCAGCAATTGGCGATCCCGGGAGGACTCGAACCTCCGACCAACAGCTTAGAAGGCTGCTGCTCTATCCAGCTGAGCTACGGGACCAGCGCGCCTTCCTTTAGCGCATTTCTGCCTAAAGAAAACACCCCTGCTGCCGAGCGGCTGCAGGGCGAATGGGCGCACCAGATCAGTCGCATATGCGCGAGCCAGGATCGTGCCAGGCCCGTCTTGGCACCATCGCCTGCGCTATTGCGCGGCTATCACACACAAAATTGTCCCCCGATCCATCACGATCAGCGCCAAAAGCGGGGCAGGTCGCGCCGTGGTTAAGCGCCTCGCTGGTTCTCAACCCGTTGAAGTCGAACAGTTTTCCACAGCCCTCGCACCCCCGCCTCCACACACTTCCGGCGAGTGTGATGCAATCGAACTGAATCAATCTTGACATGTCCTCGGCTGGTGTATGAAACTCATGCAATCGATTGCAGAACTTTTTAGGAGGCATTGCAATCGATTACATGCGGTAGGCGGGCCCGGCGTCATTTCGATGATAAGCCGCCCGGATTGCTGCTTTCTGGAGCACGCTGGCTCCATGTGTTCGTTGGGAGGACAATCCATGAAGAAGTTTACAGTGGCTGCCGCCATGGCAACCGCTCTGATGGGGTCGACTGCAGCTTATGCCGTTGATCTCGAAGTCACGCACTGGTGGACGTCGGCTGGTGAAGCCGCTGCTATTGCTGAATTCGCCAAGGTCTTCGAAGAAGAAACCGGCAATACCTGGGTCGATAGCGCCCTTGCTGGTTCGGGCACCGGTGCAAACCCCGTCATCATCAGCCGCATCCTTGGCGGCAACCCGATGGGCGCCACCCAGATGAACACCGGCCGCGACGCCGAAGAGCTCATCCAGGCCGGCCTGATGCGCGACCTGACCGACGTTGTTGCCGATCTCGACATCGACTCGTTCTATGTCGACCAGACGCTGCTCGAGCCCTGCCGTTACGAAGGCGGCCTCTACTGCCTGCCGATCAACATCCACTCGTGGGATTGGCTGTGGCTCTCCACCGCTGCCTACGAAAAGATCGGCCAGCCTGTTCCGACCAACTGGGACGAATATGTCGCCAGCTGGCCTGCTCTCCAGGAAGCCGGCATCCTGCCCTTCGGTCTGGCCACCGGCTGGCCGATCAACGGCATCCCGGGCGTTCTGATGAACGGCATCGGCGGCGCCGACCTCGTGAAGCGCATCAACACCGACAAGGATCCGGAAGCTGTTCGTAGCCCCGAATTCCGCAAGGTTGCTGAAGCTCTTGACGCTCTGCGCAAGGTTACTTCCCCTGAGACCATGGTCCCGTCCTTCGGCGACGTTGGCAACCAGCTCCTGTCCGGCGAAGCTGCCGGCAACATCCATGGTGACTGGCTCGCTGGCGATCTGCAGATCGCAGGCGGCGTCCCCGGCGAAGACTATGAATGTCTCCCGGCCCTGGGCGTTGGCGATCAGCTGACCGGCGGTGGTGACTCGTTCTACTTCCCCAAGCTGCCCGAAGGCACCGATCCGGCTGTCCTCCAGGCCCAGGCTGATCTGGCTCGCATCCTGATCTCCCCCGATGCTCAGCTGAAGTTCAACATGGTCAAGGGTTCCATGCCGATCCGCACCGACATTGACCTGTCGGGTGCCAATGCTTGCATGACCAAGGCTCTTGGTCTGCTCAAGAACGGCCTGCTGCCATCGGGTGACTCCTCGCTCTCGAGCGATACCCAGCAGCAGCTGCAGGATCTCGACCTCGAATTCTTCGCTGACGAAAACGTCACCGTTGATGACTACATCGAGCGTCGCGCTGAGATCATTGCACAGGCAGACTAATCGTCCTGCTGTACTGGTGAGGTTTTTTGCCTCACATTAAATGCGGTGGTCGGCCTTGATCGACAAGGTCGACCACTTCTTTATGGAGTGACCTGATGGCGGACACAGCCGTTCAACCGGGGGAGGGGACGGGACGTATTAGCCGGCCCGGCCTCCTGAATAGAATTTTTCTGCACAATTTGCCCGCCAAGATCGCCGCAGCGCCCATGGTCGCCACGGTCCTGATCGTGTTTGTCGGCTGTACCATCTGGACGGTCTACTACTCTTTCACCAATTCCAAGCTCCTGCCGACTGGCAAGTTCGTTGGTTTCGAGCAGTACGAGCGCCTGTTTGCGACCTCGCGCTGGAATGTCTCGGTGAACAACCTGGTCGTCTATGGCGCCTTCTCGCTGGTGTTCACGCTGGGTCTGGGCTTCCTGCTGGCGGTGCTGATGGATCAGAAGATCCGCTTCGAAAGCGCCTTCCGCACCATCATGCTCTATCCTTTCGCCCTGTCCTTCATCGTCACCGGCCTCGTCTGGCAGTGGATCATGAACCCCACGCTCGGCCTCCAGGGCACGATGCGCAATCTGGGCTGGGAAAATTTCACCTTCGACTGGATCACCAATCCGCGCATGGTCCTTTTTGCGCTGCTGATTGCTGGCCTCTGGCAGGGCGTTGGCTTCTGCATGGTGCTCATGCTGGCCGGCCTGCGCGGCGTCGATGACGAAATCTGGAAGGCCGCAAAGGTCGACGGTATCCCCACCTGGCGCACCTATATTTCCATCGTGCTGCCCATGATGCGCGGCGTGCTGGTCACCGCCGTGGTGCTCATCGGCTCGGGCATTGTCCGCCTCTACGATCTTGTCGTGGCGCTCACCAATGGCGGCCCCGGCATCGCGTCCGAAGTGCCCGCCAAATACGTTTACAACTACATGTTCAGTGGCGGTAACATCGGCCAGGGTCTGGCCGCTGCAACCATGATGCTGGTGACCGTTGTCATCATCATTATCCCATGGGCCTATCTGGAATTTGGCGGAAGGAAGCGGGCATGAACCAGATGACACAAACGGCTGGTTCCGTTCCGGTCACCAAAAACGGCGTCGAACCGCGCGGCCCACGGCCCAAGCCGTTCTTCACCCCGCGCAAGATCATCATCTATTCGATCCTGGTGTTCTTCTCGCTCTACTTCCTCTTCCCGCTCTACGTCATGCTCATGACGTCGTTCAAAACCATGCCGGAAATCCGCTTCGGCAACATCTTCGCATTCCCGTCCCAGATCAATTTCGATGCCTGGTCGCGGGCCTGGACCAGTGCCTGTACGGGTCTGACCTGTAATGGACTGTCCCCGGGTTTCTGGAACTCGGTCCGGATCACCATTCCCTCTACGATCGTGTCGATCTTCATCGCTGCGGTGAATGGCTATGCGCTGGTCAACTGGCGCTTCAAGGGCTCGGAAGTCTTCTTCGCCATCCTCATCTTCGGCTCGTTCATCCCCTATCAGGTTATGCTCTATCCGCTGGTGATGATCACGCGTGAACTCAAGATCTTCGGCACGCTGCAGGCCGTCATTCTCGTCCACACCATTTTCGGTATGCCGATCCTGACCCTGCTGTTCCGCAACTACTTTGCGTCGCTGCCGCAGGAATTGTTCAAGGCCGCGCGCGTCGATGGGGCAGGGTTCTGGCGCATTTTCTTCGAGATCATGCTCCCCATGTCACTGCCGATTTTCGTTGTGGCGCTGATCCTGCAGATCACCGGTATCTGGAATGACTTCCTGTTCGGCGTTGTCTTTGCTGGCACGCAGAACCTGCCGATGACTGTTCAGCTCAACAATATCGTCAACTCTGCTCAGGGTACGCCGGAATACAACGTCAACATGGCCGCGACCGTGCTGACGGGCCTCGTGCCGCTGATCGTCTATTTTGTGTCTGGCAAACTGTTTGTACGCGGCGTCGCCGCCGGCGCCGTGAAGGGATAAAGAAATGGAATCAAGCGTTTCCATCAGGGACCTCTCGCTCAATTTCGGGAATGTGAAGGTGCTCGAGCACCTCGATCTCGACATCGCGAAGGGTGAATTCATCGTGTTGCTCGGGCCTTCGGGTTGCGGCAAGTCGACCCTGCTCAACTGCATTGCCGGCCTCCTGGATGTGTCGGACGGGCAGATTTTCATCAATGGCAAGAACGTGACCTGGGAACAGCCCAAGGATCGCGGCATTGGCATGGTGTTCCAGTCCTACGCGCTTTATCCGCAGATGTCGGTTGAGCGTAACCTCTCCTTTGGTCTCCGCGTCGCCGGAATGCCGAAGGCGGAAATCGAAAAGCGCGTGAAGCGCGCCGCCGAAATCCTGCAGATCGAGCCTCTGCTTGGCCGCAAGCCCGCCAACCTTTCGGGCGGTCAGCGCCAGCGCGTCGCCATTGGCCGCGCTCTGGTGCGTGACGTGGACGTGTTCCTCTTCGACGAGCCGCTGTCCAACCTCGATGCCAAGCTTCGTTCGGACCTGCGCGTCGAGATCAAGCGTCTCCACGCCCGTCTCAAGAACACCATGATCTACGTCACCCACGACCAGATCGAGGCTCTGACCCTGGCCGACCGCATCGCCATCATGAAGAATGGCGTGATCCAGCAGCTGGCCGATCCGCACACCATCTACAACAAGCCGGTCAATCTCTACGTCGCCGGCTTTATCGGTTCGCCGTCCATGAACTTCATCAATGGCACGGTCGAAGGTCAGACCTTCACCGCCGAAGATGGCACCAAAATCCCGGTCGGTGCCTATGAGTTCGAAGCTTCGGTGGCCGGTTCGACCAAGGCCGTGCTGGGCGTTCGCCCCGAGCATATCTTTATCGGCGAAGCCGCTCAGGCCATGCCGTTCAAGACCGACGCGGAAATCGAAATCGTCGAGCCCATGGGTTCGGAAACCCTGGCCTGGACCAAGGTTGCCGGCGTCCCGGTCACCTTCCGTTGCAGCAGCGACATTCCGCTGGCTGCCGGCGACAAGGTTACCCTCGGCTTCGATATTGCCCGCGGTTCGCTGTTCAACGCATCGACCGAAGCACGGCTCTAGTCCGGCCAGACAATCCGGCGGTGCCTTACGAGGCGCCGCCTTGTTGCCCTCGGGGCGACCGAACTTGCGGCATTCTTGCCTGCCAGAACGCCAGCCACCCGGCACATGGGCGTTCCGACTTCGGCGACATGCCGCCCCATTTCGACTTCAGAAATCAAGAGGCCACAAATGACCGAGTTGTCATTCCAGCTCTATAGCGCTCGCAATTATCCCTCCCTTCCCGAATTCCTCGGCAAGCTGTCCCAGCTTGGCTACAAGCAGGTCGAAGGCTATGGCGCGCTCTACGCCGATCCCGCAGCCTTCGCGGCCATGCTCAAGGCCAATAACCTCGTGATGGAAACCGGCCATTTCGGCCTCGACCAGCTCAAGGACACCTCGACCGCCCTCAAGGCCGCCGAGATCATGGGCGTCAAGCGCATCTATTGCCCCTTCATCATGCCCGATCAGCGCAGCGAAGATGAATCCAAGTGGCTCGAACTGGCCGAAACCCTGGCGCGCCTGGGCGAAGTCTATGGCGCTGAAGGCTACGGCTTTGGCTGGCACAACCACGATTTCGAGTTCAAGCCCACCACTTCGGGCCGCACTCCGATGGAAATCCTCCTCGAAACCGCGCCCAAGATCGAATGGGAATGCGACATCGCCTGGGTCTTCCGCGGCAAGACCGATCCGCTGCCATGGTTTGATCGCTATGGCGACCGCATCACCGCCGTTCACGTCAAGGACATTGCCGCTGCTGGCGAGAATGCCGACGAAGATGGCTGGGCCGATGTTGGCCATGGCGTCCTCGGCTGGGACAAGCTGATCAACGAAGTCACCGCTCGCACCAAGGCGCAATATTTCGTCGCCGAACACGACAAGCCGTCCGATCCGCTGCGCTTCGCAACGCGCTCGATCGCAACCGCCAAAAACTGGAAGTAAGCTCAAATGGCAAAGACATATGGCGTCGGCATCATGGGTGCCGGCAATATCTCCGCCGCCTATCTGCGCCTTGCCCCGCTCTTCAAGGGCATTGAGGTTCGCGCTGTCGCCGACATTCTCCCCGCCGCTGCCCAGAAGCGCGCCGAGGAATTCGGTGTCACGGCCCAGACGCCCGACGAGCTGCTCAAGAACAGCGAAATCGACGTCATCGTGAACCTCACGATCCCCTCGACCCACTATCAGGTGTCCTCGGACATCATCTCGGCCGGCAAGCACTCCTATTCCGAAAAGCCCTTCGTGCTGTCGGTTGAAGAGGGCCTCAAGCTCAAAAAGGCCGCCGACGAACGCGGCCTTCTGGTCGGCTCCGCTCCAGATACATTCCTCGGTGGCGCCCATCAGCAGGCCCGCGAGATCATCGACTCGGGTCAGCTCGGCAAGGTCATGAGCGGCACCACCCACGTCATGAGCCGTGGCATGGAGCATTGGCATCCAAATCCCGATTTCTTCTTCCAGCCCGGCGGCGGCCCGATCCTCGATCTCGGCCCCTATTACATCACCGATCTGGTCCATCTCCTCGGCCCCGTGAAGCGCCTATCCGCCTTCACCAACATGGCCCGCAAGGAGCGTCTGGTCACCGCCGAAGGCCCGTTCAAGGGCACTTCGGTCAAGGTGGGCACCCCCACCACGATCCACGGCATCCTCGAATTCCACAGCGGCGCCATCATCACCATCGGCGCCAGCTGGGACGTTGCGGCCCATGGTCACCACAATATCGAGCTCTATGGCACCGATGGCTCCATATTCGTGCCCGATCCGAACTTCTTCGGTGGCGATCTGGTCACGGCCAGCCTCGATGGCACCCGCACGCCGGTCACGCCCTGGGCCCATCCTTTCGGCAAGCCGAACCAGGATCTCGACAAGGACGTGCCCCGCGCCAATTACCGCTGTGCCGGCCTGGCCGACATGATGCTCTCGCTCGAAACCGGCCAGAAGGCACGCTGCGGTCTCGATGTCGCGCTGCACGTGGTGGAAGTCATGACCGGTCTGCTCAAGGCTGGTGAAACAGGCGAGGTGCTCACCCTCACCACGACCTGCGAACGCCCCCGCGCATTGGGCATCGAAGAGGCACAGGCGCTGCTCCGCGCCTGACCAAAATCGGTTTGATGGACGTACCTCATTGACAGGTGCCATGCGCCGGTCAAAACTGTCTGCTAACATGTCAGGGCGGCGGGTCTATCCGCCGCCCGTCATTTCATGCGGGCAGTAACGACCCGCAAGGCAACAGGGCTCCGATTCGCTGCGCGGGGCCGTATAGAGGAGAGACCACATGCCAACCACCCTGAAGGGTCCCGCGATCTTTCTCGCTCAGTTTGCGGGCGACAAGGCGCCGTTCGATACGCTCGACAATATCTGCCGCTGGGCCGCTGGCCTCGGCTACAAGGGCGTCCAGATCCCGACCTGGGTTTCGAGCTTTATCGATCTCGAAAAGGCCGCAACTTCAAAGGCCTATGCTGACGAGATAAAGGGAATTGTTCAGAGCCACGGGATGGAAATCACCGAGCTGTCGACCCACCTTCAGGGCCAGCTCGTTGCCGTGCATCCGGTCTACGACGCCCAGATGGATGGCTTTGCCCCCGCCAGCGTCCACAACAATCCCAAGGCGCGCCAGGAATGGGCTGTTCAGCAGCTGATGTGGGCCGCCAAGGCCTCGCAGAATCTTGGCCTTGATGCCCACGCCACCTTCTCAGGCGCCCTGGCCTGGCCCTTCCTCTATCCGTTCCCCCAGCGCCCCGCCGGCCTTGTCGAAGAAGCCTTCGATGAACTGGCCCGCCGCTGGACCCCGATTCTCAACGAATTCGACCGCAACGGCGTCGACGTCTGCTACGAAATCCACCCCAGCGAAGATCTGCACGACGGCGTCACCTACGAGATGTTCCTCGAGCGCGTGAACAATCACCCGCGCGCCAATCTGCTCTACGATCCGAGCCACTTCGTGCTGCAGTGCCTCGACTATCTAGACTACATCGACATCTACCACGAGCGGATCAAGATGTTCCACGTCAAGGACGCCGAGTTCAATCCCTCGGGCCGTCAGGGCGTCTATTCTGGCTTCCAGTCCTGGGTGAACCGGGCAGGGCGCTTCCGCTCCATCGGCGATGGCCAGGTGGACTTCCCCTCGATCTTCTCCAAGCTCTCCGCATATGACTTCAAGGGCTGGGCTGTGCTCGAATGGGAATGCGCCCTCAAGCATCCGGAAGATGGTGCCCGTGAAGGCGCTGAGCTCATCAAGAGCTACATCATCCGCGTCACCGAAAAGGCCTTCGACGATTTTGCCGCTGCTGGCACCGATCGTGCCGCTAACCGCAAGATGCTGGGCCTCTAGGTTAACAGTCTGCTAACGAATTGGTCGCTGGTGCTAAGGCGCGGCGACCAATTTGCACAACCGAACACTTAAAGCATCAAGGGAAGCTCGAAAATGGCTGAAAACGGCGCAAAGCGCATTCGCCTGGGCATGGTCGGTGGCGGCACCGGCGCATTCATCGGCTACGTTCATCGTATCGCCGCCCGCCTCGACGGGGATTATGAACTGGTGGCCGGCGCCCTGTCGTCGCGCCCCGAAGTGGCCAAGGAATCCGGGAAAAATCTCGGTCTGGCCGACGATCGCATCTATACCTCGTACGAGGAAATGGCCAAGGCCGAAGCCGCCCGTCCGGACGGTATCCAGGCCGTGTCCATCGTCACGCCAAACCACATGCATTATGGCCCGGCCAAGGCATTCCTCGAAGCCGGCATCCACGTCATCTGCGACAAGCCGATCACCTCGACGCTCGAAGACGCCCGGAAACTGGCCGAAATCAAGCCGAAGAACGGCGCTAAGTTCTTGCTGACGCACAATTATACCGGCTACCCGCTGGTCCGTCAGGCCCGCGAAATGGTCGCCTCCGGCGCCCTGGGCAAGCTGCGCGTCGTGCAGGTCGAATACCCCCAGGACTGGTTGACCGAAGCCGCCGATGAGGACAACAAGCAGGCCGCATGGCGCACCGACCCGGCCCGCTCCGGCGCCGGCGGTTGCATCGGCGATATCGGCACCCACGCCTACAACCTCGCCCGCTTCGTCACTGGCCTCAAGACCGAGGCGGTCTCAGCCGATCTCGACGCCTTCGTGCCGGGCCGCAAGCTCGACGATAACGTCCATATCATGCTGCGCTTCGAAGGCGGGGCTAAGGGTATGCTCTGGGCCAGCCAGGTTGCCGTGGGCAACGAAAATGGCCTCCAGCTGCGCATTTACGGCGAAAAGGGCGGCCTCGAATGGCGCCAGGACAACCCCAACTACATGTGGTTCACCGAATTCGGCAAACCCAAGCAGTTGCTGACCCGCGGCGGTTCCATCTCCGTGCCGCCCGCCGCATCGATGAATGTCCGCATCCCCTCCGGCCACCCCGAAGGCTATCTCGAAGCCTTTGCCACCATCTATAGCCAGTTTGCCGCTGTCATCCGCGGCGACGGCAAGGATCTCGAATCCCTGCTGCCCTCCATGGCCGATGGTATCGAAGGAATGCAGTTCATCACGGCATCAGTGGCGTCCAGCCAGAACGAAAGCCGCTGGACCCGTCTCGATTCCGTCTGATGCAATCATGGCTGCCCGGTTCGCCGGGCAGCCGCCTTACTGCACGCGTTCGCTGGTAAAGCCTTTGTCTTCCAGCATTTTCACCACGCTGACATCGCCGATCAGATGCGCCGCGCCAACCACCAGCAGCGCTTCCTCATTCTTTTCCAGCATCTGCTCAATCTGCTCGGCCCAATTGGCATTGCGCTCGTCGATCAGCCGCGTGACGAAGCTTTCGTCATAGCCGCCCATCTGCGCCATGAATTCCTCGCCCAATTGTTCGGGCGTGCCCGCCAGCCAGGCGTCCACCATGCGCTCGATATCCGCGCTCATCGTATCCATGCTGTCGAGCGTTGCCTTCAGCATCGAGATTTCCTCGCTCTCATCGCCACCGGACAGCATCATGATCTGCTCCTCTGGCGTCTCGAGATAAAAGCTGCGCGCCTTCTCGACCTCTGCACCCAATACCAGTTCGACGCCGAGCTGCGGATCATAGTCATCCTCGGTCAGTCCCAGAACGCTAAGGGTCGTCGCCACCATCCATGGGCGCATGATCAGCAGGAGAGGGACGGGCAGGTCAAACGCACTGGCCACTTCGCGCAGCTGCGCCATCGTTTCATCGTCAAGCCGCTGGCTGAGCAATGTCCCGTCGCGATAATACCCAACCTCAAAAGTCAGGGGCGCAATCTGCGCCTGTGACTCCGCGCCCACATCGGCCTCGAAATAGACCTTGTCGACAGTCACCAGCAGGTCATCGAACAATTGTGTCCGCCAGTCCGTACCAGGCTTGAGCAGGTGCACCGAGCCAAACAGCCAGATCGAGCTATCCGCGTCGCTCACCCTCCAAAGGGCCGGTGCAGCCATCGCGCTGCTGCTGGCGAGGAGGGCCAGTGCCGTGCCGGCGATCAGGCGTTTCAGGGACATGACTTTTCTCCGCTTTTGATCGTCGGTTATGTCCGAAGTATCGCAAAAAAACAAAGCGCCGCAATCTCTTGCGGCGCCTGGTGGAATCAATTCGTCAGGAGCTCAGTGCGTCCAGGGTGTCTTCCGGTCAGAACGGAAATTGTCCGGATAGCTCACGCGCTTTGCCGTCGCATCATGGGCAGGTTGCACGGAATAGGGGATGCCGTTGCGCTGGGCATAAGCCTCGGCTTCTTCCTGTGTCTCAAACGACAGGCGGACCTGCTGGCGCATATCGCTGCTGCTCGTATAGCCCATCAGCGGATCTATGCTGCGCGGCACTTCCGGCTCATACACCAGAAGCCAGGCCTTAGACTTGCCCTTGCCCGACTGCATCGCGTTGCGGGCTGGACGATAGATTCGCGCGGTCATGCAAAGTCCTCAACACTATGCGGGCGATGGTCGGAGTACAAAGATTCGAACTTTGGACCCCCGGTTCCCAAAACCGGTGCTCTACCAGGCTGAGCTACACTCCGAAATCGCCACTGTCCGTTAGCCTGTTCGGAAACAAAGGGCAAGGCCGATCGCTAACCCTGTGCGTACTTGACGCTTTTGGCGGGGCAGGGGAAAACCGCATCATGTTTGATATCACCAAGCCATGGCCGCTGGGCCTTGATCGACGCAACTGGCCCTGGGCCCTTGCAGCTCTTGTCCTGATGATTGCCGCGCTGGCCGCAATCGACACATGGGCGTCGCGCGGTGCTATTGGCTGGCCCGACTCATGGCGTGCGCCGTTCTTTTTAATCACCGATTATGGGCTCTCGGATTGGGTCCTTATCCCCAGCCTTGCAGTCCTAATTCTTGCCCGCCTGCTGATGTTCGCGCTTCGCGGCCTGTGGCGCATGGTGGCCGGTGAGGTGGCGCTGGTTTCGGCATTCATTTTTGTCGGCGTTGGCCTGCCCGGCCTCGCGACCAATTTACTGAAGCGCCTGATAGGGCGCGCACGGCCGACCGAATTCGAGGCCGAAGGCGCTTTTTCATTCCAGAACATCCTCAATGACTGGACATTCCAGAGCTTCCCAAGCGGTCATTCAGCGACGGCAATCGCCATGGCCTTCGTCATAGGCTTCCTCTGGCCGCGCCTCTTCTGGCCCTTCCTGGCCATAGGCCTGATCGTCTCCTTCTCCCGCGTTCCGGTGGGAATGCACTATCCCAGCGATGTGCTGGCCGGTGTGGTCGTGGGGATGCTGGGCACCTATTGCGTGCGCAACTTCTTCGCCAGCCGGTCATGGCTGTTCGAACGCACTGCAGATGGCCGCATTATCCGCCGCCCCTTAACAGCCATTCCCAGCCTTATCGGGCGCGGGCATAACGCTCCAACCCCGCCGCCAGATCGGCCTTGAGGTCCTCGACGCCCTCGAGGCCAACATGCAGGCGGAACAAATTGCCTTCATGTGCCCAGGGGATCACCGTGCGCGCCTTGCCCGGCTTCACGGGCAGGCAGAGGCTTTCATAGCCACCCCATGAATAACCCATGGTGATCAGCTCGAACTGATCAACAAAAGCCGCCACCGATTCGCGCGGCGCCGGGGCGAGGATGAAGCCGAAGAGGCTGCCCGAGCCCGTGAAATCGCGTTTCCACAAAGCGTGATCAGGGTGGCTCGGCAGGGCAGGGTGCAGCACCTGCACAACCTCCTCTTGCGCCACCAGCCATTGGGCAATTTCCAGAGCCCGCTCCTGATGCGCCGCCATCCGGATCGCCAGGGTCTTGAGCCCGCGCGCTACAAGAAATGCGTCATCGCCCGAGGTGAAAAATCCCAGCAGCGCGCGGATTTTCTCCACATCCTCCCACGCGTCCTCCGTCGTCGAGATCGTCCCCGCAAACGCGTCCGAGTGCCCGACGAACATCTTGGTTGCGGCGTGAACCACGATGTCCACCCCGAGCTTGAGCGGCTGGTGATAAAGCGGGCTGGCCCAGCTGTTATCCACAATCAGCCGTGCACCGCCTGCATGGGCAGCCTGCGCCAGCGCGGGAATGTCCTGCACTTCAAATGTCAGAGAGCCAGGGCTCTCGGCCAGCACGGCGCGCGTATTGGGCCGCATCAGGTCGGCAAGACCAGCCCCGATATGCGGATCGTAATAGCGCACCGAAACGCCCATGCGCTCCAGGAATCCATCGCCGAATTTGCGGCCCGGCTCATAGGCGCTGTCGCTGATCAGCACATCGTCCCCGCTGCGTACACACGCCATCAGCGCGATGGTAATGGCCGCCAGGCCCGACGGAACCAGCCGGGTTTTATGGGCTCCCTCAAGGATTGTGATGGTTTCTTCCACGCCCTGCGTGGTCGGGTTGCCCGCCCGCCCATAGAGATATTTCTGCGTCTGCGCTTCGAGGTCGGCCAGCGTTTTGAACAGCACCGTCGACCCGCGATAGACCGGCGTATTGACGAAGCCGAAATGATCGTCCGGCGATCGCCCGGCATGGGTCAGCGTCGTGTCCACCGAGGCGGGCGAGTCATTTTTGCGCTTAGTGTCGGTCATGATGGGTTTGCTCAAAAACAGGTCAAGTGCGGCGCATGACTAAAAAAGCGACAGCTTCGTTGTCCCAATGCGCCTTCTGCCCTTGACGTTACGGTCAATTGGGGTTTGCATGTTTAACAGCATCATACCCGGCGACAAAGTCGGAGGTGCCACCGAAATCGCCGCAGCCCAGGCTCGGAAGAAATTTCGGTACACAGGGTCAGGAAACAAAGAAGGCAAATAAATGCAAAAGACGCTCGTAACGATCGCAGTCGCGGCCTCGCTGGGTCTCGGTGCGACGGCTGCCCAGGCGGCCATTCTCGATGACGTAAAGGCCAAGGGCTACGTGCAGTGCGGCGTGACCAGTGGCGTGCCCGGCTTCTCTGCCCCCGACTCCAATAATATTTGGACCGGTATTGAAGTCGACTACTGCCGCGCTCTCGCAGCCGCCATCTTCAACGATGCAGACGCTGTCCGCTTTACCTCGCTGACCAGCCAGGAGCGTTTCACCGCGCTTTCCGCTGGTGAAGTCGACGTTCTGTCGCGCACCACCACCTGGACCATGAGCCGCGACACCCAGCTGGGCATCAGCTTCGTCGGCACCATGTTCTATGATGGTCAGGGCTTCATGGTCCGCAAGGAAGACGGCATCGATTCGGCTCTCGACCTGTCCGGCGCCGCTATCTGTATCGAATCCGGCACCACCACCGAACTGAACGCCGCTGACTACTTTGCCGCCAATGGCATGGAGTTCAACACGGTCGTGTTCGTTGACCAGGACGAAGTCGTGAAGGCCTATGAAGATGGCCGCTGCGACGTTTACACCACGGACTCCTCGGCTCTCGCCGCTGAGCGTTCCAAGTTCGGCAATCCGGATGACCACATCATCCTGCCCGAAATCATCTCCAAGGAGCCGCTTGGTCCCGTCGTTCGCGCCGGTGATTCCCAGTGGTTCAACATCGCTCGCTGGACCTATTTCTCGCTTCTCGAAGCTGAAGAACTCGGCGTGTCGCAGGCCAATGTTGACGAAATGCTCGGCTCGGACAATCCGGCCATCAAGCGTCTTCTCGGCGTTGAAGGCGACTTCGGTGCTTCCATCGGTCTGACCAAGGACTGGGCTTACCAGGTCATCAAGCTGGTCGGTAACTATGCCGAAACCTACGACCGTAACGTCGGTCCGGATACCCCGATTGGTCTTGAGCGTGGTCTGAATGCCCTGTGGAGCGACGGCGGCATCCAGTACTCCCCGCCGATCCGCTAACAATATTGGTCCGGCGCTCCTTCTGGGGCGCCGGCTCATTTTGTTCCGCCATTTCCCGTTCACCGTCTGGGGCGGTCTGGGAAATTGCCGTGTCTTGCGGCTGGGGTAACTGACACATGACCACACTTGATACGGGGCCCGTCGCGGCTCCCCGGGTTTCGTTTTTCAACGATCCGGTTATTCGCGGCATTATCTATCAGATCGTCGTCGGGGCATTGCTGCTCGCCTTTATCCTCTGGATCATTGGCAACACTGCCGCCAACCTGTCGGCACAAAACAAGACGACCGGCTTTGATTTTCTCTGGAAGACCGCCGGCTTTGACATCAGCTTTTCGCTGTTTCCATGGACGCGCGCATCCATCTATTGGGAAGCGTTCCTTGTCGGCATAACCAACACCTTGCTGGTGGCCTTTATCGGCATTGTCCTCGCGACCATTCTCGGTTTCACCATTGGTATCGCGCGCCTCAGCAGCAATTTCATCGTTTCCGGTCTTGCCACGATCTATGTGGAAGTCATCCGCAACATCCCGCTGCTGCTGCAGCTGTTCTTCTGGTACTTCGCTGTTCTCAAGGCGATGCCGGCGGTGCGGGAATCCATCCTGCTGCCCTTCGATTCTTTCATCAATCAGCGCGGCATCTATGTGCCAAAGCCTTTTCCCGACGAGCAATTCGGCTTTGTCTGGGTCGGGCTGGCCCTCGCCATCGCAGGCGTGCTGCTCATCCGCTATTGGGCGCGCAAGCGCCTGGAGGCCACCGGAAAGCGCTTTCCGGTTTTCCTGACGTCGCTGGCGGTGCTGATCGTCTTGCCGACACTGGTTTTCATCGTCAGTGGGGCGAGTGTCGAGTTCCAGGCGCCCGTGCTTGAGCGCTTCAACTTCCGTGGCGGCATTCAATTGCCACCCGAATTTCTGGCTCTGCTCTTCGGCCTAACCATCTACACGGCCGGCTTCATCGCCGAGACCGTTCGCGGCGGCATCCAGGCCGTGAACCATGGTCAGACAGAAGCGGCCCAGTCTCTGGGTCTCAAGGAAGGCGACCGGCTTCGCCTGGTCATCGTCCCACAGGCCATGCGGGTGATTGTTCCGCCGCTGACCAGCCAATATCTCAACCTGACCAAAAACTCGTCTCTGGGCGCCGCCATCGGCTATCCGGAGCTGGTCAACGTCTTTGCCGGAACTTCGCTCAACCAGACTGGCCGCGCCATCGAATGTATCGCCATGGTGATGCTGGTCTATCTCACCTTCTCGCTGCTGACCTCGTTGATCATGAACTGGTACAACGCCCGCGTCAGCCTGGTGGAACGGTAGGAGCCCGGCCATGACAGATATTGGATTCGTCCGCTCCGACATGGTTGGAGCCAAGCCCCCGCCGCACCGCACCAGTGGTGCAATGGCATGGGCGCGCAAAAACCTCTTCGCGACCCCGCTCGATTCAGTCCTGACCTTGCTTGGTCTGGCCTTTCTCTTCTGGGTCGTGCCGCCGCTTTACGGCTACTTTGTCGGCAATGCTGTGCCGCCAGGGGGAACCGTCGAGCAATGTCGCATGGAAACCGCTGGCGCGTGTTGGGCTTACATCTCAAGCGAGATGGAGTTCTTCATCTACGGCTTCTATGACATTCCCGAGCAATGGCGCCCGAACATCGTCTTCGCCCTTGGCGCGGTCCTGTTCATTCCGCTGCTTATTCCGTCCGTGCCCTTCAAGCGCACCAATGCGGTGCTCTTCCTCTTCGTCTATCCGATCATCAGCTACATCCTGCTTGCTGGCGGCATGTTTGGCCTGCGGGAAATCCCGACCGAAAAGTGGGGCGGCCTGCTGATCACGCTGATCATCTCCGTCGTCGGCATCACGCTGTCTTTCCCCATCGGCATCATCCTGGCCCTGGGGCGGCAGTCCAAACTGCCGGTCATCAAGACGCTCTGCATTGCCTTCATCGAGTTGATCCGCGCCGTTCCGCTGATCACCATCCTGTTCATGGCCTCGATCATGCTGCCCTTGTTCATGCCTCAAGGCATGACGGTGGATAAGCTGCTTCGGGCCCTGGTGGGTGTGACGCTGTTCACCGCGGCCTATATGGCCGAAGTGGTGCGCGGCGGCTTGCAGGCCATTCCGCGCGGACAATATGAAGCCGCCGAGTCATTGGGCATGAGCTATTGGCAGCGGATGTATTTCATCATCCTGCCCCAAGCGCTCAAGCACGTCATTCCGGGCATCGTGAATAACTTCATCTCGCTCTTCAAGGATACGTCGCTCGTCTACATCGTGGGTATGAAAGACCTGCTTGAAGCGGTCAAAACCAAGAACGACTCCGCGCTTGAGTGGCAGTCGGCCAATACGGCGACCACCGGCTATATCTTTGCCGCCATGGTCTTCTGGGTCTTCTGCTTTGGTATGTCGCGTTACTCCATGTGGATGGAGCGCCGTCTCAACACTGGCTACAAGAGGTAGTTACAATGTCTCAGGTTTCCGAAACTACCGTCGAACGGGCCGTCAACACGTCCCAGATGAAAGTGTCGAGCACCAATGTGGCGATCGACGTTATCGGAATGCACAAATGGTATTCCGACTTCCATGTGCTGCGCGACATCAACCTCAGGGTGATGGAGGGCGAGCGCATCGTCATCGCCGGCCCTTCTGGTTCGGGCAAGTCCACGCTGATCCGCTGCATCAACCGCCTGGAGGAGCACCAGGAAGGTCAGATCATCGTCAACGGGACCGAGCTGACAGCCGATCTCAAGCGCATCGACGAGGTGCGCCGTGAAGTCGGCATGGTGTTCCAGCACTTCAACCTCTTCCCGCATCTGACCATTCTGCAAAATCTCACCCTGGCGCCCATCTGGGTGCGGGGCGTGCCCAAGGTCGAGGCCGAGGCCACGGCCATGCACTATCTCGAGCGCGTCAAGATTCCAGAGCAAGCCAACAAGTTCCCCGGCCAGCTTTCTGGCGGTCAGCAGCAGCGCGTGGCCATCGCCCGCTCGCTCTGTATGCAGCCGCGCATCATGCTTTTCGACGAGCCGACTTCGGCGCTCGATCCGGAAATGGTCAAGGAAGTGCTGGAAGTGATGATCAGCCTTGCCGAAGAAGGCATGACCATGATCTGCGTGACCCACGAAATGGGCTTTGCCCGTCAGGTCGCCAACCGAGTCATCTTCATGGATCAGGGCCAGATTATCGAGCAGAATGAGCCGGAGAAATTCTTCTCCAATCCGCAGCACGAACGCACCAAGCTGTTCCTGAGCCAGATTTTGCACTGAGAGCCGTCCCGCAGGGCAAATCGCTCCGGTGGAGCGATTTGAGGCGAGCAGGCCATGAGAGCTATGCTCGAATGGCAGCAACCGTCCCATTAGGCAAATCGCTCCAGTGGAGCGATTTGAGGTGAGAAGGCCAGGAGAGCTATGCTCGAATGGCACGCGTCCCGCAGGGCAAATCGCTCCAGTGGAGCGATTTGAGGTGACTTCGAAGACGGTTCGCGCAGCGAAGGCGCGGCTCCGGTGGAGCCGGGCCAGTCAAGAAGGCCATGAGACTTCGAACTGTGCCGCTTGGCAAAATCGTCCCGGCGGGACGATTTTAAGAGAGAAGGCCACGAAAGCTACGCTTAAGTGGCGGCTCGCATGGCTCGGCGCCAGATCAGCGCCAGCAATTGCAACAATTTATCGGGGGTCGAGCCGGGTCAGGCTTGACCCCCTTCCTCTGCCTGCCAATATGGCGCGCGAGAAAAGAAAGCTTGCATCGTGCGTCATCTGTTCAAGCCAGTCCTGTCGCTGGCTGCCATTCTGTTTGGAATGGCAGCGCCACCAGTCATGGCTGCCACCCTGGACACAGTGCGCGAGCGTGGCTTCCTGGTCTGTGGCGCCAGCAACCCCCTCGCGGGCTTTGCCCAGCAGGATGAGCGTGGCCGCTGGTCCGGCTTTGATGTCGATTTCTGCCGGGCGCTGGCCGCCGCGGTATTTTCCAACCCCGATTTAATCGAGTTCCGCTCCTATACGGGCGAGGCCCGCTTTGCGCCGCTTCAAACAGGCGACGTCGATGTGCTCATGCGCAATGGTGCATGGACGGCGGGCCGCGACACCTTTTATGGCGCCCGCTTTGTCGCCACCAATTTCTTCGACGGGCAGGCTTTTCTCGTTCCCCAGTCGCTGGGCGTCGTCTCGGCCTATGAGCTCGACAATGTCAGCATCTGCGTCGACAACAGCTCGGGCGAGTCACAGGCGCTGGACGAGTTCTTCTTTTCCAACCAGACCTCGTTCCGCGAAGTCGCCTATGAGGAACTGGCCGATCTGCTTGCCGCCTATCGCGCCGGTCTCTGCCAGGTCGTTTCCGCTTCGGGCCGGCAATTGCAGGCCATGCGCCGTCTCCTGACCGATCCGTCGCAGCATCGCATTCTGCCCGAGCGCATCTCCAAGGAAGCTCTGGGCCCGGTTATCCGCGCCGATGATGACGAGTGGTTCAACATCATCCGCTGGACGATTTTTTCGCTGATCGCTGCCGAAGAAGTCGGCGTCACCAGCCTCAACATCGACTCGCTTTCGGCGGCACGCACGCCGGCGGTGCGCCGGCTGCTCGGGGTTGAGGATGATTATGGCGCCGCGCTCCGCCTTAAGCCCACCTTTATGAGCGACGCCATTCGCGCGGTCGGCAATTACGGCGAGCTTTTTGATCGCCATTTCGGTCCGCAAACGGGCGCTGCCATGCTGCGCGGCCAGAACGCCATCTGGAGCAATGGCGGGCTTCTTTACGCCCCGCCTATCCGGTAAACGTCGATAAGAACTAGAGCAGCGGCGAGAGCAACCGCGCCGCCTGCGACAGGAAATGCAGCGGCAATGGCCGCGCTTCGACCTCCACCTTGCCCACCTCCCGGCACGATTTGAAATCCTCGAGCAGCATGGCTTCCACCGCCTCGATAGTGCGGGGGTCAGTGAACCACATGGTAATCTCGAAATTGATCGCAAAGGAACGGTTGTCGAAATTGACGCTGCCAACCGTCGCCATCTGGTCATCCATCAGCACCACCTTCTGGTGCAGGAAGCCGTCCGTGTATCGATAGACGCCGATGTCGTGTTGCACCATGGAATCGGCGTGGGCCATGCTGGCCAGCCACACCAGCGTATGGTCCGGATTGTCCGGCAGCATGATGCGCACATCGACCCCGCGCAGCCGCGCCGCGAACAGCGCCGTACGAATATCGGTGTCGGGCACGAAATAGGGGCTGACGATCCACAGCCGCTCCCGTGCCCGCCCGATCAGGTCGGTATAGGCAATGGCGCATTCTTCCAGCTTGTCGGCCGGGCCGCTGCCCATCACCAGCACCGACTGGTCGCCAGGCGTATCAAGCGTTTGCGGCGTTTCGGGCGTGAGGGCATTGCCCGTCGCCCATTCCCAGTCCTCACGAAACAGCAAGGCGCAGCCCAGCGCTGCGGGTCCGGAAACCCGCACATGCGTGTCGCGCCAATGCCCCAGCCTTCCTTCACCCAGATATTCGACGCCCACATTGAGCCCACCCACCCAGGCGTGCTTGCCATCGGCCACGACAATCTTGCGGTGATTGCGATAATTGATCCGCGTCGGTCCGTAGAGGCGCATGAACTTGTGGCGCTGGTTGAATCCCGCCACCTCGATGCCCGCGTCACGCAATCTGCGCCGATAGCTCAGCGGCATCCCATTGCTGCCCACATCGTCATAGAGCACGTGGATTTTCACCCCGGCCTTGGCCCGCGCAATCAGCCGATCGGCCAGTTCCCGGCCCAGGCGGTCGTCGCGGATAATGTAGAACTGCACGAGAAGATAATGCTCCGCCGCATCAATCCCGGCAAAGATGGATTGGAATGTCGCCGCGCCATCAATCAGCAGCTCGACATCATTGCCCTTGAGAAACGGAAGTTCCGACACATGCATCTGCACCGGCCATTTGGCGTCCGTCTCGCGGTCCACCAGGGCCAGGTCGCGCGCCCGCAAGGGCCGGTTGGCGCGCCCGTTCCGCACCCTGTTGGTGGCATAATCGTCAAACAGCTTCCACCCGAACACCAGATAGAGCAGCACAGTAGGGAAGGGCAGCAGGGCCAGCGACAGCAGCCAGGCAATCGAGCCCTGCGAGGTCCGCGAATTGAGGATTTCGCGCACGGCACAGACAATAGCCAGCAGGTAAACCCCGGCCATGAACGCCGCAAAAATATGGAAATCGGCCACGATCAGCCGCACAATGTCGCCTATGCCCAATGCCTTGTCCGCTCATGGTTCAAACCGGAACCACACCTTAGCAGGCGCACTGGGGCCGACAATCCTGCCTGATACACCGCGATGACAAACCGGCTCAGGCCGATGTGTTTTCCATCACGCTGGCAATATCGATTGGCGTGCGATCTTCCATCCAGCGCGGCACAGGCAGGTCCTTGCTGTGCAGGAATTCGGGATTGAAGATCTTGCTGGCATAGCGATTGCCATAATCGCAGAGGATCGTGACGATGGTCTTGCCCGGTCCCAGATCACGCGCCATGCGCACCGCACCTGCAATATTAATCGCGCTCGAACCACCAAGGCACAGGCCCTCATGCTCGAGCAGATCAAAAATATAAGGCAGGGCCTCGGCGTCCGAAATCTGATAGGGCAGGTCGACCGTGAGCCCCTCAAGGTTCGCCGTAATCCGCCCCTGGCCGATGCCTTCGGTGATCGAATTGCCCGACGATTTCAGCGCCCCATGGGCGTAATATTCGTAGAGCGCCGCGCCCTCCGGATCTGCCAGCCCGATCTTCACGTCCGCATTGCGCGCCCTTAAAGCCTCGGCCACGCCGGCCAGCGTTCCGCCCGAACCGACCGCGCAGATAAAGCCGTCGATCCGCCCATTGGTCTGCTGCCAGATTTCCGGCCCCGTCGTCTCGATATGGGCGCGACGGTTGGAAACATTGTCAAACTGGTTGGCCCAGACCGCGCCCTCGGGCAATTCCCGGTTGAGCTTCTCGGCCAGGCGCCCCGAAACCTTGATGTAATTGTTCGGGTCCTTGTAGGGCTTGGCCGGCACTTCGATCAGCTCGGCGCCATAAAGGCGCAGGGCGTCCTTCTTTTCCTGGCTCTGCGTATCGGGAATGACGATGACCGATTTGAAGCCAAGCGAATTGGCCACCAGCGTCAGCCCGATCCCGGTATTGCCCGCCGTGCCCTCGACAATCGTACCGCCCGGCTTCAGCGCGCCGGATTTGACCATGTCATGGATGATGAACAGCGCCGCGCGGTCTTTCACCGACTGGCCAGGGTTCAAAAACTCCGCCTTGCCCCATATTTCGCAGCCCGTCAGCGTCGAAACGCGGTTAAGGCGGATCAGCGGCGTGTTGCCGATGGCGGAAATCAGGTCTTGGTGCTTGGCCATGGATCTATATGTCGGTGGATCAAGGATTTAACCTAGGTCCCGCCAGAACCAGAGGCAAGGCATAAGCGTATCATCTGGCACGGCTTTTCCCGCCAGAACCCCGCGGCGCAACCCATCACGGCTGGGCCACCCGAATGCGCAATAACATTCCTCAGCCAAGCGCGGCCAGGGCGTCCAGCGCCCGCTGTCGTCCGGCTTTGAGATCGACGACGGGTTTTGGATAAGTCTTGCCCAGCACGACGCCCGCCTTGATCAAAACGGCCTCCGGCGCCGCAAAAGGCTGGTGCAGCCATTTGTCCGGCATCCTCGCCAATTCCGGCACCCAGCGCCGCACATAATCGCCCTCGCCGTCAAACCGCTCGCCCTGCAGCACCGGATTGAAAATGCGGAAATAGGGCGCCGCATCCAGCCCGCATCCGGCCACCCACTGCCAATTGGCCGGATTGCTGGCAATGTCTGCATCCACAAGGCAATCCCAGAACCATTGCTCGCCCAGACGCCAGTCGATCAGCAGCGATTTGGCCAGCAGCGACGCGGTCAGCATCCGCACCCGGTTTTGCATCACCCCGGTTTCCCAAAGCTCCCGCATTCCGGCATCGACAATGGGAAACCCGGTCTGCCCCCGCTGCCAGGCCTCTAGATCCTGCGGCGCCTCGCGCCATTCCAGACCGGCAAACTTGGCCTGCATCGGCACCTGCGCGATATTCTCGCGATGATAGAGCTGATGATAGCTGAAATCGCGCCAGGCCAGTTCCGAGAGAAACTTGTCCACCTCTCCCGCAAGGCCCGGCTCTGCGTGTGCCAGCGCCTTGGCTGCGTGCCAGACCTGCCGCGCACTTATTTCGCCAAACCGCAAATGCGGCGAGAGGAACGACGTGCTGATTGTCCCCGGCGCGTCGCGGCCATTCGTATAGCCATCCAGCCTTTCGTCGAGAAATTTAGCGAGACAGGCCTCCGCCCCCACCTCGCCAATCTCCCAATAGGCGCCAAGCTTTGCCGACCAATTGGGCGCCACATAGTCGCTGTCACGCGCCGCCTCCTTGATAGGTTTCCCGACCCGCTCGGGTGCCCGCACCGGTCGCGTAATCGCCATCTCCCGCAGATTTTTCCAGAATGGGCTGAATACCGAATAGGGCTGCTTCTGCCCCGTCTGCACGGTCCATGGCTCCGCCAGAACATTGCCTTCATGGGACTGCACAACAAGCCCGCGCTCCCGCAAACCGGTCTTGATTGCGCCATCCAGCGCCCGTTCACCGGGCCCATAGCGCCTGTTCCAATGCACATGCGTCGCGCCGGTCTCCGCAACAACCCGTCCGATGACCTCACCGGCCGCGCCGGTCTCAACCCGCAAGGCAACGCCCAACCCCGCCAGCGCCCCGCCAAGCCGTTCAAGACTATGGTGCAGCCACCAGCGCGCCGCGCCACCGGGCTGGCGCACCTCTGCATCGGTCTCGTGAATATAGAGCGCAATCACCGCCCCGCCATCGGCGCAGGCCGCGGCGAGGGCAGGATTGTCGGTCAGGCGCAGATCATGGCGCAGCCAGACGAGATGGGTGGACATGGGCAATAAAACTCCGGGCTGGTGATACTACGTGCGCCACCAGCTCCCGGTTCAGCCTATTCCATCAGTTCGGCAAGCACCTCGAAGGCCGCACTCCACGCTTCCATGGAGAAAATTCGCGTCTGCGCATCGGCATGGGGCAGGCCGCGTTCCACCAGCGTGATGCTGGTGCGGTCCGCATCCAGCGCCTTGAAGGTGAGGTCGAGCACAAAAATCAGCTCGTCCTCTTCGTCCTTGTGCACCCAGGACAGAACCAGCTTCTGGTCTTCCACAAATTGCAGCACGTCGCCGCTGACCTCGTGGTCAGCCTCGTCGTCTTCGTCGGCAAAGGTGACAAAGCGATATTGTCCACCCTCAAAGGCGTCGAATTCGGCCTCGTCCGCCTGCCATTGCTCGATCAGCGCCGGGTCGGTCCAGGCGGCGAACACATCGCTGACATTGGCATCGATGGTCCGGGTCAGTTCGATCTGGCCCTCGCCGTCTATTTCAATGTCCTTGCTCATGCCGTCTGTTCCCTTGCCTCAGGGTAAAGCTCCGCCGTGCGCGGCAACAGGATTGTAAGCAGCCCAAGTGCCGGAAGAAAGGCGCAGATGCCGAAAACGGCGACAATGCCGATCACGTCGGCGAGCGCGCCCATCACCGCCGCACCCAGCGCGCCGATGCCAAAGGCAAAGCCGAAGACAAAGCCGGCGATCATGCCCACCTTGCCCGGCACCAGTTCCTGCGCATAGACGACCATGGCCGAAAATGCCGAGGACAGGATCAGACCAATCAATACGCTCATCGCAGCCGTACCAAACAGATTCATATGCGGCAGCAGCAGCGAAAAGGGCAGGGTGCCCAGGATCGAAACCCAGATCACCGCCAGCCGCCCATAGCGATCGCCCACCGGGCCGCCGATAAAGGTGCCCGCAGCCACCGAGCCGAGGAATAGGAAGAGATAAAGCTGCGCATCGCTGACCGACAGATTGAACTTCTCGATCAGGAAGAAGGCGTAATAGCTCTTGAAGGTCTCGATATAGATGAACTTGCTCAAGAGCAGCGCCCCGATCACCGCAAAGGCAACAATCAGCCGCTCGCGGGAAAGCGCCGGCTTCTTCAGTTCCACCTTGGGGCGCAGGGCTGCCTGCCGCTGGTGGTCGGCATACCAGCGCCCGACATAGCTCAACAGCGCAATGCCGGCGGCAGCCACCAGCACGAACCAGGCCGCGCTGGTCTGGCCGAGCGGCAGCAGAATGAACGCCGCCGCCAGCGGACCCAGCGCCGTCCCCGCATTGCCGCCCACCTGGAACAGCGATTGCGCAAAGCCAAGCCGCCCGCCCGAAGCCAGCCGCGCCACGCGCGAGGCTTCCGGGTGGAACAGCGCCGAACCGGTGCCCACCACCACGGCGGCGATCAACAGCAAGATAAAACCATTGGCAAAAGCCAGCATGGCCACGCCCGCTGCAATGATGGTCATCGACAGCGCCAGCCAATAGGGCTTTGCCTTAAGGTCACCAAACAGGCCAAAGGCCGGCTGCAACAGGCAGGCCGTGATCTGCTGGCCCAGCGTCAACAGGCCGATCTGCAGATAGGTCAGCCCGAAATTTTCTTTGAACATCGGATAAAGCGCCGGCAGCAGAAACTGCAGCAGGTCATTGAGCAAGTGCCCAAAGCTGACGGCCAGAAGGATGGTCATGGTTGCGCGCTGCACACCGGGCGCGACGGAAGACTGTGTGGTCATGGAAAAGCTGTTCTTGAAAAGGGACGGCCCGTCCTACTACTCCACCACAAAAGGTCAATGGCCACCGCAAGCGGTCACCATCTAATCAATCCATATGGTGGAAAATTCCCGGGAAAGGAAAGAATGGCTCCGCGAGCTGGACTCGGGGATTGCACCAGCCGGTAGCAGCGGAGCAGCTAACCATTCCTCGCCAGACTGCTTGAACAAATCCGCCCTTTCGAGGAAAAATAGAATGGGGGATGCCAAAATGTCTTATTCAAAAGCTCGTTCGCTCTTGCGTATCGCTTTGATTTTCTTAGCAATTATTGCTGCGATGCCCGCGGTTCGGGCTGATTACTCAGGAAGCCAGCGTTGGTTTAACGGTATGAGCGAAGAGGATCGCGGGCTGCTGCAGTCGCGGTTGATGCTTCTGGGGCATTACCTCTCGCTGACCGATGGCACTTTCGGGAACTACACATATCGCGCGATAACCGGCTTCCAAGTGTCGCTTGGTGACGCCGCAACAGGGGTGTTGACCTCGCGACAGATGGACCTCCTTGACGCTGCAGCTGGAGAACTATTTTTCGAACTCGGGTTTGACCTCGTTCAGGATGAGCGAGGTCAAATGACCTTATTGCTCCCCCAGAAGCTACTGCCTTCTATAAGTGAAACCAAACGCGGTACCGCATACGCCAGTGCGGATGGTTCGATGCGTCTGGAGACAATTCGCAAGCCGTATTCTGAAGAGAGCTTTGAAAGCCTCTACCGCTCTCTCTCATCACAAAATGCGACGCGCCGTATTAGTTATCAGACGCTAAAATCTGATAGTTTTGTTGTCTCAGGAACTCGAGAAGGCCGCTCCTTCTACATTTTGATTTACTATACGCCTGACGAGAGCGCGGGCTTCTCAGTGGAGTGGGATTCGACCGTAAATGACCTAGGTGCGATGGTTGCTACGTTCATGGCGTCGCATTCCTATCCTAAGGCATTTGACCAACCTGAAAGCAATTCGCCGGTACTGGCCGACGCAAAGCCAGAGACGGAAGCGCAAAAGGATTCTGCACGCACCAGAAGCGCATCCGGTTCGGGCTTTTTCGTAGCAGAGAGAGGCGTACTGGTTACCAATCACCACGTAGTTGACGGATGTTCGGCCATAGAGGTGGTTGGGTATGGTCCTGCTCGGGTGGTCACGAGTGATAAGGACGTGGACCTCGCGGTAATTCAATTGCGGACACCGAAGCCTCATCCCATTGCAGAGATACGCGGGGAGGCCGTTGAACTTGGCGAAAGTGTGGTTGCACTTGGCTTCCCACTAGCGGACATACTGAATTCGTCACTCAACATGGGTACGGGGATAATTTCGTCAGAGACTGGTCTGTTTGGTGAGCTAACTCGATTTATTACAAATGTTGGCATCCAGCCTGGCAACAGCGGCGGCCCGATTCTCGATGAAAACGGGCGAGTGCTGGGCGTAGCCGTCTCAAAGATCAATGATGAGGCGCTGCTCGCTGCCATAGGCACCACCGCTCCTAATGTGGGGTTTGCTATCAAAGGAGACGTAGTCGCCGATTACCTGAGCATATTCAGATTGCCTGAGCCGTCTGCGGACCCAGAGAAACCTTTGACCTCCAAGGAACTTGCCGACAAAGGTCGCAATTTCACAGTGCAAATTTTGTGCGACGCTTAGACTTGGGGCCGTAGCACGCTGGCCAAAGCCGAAAACTCGCCTGTAACCGAGCACGGCATCAACACAACGAGACATCCGCATAGCGAATGGCTTGGGCCGATCTAAAAAGTCTGAGGAACAAAAGTAAGAATGGCTCCGCGAGCTGGACTCGAACCAGCGACCATTCGATTAACAGTCGAACGCTCTACCAACTGAGCTATCGCGGAACATTCTTGCGCCCTCTTGGCGAGAGCGAGGTCCGTGTAACCAAACTGATCCGCTTTGCCAAGCCCCCAATGCAATGTGGGGTGAATTAGTTGGCGATAGCGCAGCGCCGGCTCAGCCGAACAAGGTCTTCCAGCGTGTTGAGATTGGCGAATGGATCGCCCGAAACCGCGCCTGACCAGTCAATCTTCACTGCGCCGAGCAGGTCCAGCAATCGCCGCGGGCTGTTGGGCGCTGCTCCAGAATCAAATTGTCTTGGCAGGTCCGCCAGCGCCGAAAGCCGATAGGCGGCATTGGTGGGATAAAGGGTTTCCCCGAAAACCGCGTGGCTTGCCGCCGCGCCATCCGCCAGTGCCGCGATCATCCGGGCAACAAAATCATCGGGCAGGAACGGCGTATCCACCGCCACACAGATCAGCACATCATCCGGCTCCGCCTGCGGCAGCTGGTGTCGCACGCCCGCAACCAGTCCCGCCATGGGCCCTTGCTTGTCGCCCATGCCATCGGGCAGGCACAGCGCATTCTCCAGTGTGACTGTCTCGCCAAATCCCGTCGAAATCAGTACCGGCCTTGCCACGCCGCTCAGCCGCGCAGCCACGCGCTCGATCAGCCGCATTCCGCCGAGGCGCAGATCGGCTTTGCGCACATGCCCCAGCCGGCTCCCATGCCCTCCGGCCAGAATCAGACCATGGACCTTGCTCATCCAGCTTTCCGCCAGCGCAGCAGGAGCAGCAAGGCGATGCCGCCGACCAATCCCCAAAACGGCGCGCCGACCCCGGCCACCGTCACGCCCGATGCCGTGGCCACAAAGGTCAGGATCGCAGGCAGCCGGACCTCTTCCTCCGTCAACGCTGCGGCCAGCGCCGAGGCAAGGCTCGACAGCAGCGCCAGCCCGGCAACGGCCTGGATCAATAGGGGCGGGGAGGCGACAATGAAGGCCGCCGCCAGGCTCGAAAGCGAAGCCAGCAGCGTATAGCCCGCGCCCACCGCCACCGGTGCCGGCCACCGTCGCTTCGGATCAGGATGCGCCTCGGGTCCGGCGCAGATGGCCGCGGTAATCGCGGCGAGGTTGGTCGTCAAACCGCCAAAAAAAGCGATAATGCCGCTGGCAATGCCGGTGAGCACAAAAATCGGTCCGGGCGGGACATTGAAGCCATTGGCTTTCAGCACCGCAATGCCCGGCAGGTTTTGCGAAGCCATCGTTACCACATAGATCGGCAATGCGATGCGGATGATCGCGTCGAGCGTAAATTCGGGCATTACAAACACCAGCGACGGCCAGGCGCCGTCCAGTGCGCCAGGCGGCAGGTTTGTGGTCGTGGCCAGCACGATGCCCGTCACCAGCACCGCGATCGGCACCGCATAGCGCCGCGCAAAAGCCAGCCCCAGCATCCAGGCCAAGAGGATCGGCAGCGCCAGCGCCGGCAATTCCGCCACCGCATTGATCGGCGCAAGACAGAGCGGCAGCAGCATCCCCGCCAGCATGGCATTGGCCAAAGCCGGTGGAATGGCCGCAATAGCGCGCGACAGCGGCTTCACCAGGCCAGTCAAAACGATCAGCCCCGCCGCCACCAGCAGTGCTCCGGCCACCGCGGGAAACCCGCCTGCCGGTTCGCCGACGCTCAGCAGAAACGCCGCGCCCGGCGTCGACCACGCAAAGCTCACGGGCAGTTTTATCCGCGACGCCACGGCGATATTGAGAATGGCCATGGCGATGCTGACCGAGAACAGCGCCGAGCCCGCCTGCTGTGGCGATGCGCCCGCCGACGTCATCGCGGCCAGCACCAGCGTGAATGTACTGGCATAGCCCACCATGGCTGCCAGCAGGCCCGCAATGATGGGTTGCGCAAGTTCGCGGCGGTTTGGCGCGCTGTCGGCGGTCTGGCTCATGACGATTCTCTCTGCAATGCCGCCGCACGCTAAACCCTTGCTGCGCCACTGACTATGGCCCCTTTACGTCAGGGCTACCAAGCCTTGCACCCAGGGAAAGAGGCGCCGCTTTTCCCTAAAATCCCGCCCAGCCTTCACCGGCACTTGCATAAGTGCCTGACCTGAAATACGTACTTCCGCCGTGAGGCCGCGTGGCGGAGTGGTTACGCAGCGGATTGCAAATCCGTGTACTCCGGTTCGATTCCGGACGTGGCCTCCATTTCCACTTCAGACCCGTTCGCTGTGCCTGGCGTCGGCTCCGCCGCCCGCCCGCTGCAACCCTGCCTTGCGCGCAACTCGGCGCACAAATTGTCGCTCTCGCCGCGCCGTCTATTGCCAGTCCATCGGCAGCGGGATATTCACGTCCGGCATATGGTTCAAAGGCCGATCCCGTCCATGATCGATTTCAGCAACGCCCGCAGGACGATGATCGATGGCCAGTTGCGCGCTGGCGGGGTGCTCGATCTGCGCCTGCTGTCCGCCTTCAACGCCGTTCCGCGCGAAGATTTTGTTCCCCAGGCCCGCCGCGACATCGCCTATCTCGACAAGGCCCACCCCATCGGCGCGCCGGGCGCTGGCCGTCTTTTGTCCGCCCCTGTCATTTTGGCCCGGCTGCTGCAGCTCGCTGACATTCAGCCGGGGGACCGCGTTCTCGATCTTGGCGCCGGCACCGGCTATACGAGCGCCATCCTGGCGCGCCTGTCCGACAAAGTCGTGGCGCTCGAAGCCGACAAGGACCTTGCCGCGCTCGTCGCACGGAATTTGGCCGACACGAAAGTCACTCTCATACACGGCAGCCCCGAAGCGCTCGATGGTCAGCTCTTCGACGCCATCATCGTCGATGGCGCCCTCGAGCGTGAGCCACTTGATCTCTTTCCATTGCTGGCCCCCGGCGGGCGCCTTGTGGCGACAATGCGCAGCGGGGCGGTCGGCATAGCCACCATTTTCGTCAGCAGTGACGATGGCATAAAAGCGCGGTCGGCCTTCAATGTCGGTCTTCCGCCCGTCTTTTCTGCCGCGCCGGTCGCGGAATTTGTTTTATGAGCCTGCCTTGTGTTGCTGTCCTGCCACGAACGGGAAATATGCCGAGGTTAAAGTTTGGTAGGAATTGCCTGGGTCGGTTGTGCACCCCATGTGCCGGGCGTTAGTATCGTGGGGTCTGGAGGCGGGTTATGAAGTTTAGCGGCTTAGTTGGGGCAAGTGTTCTTGCCATGGCGGTAGCGTTTGTGCCCGTTGGCGCGGCGCAGGCGCAGTCCATTCCCCAGGCCCTGGCCGCGGCCTATGACCATTCGCCCGATCTTCAGGCCGCCGTGGTCAGCGCCAAGCAGGCCGCCGAGCGGATCGTCCAGGCCAAGTCCGGCCAGAGCCCCAATATTTCCGCCACCATCACCGGTGGCCAGGCCCAGAGCCTGATCGGCGGCGGCTGGACTGCGCCCGTCACTTCGCTGGGCACCAGCCTTGATTACGGCCAGACCATTTTCGACAGCGGCGCCACCGAAGCCCAGATCGAGGCCGCCCGCGCCGGCGCCGAAGTTGCCGAGCTCCAGATCCGCGTCGCCGAGCAGAATGTCCTGTTCCAGGTCGTGCAGGCCTATATGAAAGTGCTGAGCGGCCGCCAGTTGCTGGCCCTGCGCCAGGACAACATCACCTTCTTCCAGGCCCAGCTGCAGTCGGCGCAGGATCGCCTTGAAGTGGGCGAGGGCACGCGCATCGATGTCGCCCAGGCCCAGGCCCGCCTGGCTCAGGTTCAGGCGGCCTATCAGGCCTCTATCGCCAGCCTGCAGACCGCCGAAGCCAGCTTCCAGCGGCTGGTTGGCATCAGCGCGCATAGCCTGTCGCCCAACCACAATTATAACCGGCTGATCCCCAATTCGCTGGAAGCGGCCATTGCCGAAGCCGAAATCGGCCATCCCGGCATTCGTCTCGCCCAGGCGGGCATTCGCGCCGCAGCGGCCGGCCTTGATGTCGCCCAGGCCGGCTTCGGCCCCACCGCCGCCATTTCCGGCTCGGTCGGCAGTTCCTGGACTGGCCCGGCAGGCGGCGCCCGCGACGGCTTTAATGCCAGTGTCGGCTTCCGCATTTCCGTGCCGCTTTATTCCGGCGGCCGCCTGGGTTCGGCGGTTCGCAATGCCAATCTGGGCCAGATCAAGTCTGAGGTGGACGCCATGTCCGCCTATGACCAGATCCGCGAGGCCGTCATCGCCGCCTGGGCCGGCATTCAGAGCGCCGATGCCCAGATCAACGCGGCTCAGGCCAGCGTCACTGCCAGCAATACCGTGCTCGATGGCGTCATCCAGGAACTGGACCTCGGCACCCGCACCACGCTCGACGTGCTCAATTCCCAAGCCGAGCTGACCAGCGCCCGCGAGCAGCTGATCAATGCCTCCACCAACAAGGTCATCGCCACATTCTCCCTGCTCTCCGCCCTTGGCCGCCTGACAGCGTCCGATCTCGGCCTGCCGGTCGAGGTCAAGTCGGCGGTGCGCTATACCGATGCGGTCGAGGACGTCTGGCAGGAATTGCGCACCGTCGTCGAATAGCCGTTCGCACGTCGCCCGTTTCGACCGACAGGCTTTTCCGCAAAATTTCGTGGAAGAAGTCACAGTTGGCGGTTGGGATGATTCCTAATTGTGCACCTTGGCGCTAAGGTAACGTTTACGAATCAGGGATTGGCTGTCTGCGGAGACCTTTCCCATCGGGCGCGAGTGTAAGAGGCACTGATGAACAAGCCGGCCGCTAAAGAACCGTCCATGGACGAGATCCTGTCTTCCATTCGACAGATCATCGCCGATGACGATGCTGCTGGCGTGCCGCGCCGACCAGCCGTTCAGTCCGCCCCGCCGCCGATGCAGGCTGCGCCCGCAAAGCCCTTGGGCAATCAGGCAGAGCGCGATCTGAGCGATATGCTCGACGACATCGAGCCTCTGACCCTGTCGCCCAGCCAGATCGTCGAAGAAGCCGATCAGGACGTTGCCGAAGGTTTCAGCTTCGATTCCATTCTTGCCGACACCGAAGTCGAAGAAGAGGTCGCCGACGGGCCAGCGCTGGTTGAAGCCGAAGATGTCAGTTTCGATCTGTCCGAGGTTGAAGAGGATCTGCCGTCCTTTGATCCTGTTCCCTCCATGCGCGCGCCGGAGCCCGAGCCAGAGCCTGAGGCGGATCTGACCGCTTTGCTCGACGAAGAGCCCGAGCCGGTTGTGATGCAGGCCGAGCCAGTCGCCGAAGCCCCGGCGCCAGCGCTGCCCGATCCGACGCTCACCTCCGACATGACCGAGGAACTGCTCGGCTCCGCCACCCGCGCCGCCGTGCGCGGTTCCATAGGCAAGCTCAATGCCTTGGGCATTGCCAATCCCGGCCTCACGCTTGAATCCATGATGCGCGACATGCTGCGCCCCATGCTCAAGGAATGGCTGGACGAACACCTGCCCTCCGTCGTCGAGCGCGTTGTCGAAAAAGAAATCTCCCGCGTATCCCGCGGTGAGTAACTTCGAGGTGTTCCGAAGGACAAATCTCTCCAGTGGAGAGATTTGAGCCGAGAAGGCCATGAGAGCTATGCTCGAATGGCAGCGAGCTTTAGCGTCATCGATCCCGTTCAGGCTTTCGCGCTAGCTGCGTTCATTTCCGAGGCGCTATGGGCGCCAGTTGTTGGCGCTGATCGCGTTAAACGAGTGGAGCGACACCTCCCCCTTTTGATGGGGGAGGCAAGCAGAGCTTGGCCGTCAGGCCTAGCGCAGCTCTGAGGGGGTGGCACTGCACAGTTTCCCACCCCAACTTATCCCACTTATCCCCGCCCCAAAAACCTCAGGCATACTCCTCCCCATCAGCCGGGCACGGATGGGGTTGCAACGATCACCGCCCGGCGACAGTCGGGCGGGCTCGTTATCGTTATCGGAGCCTGGGTCTGGAGATGGGTTCGTGGCAGCAATGTCCCCCTACAAACCCTCCTCGCCAGAAACCCCGACGCTCCGAGATGCCTTGCGTCTCATTTTTTAAATTTCGAGACAAAAGGCGTCTCGGAGCACCATCGACTACAACAAAACCGGGGACGGAAGCGCCGCCCGGCGTCGAGGTGTGCCTGAAAGCCAAATTCGCTCGGGGGCGTGAGGAGGGAGGCCGGAATGCCATGCTTGAATGTCAGGAGCCCTGCGCGCGTGCCTGTTGACCCTGCGCCCCGCATTTGCTTGAAGTCTGCCAACCTCTTCCCGCCCGCCAAGCCGTCGCCTGGCGGGTCTATGCTGTTGCGAGTGACAAATGCTTGAAAAGACCTATGAGCCCGCCGCTGTTGAAGGCCGCATCTATGACGGCTGGCTCGAGGCCAAAGCCTTTGCGGCCGGGGCAGGGGCTGCGCCCGGCGCTGAGACCTACACCATTGTCATTCCGCCGCCCAATGTCACCGGCTCGCTCCACATCGGCCATGCGCTCAACAACACGGTGCAGGACATCCTCATCCGCTTCAACCGGATGCTCAAAAAAGACGTGCTCTGGCAGCCCGGCACCGACCATGCCGGCATCGCCACCCAGATGATCGTCGAGCGCCAGCTCATGGAACGGCAGGAGCCGGGTCGCCGCGAAATGGGCCGCGAAAAATTCGTCGAGCGCATCTGGGAATGGAAGGCCGAAAGCGGCGGCACCATCATGAACCAATTGAAGCGCCTCGGCGCTTCGGCCGACTTCTCCCGCGAACGCTTCACCATGGGCCAGCAGGGCGCCACCGATGACCAGATGGTCCGCGCCGTCACCAAGGTCTTTGTCGAGCTGCACAAGCGCGGCCTCATCTACCGCGCCAAGCGTCTGGTGAACTGGCATCCGGGCCTCGAAACCGCCATTTCCGACCTCGAAGTCGAAAACATCGAGATCAAGGGCCATATGTGGCACCTGCGCTACCCGCTGGCCGATGGCGTAACCTATCAGTTCCCGATCAAGGACGAAGAAGGCAATGTCACGGGCACGGAAACCCGTGACTACATCATCGTCGCCACCACCCGTCCCGAAACCATGCTCGGCGACGTCGCCGTCGCTGTTCACCCCGAAGATGAGCGCTATGCCAATCTCATCGGCAAGTTCGTCGAACTGCCCCTGGTTGGCCGCCGCATTCCCGTCGTTGCCGATGAATATGCCGATCCCACCATGGGCACCGGCGCCGTCAAGATCACTCCGGCGCATGATTTCAACGACTTCGAAGTGGGCGCCCGCGCCGGCCTCGAGCCGATCAATGTCTTCACCACGCGCGGCGCCATCATCGATGCCGACTTCATCCCCGCAAAATATCGCGGCCTCGACCGTTTCGATGCCCGCAAGGCCATCCTTGCCGACCTGACGGCGTTGGCCGAAGAAAACCCGGTCCGCGGCCTCAGCCATATCGAAGACAAGAAGATCATGGTCCCGCATGACGAGAAGTCCAAGCTCGTCGTCATCGAGCCATTTCTGACCGACCAGTGGTGGGTCAAGGCCGATGTGCTGGCCCGGCCTGCGCTCGCCTCGGTGCGCGAAGGCCGCACCAAGTTCGTGCCCCAGCAATACGAAAACACCTATTTCGCCTGGCTCGAAAACATCAAGCCATGGTGCATTTCCCGCCAGCTCTGGTGGGGCCACCGTATTCCTGCCTGGTATGGTCCGGACAATCACGCCTTCGTCGCCTATGACGAAGCCGAAGCACAGGCTCTCGCCACCGCGCATTATGGCAAGCCAGTCGAGCTCAAGCGCGACGAGGACGTCCTCGACACCTGGTTCTCCTCGGCCCTCTGGCCCTTCTCCACCCTCGGCTGGCCGGATGAAACGCCGGAACTCAAGCGCTACTACCCCACCAGCGTTCTGGTCACCGGCTTCGACATCATCTTCTTCTGGGTTGCCCGTATGATGATGATGGGCCTCGAATTCCTTGAGGAAGAGCCCTTCCACACAGTCTATATGCACGCGCTGGTCCGCGATGAAAAAGGCCAGAAGATGAGCAAGACCAAGGGCAATGTCATCGACCCGCTCCAGCTCATCGATCAATATGGTGCCGATGCCACCCGCTTCACCCTGGCCGCCATGGCCGCGCAGGGCCGCGATCTGAAACTCTCGATTCAGCGCGTCGAGGGCTATCGCAACTTCGTCACCAAAATCTGGAACGCTGCCCGCTTCCTCGAAATGAACGAGTGCCGCCGTGTCGAGGGCTATGACCCCAAGACAAACACGCTGCCGCTCAATCGCTGGATCGTCGGCGCCACCGCACGCGGCGCAGCCGCCGTCCGCGCCGGCATCGAGGATTACAAGTTCAACGAGGCCGCCAACGCCGCCTATGACTTCGTCTGGGGCACCTTCTGCGACTGGTATGTCGAATTCGCCAAGCCCGTCTTCATGGGCGAGGACGAGGCTGCCAAGGCCGAAACCCGCGCGACCGCTGCCTGGGCGCTCGATCAGATCCTGACCATTCTCCACCCCTTCATGCCCTTCGTCACCGAAGAGCTTTGGGCCGAGACCGGCAAGTTTGGCGCCCCGCGCACCTCCATGCTGATCCTCACCGAGTGGCCCGATCTGGCTGGCCTCGAAGACCCGGCCGCCGATGCCGAGCTCACCTGGTTGATCGACGTCATCACTAATGTCCGCTCGGTCCGTAGCGAGATGAACGTGCCGGCCGGCGCCAAGCTTCCCATCGTCGTCGTCGGGGCAGGGGAAGACACCTTGCGCCGCCTCGTTGCCGGCACCTCGCTGATCACCCGCCTAGCCCGCCTTGAGGAAATCTCGCCCCAGTCGACCGTTCCGGGCGAGTCCGCCCAGTTCGTCGTCGGCGAAGCCACCTGGGCGCTGCCGCTGACCGGCGTGATTGATATCGCCGTCGAACGCGCGCGCCTCGAGAAGGAAGTGACCAAGCTCGACGCCGAAATCAGCCAGATCGACAAGAAGCTCGGCAATGAGCAGTTCGTCTCCAAGGCCCCCGAAGAGGTGATCGAGGAACAGAAGGCTCGTCGTGACGCCGCCACTGAGCGCCGCACCCGCATCCTCGAAGCACTGACGCGCCTCAAGTAACAAATGAGCCCGGGGGAGGGACCACCTTCCCCGGCTCCTCGAAGCCTATGTGACGATTCGGCAACAGGCGTTGTGAATCCTTTCGGCAGTGGCTCACGTCAATCAATTGGCGACATTTCCTGCCACAATCTGCTCCTATAAAGAGCCTCAAGGCATTCGGGGGCGGGTGCCAAGGACGGTTTTCGCGAGGGCTTTTTATGCCAGCGCGAACCAAAGGCTTTATCCATGGCCCCATGGATATGAGGAGTATCATGCGGATCACGAGGGATTTTCCCCTGGCTTCCGCTGCCGCAGGTATTGTGATGGCCTTCATGGCCTCCAACCTGCCAGTGCAGGCGCAGACTGCGGCCGATGCCGCTCTCGATCTGGCAAATATGCTGGACGGAGCAGGCGGCGGTGTGTCCAGCGACGCCTATATTTCTGCTCTTGAGAACGCGGCCGCCGCGGGCCAGCCCATGGCCCTGTGGCAGCTGGGCACCATGTATGAGAATGGCGAGGGTGTCGCCAAGGACCCCGCCCGGGCCTTTGGCTATTTCGCCCAGATCGCCGATCAGCACGCCGATGCCGCGCCTCGCGGTCTTGAGGCCGACATTGTCGCGCGCTCCTTCGTCAAGCTCAGCGATTATTACAAGGACGGAATGCCCGACGCCGGCGTTTCGCAGGATCGCGTCGAGTATTACAAGGTGCTCCTTCACGCCGCCTCTTATTTTGGCGACGCCGATGCCCAGTATAAGGTTGGTCTGCTCTATCAGCAGGAAGATGGCCTCGGCTTCAGCCCCGTGCTCAGCGCCCGCTGGCTTCGTGCCGCCGCCGATAATGGCCATTGCCTGGCGCAGGCGAGCCTTGGGGATTTGCTGTTCAATGGCGCCGAGGGCTATGCGCCCCAGCCCGTTGAAGGCCTGAAATGGCTCATCGTCGCCCATCGCGATTGTACCGGCACCCTGGATCAGCCCCAGGTCGATGAAATGGCGACACGGGCCATGTCCGTCGCACGCGCCGAAGACCGGGCGATTGCTGCAAGTCTGGCCGACGCCGAGATCGCGCAGAACGCCAATTTCTGATCAGGTGCCGCTCAGAAGCTGAACGTACCCTCGACGGGGACGTGGTCACTCGGCTTGTCCCAGCCACGCACATCCTTGTGCACGGTCACATCGTCCAGCCGGTCCGCCGCCTGCGGCGAGATCATCAGATGGTCAATGCGAATCCCCGCATTCCGCCGCCATGCCCCCGCCTGGAAATCCCAGAACGTGTAAGCGGCCTCGCTGGTGACGGACCGCAGAGCGTCCGTCATGCCGAAATTGCGCAAGGTGCGGAACCGCTCCATGCTCTCCGGGCGAAAGAGCGCATCACCCCACCATGCCGCCGGATCATGCGCATCAATGGGGGCAGGGATCAGGTTGAAGTCGCCCATCAGGATAAACGGCTCTTCCAGCTTGAGCCGTTCTTCAACAAACCGGTTCAACCGGTCCATCCAGCCCAGCTTGTAGGGGAATTTCTCGGTATCGACCGGATTGCCATTCGGCAGGTAGATATTGCACACGCGCACTATCCCACCCTCAACCGAAAACAGCCCCTCGATCAGCCGCGCCTGCTCGTCGCCGTCATCGCCCGGCAAGCCGCGGTGCACCTCGTCGAACGGAAGTTTGGACAGGAGCGCCACCCCGTTCCAGCTCTTCTGTCCATGCGTCTCGATATTGTAGCCGAGCGCCTCAATCTCGGCGCGGGGAAAGCCCTCATCGACCGATTTGATTTCCTGGAGACCGACAATGTCGGGCTTCTCTTCCTCCAGCCAGCGCAGCAGCAGTTCGATTCGCGCCTTGATGCCGTTGATGTTCCAGGTGGCGATCCGCAGGGTCATCTCTCTCTCCGTCAGCTCAGCCCGGCATAAACGGCCTTGCAGATGTCGTGCCGATATGCGCCGTCACATCCTTCAAGCCCGGTATTGGTCATCGATACCACGCTCAGGCCGATTGATGGGTCAAAAAACCAGCTATGACCATAAATCCCGCCCCAGCGATTGGTGCCACGCGCCGCCGGATATTCCGCCAGCACAGCATCCTCCAGCCACGCGCCAAAATGACTGAACTGCCAGCCGGGCCCCGACGCCTGCTGCAATTGCGGTGTATGGTTGCCGAGGCCCTCGGTGACCGTCTCCGGCTTCAACACACCGCCGCCGCCCTTCCGCAGCGCCTCAAGCAATTGCATAAAGTCCCGCGCCGTGCCCGCCGCTCCGCCACCGCCGGATTGGAACGCCTCGGCATCGAAAATGCGCTTGGGGTCATAGGTAACGAAACCGCCCCACGGCGCCGGCACGCTATGCACGTCACCCATGCGCTCGGCACCCGCCTTGCCATCAGCATAGGGCGTCGCGAGGCGTGACATGTCGGTTACCAAAAAACGCGTATCCACCATGCCCAGCGGATCCAGCACAGTGCGCCGCATTGCGTCTTCGAGCGAACCATCGACCAACTGCCCGGCTATCACGCCCAGCACATCGATGGAGGGCCCATAGGCAAAACCTGTCCCCGGCGCAAACATCAGCGGCCGCTCCGCAATCCGCGCCATCATGGCCTCAGTCCCCATCCGCCACGGGCTGACCTCGGCCGAAAGCTCCTCCACACTCGCCAATGGCGCCGTGTTGAGCCCAGATGTATGCGTGAGGAGATGTTCGATGGTGATCACCGGCGCGCTACCATCAGGAAGCTCCAGCCGAAAATCCGGCAAAAACTTCGTCACCGGATCGGTGAGCGCCAGCAGGCCTTGGTCCTTAAGCGCCAGAATGGTCGCTGCCACAATGGGCTTGGTGAGCGACGACAGCCGGAAAATCGCATCCACCATCATCGGGCGGTTCGCTTCGCGATCAATCAGCCCATAGGCGCTTTCATGCAGCAATTCGCCATGCTGGCGCACAATCAGCACCGCGCCGACAATACGCCGTTCCGCGATTGCGCGCTCCACAACCGCATCGACATGCTGTTTGAGTGTCATGAATTTCTCCCCGCTTTGGCAGCATGTTAGCCGCCCAGACGGGGGAGGTAAAACTAAACCGCGAAGCTCGTGCCGCACCCGCAGGATGCAACGGCATTGGGGTTCTTGATCTGGAAGGACTGGCCGATGAGATCGTCGACAAAGTCGATTTCGGCGCCGCCCATGAATTCGAGACTCATCGAATCGATTAGCACAGTTGCCTCGCCCTTGCTCAGCACCAAATCGTCGTCGGCCGGCGCGTCCTGCACCAGATTATACTCGTACTGGAAGCCAGAGCATCCGCCGCCGGCCACTGAAATGCGCAGCACCGTGCCAGGCGGTTCCTTGGCGACGATACGCGCCACGCGCTTGGCGGCGCGGTCGGAAAGAGTTACGGCAGTGGTGTCGGCAATGGCAGTCATGGGTTTGTCCGGGGCGGTCGTAATGTCATAACGCTGCGCTTAAGATAGGCGCAGAAGAAGCCGTTGCAAAGGGCCGCACCAAAACATGAGCGACATCGCCCCCTATGCCAGCAAACCCGAAGAGACGCTCGGTCGGCTCTATGGCACGGGACCGAGCCCCACGCGCTCGGAATTCCAGCGCGACCGCGACCGCATCATCCATTCCACCGCCTTCCGCCGCCTGCAGCACAAGACCCAGGTCTTCCTCCACCACGAAGGTCGCCATTTCCGCAACCGGCTGACTCACACACTCGAGGTCAGCCAGATTGCCCGCTCCATCGCCCGGTCTCTGCGGCTCAATGAAGATCTGGCCGAGGCCGTCGCCCTCAGCCACGATCTCGGTCACACCCCCTTCGGCCACGCCGGTGAGCGCGCGCTGCACCGGGCCATGGAACCCTATGGCGGCTTCGACCACAATTTGCAGGCCCTCCGCGTGGTCACCCGCCTCGAAAATCGCTACGCCGAACATGACGGGCTCAATCTGACATGGGAAACGCTCGAAGGCATTCTCAAGCACAATGGCCCGCTCAAAGATCCCGACGGAACACTGGCCGCGTCGCTGGACGAAATTCCCGCGCCCGGCGACCTGCGCCCGGCATCCTACGCCAGCCTCGAAGCCCAGGTCGCCGCCATAGCCGACGACATCGCCTATAATGCGCATGACATTGACGACGCCCTGCGCGCCGGCCTCGTCGTGCTCGAAGATTTTCTCGACGTGCCCTTGGCCGGCGGCATCGTCGCTGAAGTGCTCGCCCGCTATCCCGATGTTGGGCCCAAGCGCCAGACCCACGAGGTCCAGCGCCGGCTCATTACGGGTGCCGTCGAAAATGTCATTGCCACCAGCAAGGCCAATATCGAGCGCGCAGGCGTCGTGACGGTCGAAGATGCCCGCAACGCCGGCAAAAGCCTCATCACCTTCTCGCCCTCCATGGCCGAGGCGGAGCGCGGCCTCAAGCATTTTCTCTTCGCACGCGTCTATCGCCATGACTCGGTCATGGCGCCCGTGCGGACCAGCGAAGAATTGGTTGAAAACCTCTTCGCCCGCTACATGGCCACCGCCGATATGCCGGGGCGCTGGGGTGTTGCAGCGCGCGCGCTCGCCGACCAACCCAAGCGGGCCCGCGTCGTGGCCGACTTTATCGCCGGCATGACCGATCCATATGCAGTCGACGAATATCAGCGCCTGTTTGACGCTAGACCCGATTTCCGTTAACCGGACGCCAGCATTTCCAACAGGTCAGTCATGGATATTTTCGCGCTTTTCACCACGCGGGTCACGGCAGCTCTTGCTGCGGAATACCCCGATCTCGACGCTGACCTGCTGGCGCGTGTCGTGGTCGAGCCGCCGCGCGACGCCGCCCATGGTGACCTATCCACCAACGCAGCGATGGTCGTCGCCAAGCCGCTCGGCAAGAATCCAAGAGAAGTCGCGACCGCGCTTTCGGCTCATCTTGGCAATGATGCCGACGTGCTTTCCGTCGAGATTGCAGGCCCCGGCTTCATCAATTTCCGTCTTGCCAATCCGGTCTGGTTCAAGGTTCTGCGCGCCGTTGCCGAGCAGAAGGCCGATTACGGTCGATCTAATCTGGGGCAGGGCGAGCGGGTTAATATCGAATATGTTTCCGCCAATCCCACCGGGCCAATGCATGTCGGCCACACGCGCGGCGCCGTTTTTGGTGACGCTCTCGCCTCCCTCATGGCCTGGTCCGGCTATGATGTGACGCGCGAATATTACATCAATGACGCTGGCGGCCAGATCACCGTTCTCGCCCAGTCCACCCTGCTGCGTTACCGCGAAGCGCTTGGCGAAACCATCGAGATCCCGCCCGGTCTTTACCCCGGCGACTATCTCATTCCTGTGGGCGAGGCGCTCAAGGCCGAGTTCGGCGATAGCTTGCTAAAAAAGCCCGAAGCCGAGGTTCTGCCCATCGTGCGCGAGCGCGTGCTTGCCGCCATGCTGGAACTGATCAAGGCCGATCTGGCCCAGCTCAATATCCACCACGATGTGTTCTTCTCCGAGCGGACATTGCACGGGCAGGGGGGCGACATCGACACCACCCTAGACTGGCTGCGGGGCGAGGGTATGGTCTATCAGGGCCGTCTTGAAGCGCCCAAGGGCAAAACCCCGGAAGACTGGGAAGACCGCGAACAGACCCTGTTCCGCGCCACCGACTATGGTGACGACGTCGATCGCGCGCTGATCAAGTCCGACGGATCCTACACCTATTTTGCCGCCGACATCGCCTATCACCGCAACAAATATCTGCGCGGCTTCAAGCACATGATCAATGTGCTCGGTGCCGATCATTCCGGCTATGTCAAACGCCTGCAGGCCGCCGTCAAAGCCGTCTCGCATGGCGAGGCGGACATGGACGTGCGCATCTGCCAGCTCGTGCGGCTGCTCAAGAATGGCGAGCCTTTCAAGATGAGCAAGCGCTCGGGCGACCTGGTCACCCTGGCCGATGTCGTCGAGGAGGTCGGTGCCGACGCGACCCGCTTCATGCTCCTGTTCCGGCGCAACGACGCCGCCATGGATTTCGACTTTGCCCTGGTCAAGGAACAGACCCGCGACAACCCGGTCTTCTATGTCCAGTATGCCCACGCCCGCGCACATTCGATTTTCCGCACGGCTGCGCGGGACATGCCCGATCTCAATATTTCTGCCAAGGCACTCGCCGGCGCAGAGATCGAACGGCTGGATTCACCCGCCGATCTGGAACTGATCAAGCTGCTGGCAGCCTGGCCCCGCGCTGCAGCGTCAGCTGCTTTGGCCCATGAGCCACACCGCATTGCCTTCTATGTCCACGATCTTGCCGCGGCCTTCCACGGCGTCTGGGCCAAGGGCAAGGATGACCCGAATTTACGATTTGTTAACCAATCGGACCCGACTTTGACCCTGGCGCGACTCGCATTGGTCGACGCCGTACGGCAGGTTATCCGTAATAGCCTGGGAATTCTGGGAGTTTCCGCCCCGACGGAGCTTTCATAATTCGGGCGTATTGATATGAACATTTGCGGACATTCATCCTTGGGGAGGATAAATGCCGCAATTTAGGGACGCCATCGGTTGACGATGGGGAAACCGCAATCCATGGCCGGACAAACCGAAGCATCCGACGATCTTATTGCTGAACTCGCCAAGCTGATGGCCGATGGCGCGCGCGCCGAAAGCCAGCAGCGCAACGATGTGGCTCCGCTTCGTATTCCCGGACACGATGACACGCCGCTCGCTCCGCCCGCGCCTGCACCCGCACCCGCACGCAATGAACCCAGCTTCTCAGAGGCCCCCCGCGCCCCTGCGCCGCAGCAGAATACTGTCCGGATTCCGGGAACACAGGCGCCACAGGCTGCGAGCCCCGATCCCTTCCAGTTCAATTTCGACATTGGCGGCAATGCCCGGACGCCCGTTGCGGCTTCCCCTGCGCCCGCACCCTTTGTTGAGTTGGCGCAGGCCCCTGCGCCGGTTCAGGCGCCACCGGCCAACCGCCCACCGGCGAACGCGCCTGATCTCGACCATGATAGCTTGGCCGATCTCATCGCAGCGGAACTGGCAAATGACGCTCCTTCGCTAGCGCCTCAGTTCGATAGGGATATGGGCACCGGTTCAGATGAGCAGGACGACCATCCGGAAACGCTGAACTCCGACATCTTCAATATCCCGCCGGTCTTCGGCCTAGCGTCCACGGCGGCCAAGCCGGTCGCCGAGCCTGTGGCGCCGGTTATGCCCGTAACGCAGACCTATGCTCCGGTCGAGCCTCCCGCGCCGCAGCCCAGGCCCGTCCCGCCGGATCCTGATCCGCTCGACGAAATTGAGCGTCTGATTGGCCCCGCTGTGCGCCTTGAGCCCAAGCAACCTGCGCCCGCCCTGCGCAGTCTGGCCACGCCGACGCTTCCCACGCCCCAACCCAAGGCTAACCCCGACCTGTCGTCGCTGACATCTGTGGATGACGCCATTCTGGCGGCCGCCGCGGCAACAGGCGCTCGTGTCGAATGGGTCGATCCCACACGCGGCAATACAGCCCCGCCGGTCGATGACGAATTCGAAGCGCCAGTGCGCGACAAGCGCGTGCTCGGTATGGCCCGCGCGGTTGCCGGTCCGGTGATTGCGCTGACACTTCTGGTCACCGCTGGCCTTGGCCTGTTCTGGGTCCTGGGCAATGGCGAAGCCACCCCTGATACGGCCCCGCTCCTCGTTGCCGATACGGCAGAGGTGAAGGAAGTGCCGGAGGTCGACCCGGCGGCGTCAACAACGCAGCAATCAGTGGTCTTCAACGAGATTGCTGGCACCGATAATGGCGCGGTGGAACAGATCGTCTCGCGCGATCAGGCGATTCCTGAGGTTGTCAGCCCGCCTCCGGCGGCCGATGTTGACCAGGATGGCCTCGTGAACCGCAAGGTGCGCACTGTAACCGTGCGCCCCGACGGCACCATCGTCAGCAGCGACAGCGGTCTTGCCGGCGCGTCCATGCTGCCTGTTGACCGTCCTGACGTGCCCGAGGTTCCGGGTGCCGATTTCTCGACGCCCGATATGCTCGCCAATACCGCGCCCGCTGCTACCGCGACGGAAACGCCAGCGGCGGTCGAGCCCACCGTGGTTCCGGTCCAGCCCGGCTCCACCGTCAATGTCGTGGATCAGGCCGGCAACGTCATCCCCGGGCGCACCGCGATTGTCCCAATGGCCCGTCCTGCCAATCTCGATGCCATGATTGAAGAGCGCCTCGCCAATGCCCCCGCTGAGCCGGTGGCCTTTGCGACCTCGCCAATCACCACATCGGGTGGCGCCGGAAACCTGCCGCCGCCGCCGTCGAACAATCTGCTTTCCGTCACTGCCCCAGCGCCAGCCGTCGCAGCAACGCCGGTTTCCGCGCCTGTGCAGCAGCAACCGGTACAGCAGCAGCCCGCAGTCGCGGCTGCGCCAGCCAGTTCGGCCCCCGCCTATATTCAGCTCGCCTCCCAGCGCAGCGAGGAAGCAGCCCGCCAGACCGCCGCCTCACTGGAAGCGCGCTTTGGCAGTCTCTTTGGTGGCGCTCCCGCCGAAGTTCGCCGCGTCGATCTAGGTGAGCGCGGCATCTATTACCGCGTTCTGGTCCCCGCTGATTCCCTCCAGGGCGCCAATGCTATCTGCAGCAATATCAAATCTGCCGGTGGTGATTGCTTCGCAATGTAGCACCTGCCTGCCTTGACGCTGGCAATGCCAGCGGCCAAGGATGCCGCATGACCGCCAGCTTTGCGACCACCAGATGACCAGCCCCCAGACCGATTGGTTTGACGCGCCGGCAGAACCTGCCTCCGAGGACGTGTTGCGCGTCGATGTAGGCGGCTATGAAGGGCCGCTCGACCTGCTGCTGGACCTCGCGCGACGGCAAAAGGTCGATCTCGCCGCGATCTCCGTTCTGGCGCTGGCCGAGCAATATCTGGCCTTCATCGAAAATGTTCGCGAGCGCCGCATCGAGGTCGCCGCTGACTATCTCGTCATGGCGGCGTGGCTGGCCTATCTCAAGAGCCGCCTCATGGTGCCGCAGGCACCCAACGATGATGGTCCGAGCGGCGAGATGCTGGCGGCCATGCTACAGTTCCGCCTCAAACGCCTCGAAGCCATGCGCACTGCCGCCAGTCGGCTGACCAATCGGCCAAGGCTTGGCTTCCAGATCTATGCCCGCGGTGCCCCCGAGCCCATCGAGATCGCCCGCCGCTCGAACTGGGAAGCCAGCCTGTTCGATCTGCTCAAAGCCTATGCCAACCAGCGCGAGCGCGGCATCACCACTGATTACAGCCCAAAGCTGCGCACCGTATGGTCATTGCAGGACGCGCGCGACACGCTCCAGCGCCTCATCGGCGACAGCTTTGAATGGGTGCCCATGGATACCTATCTCGCCCATTACCTCACCACACCTGCCGAGCGCGCCACCATCCGCGCCTCGACCTTTGCCTCCAGCCTCGAACTGGTCCGTCAGGGCGAAATCGACATCCGCCAGACCGAGACCTTTGGTCCCTTGCTGATACGCCGGCGGCGGAACGAGCCCAAATGAGCATGATCGAGCCAGACGACGCCCCCGGCGCGGTTCACGAGCGGCAGATGCGCATTGTCGAAGCGCTGCTCTTTGCCTCCGCCGAGCCGCTATCCGCTGCCGACATTGCGCCCTATATCGGCGAAGGCGTCGACATCACCGCGCTCATCGAGGACCTCGCGGCCCAATACGCAAATCGCGGCGTCAATCTCGTTCGTCGTGGCGACAGCTGGGCCTTCCGTACCGCCGAAGATCTCGGCTTTCTCCTCCGCCGCGAAGAGCAAGAAACCCGCCCGCTCTCTCGCGCCGCCCTCGAAACACTCGCCATCATCGCCTATCACCAGCCCTCCACCCGCGCCGAAATCGAAGAGGTCCGCGGCGTTGCAACGGGCAAGGGCACGCTCGACATTCTGCTTGAAGCCGGCTGGGTGCGAATGCGGGGCAGGCGGCGCACGCCGGGCCGCCCGGTGACCTATGGCACCACCGAAGCCTTCCTCGATCACTTCGGCCTTACCGCGCTGGGCGATCTGCCGGGCCTCGAAGAACTCAAGGGCGCCGGCCTCCTCTCCAGCCGCCTGCCGCCCGATCTGCAAATCCCCCTGCCATTCGACGGCGCCCTGCGCGACGACGAGGATCCCCTCGATCCATCAGACCAGGGCGATCTGGAGCCCGAAGGCGACGACGTTGACTGAAAAAGCCGATACCGAATTGCGCGGCTGGGGTGCGCGCGGCACAGCCGGCGTTGCCTTCGCCGCAACCCTGCAATTCGACGCCGTCAGCGTGACGCTGGGCGGCCGCACAGTGCTCGAGGATTTCAACCTCACCCTGCGTCCAGGCGAAATCGTGTGCCTCCTCGGCGAGTCCGGCTCGGGCAAATCCACCGCCCTGCGCGTCGCCGCCGGCATTCAGCCCATTGCCTCGGGCGAGGTTCGCATCAATGGCGAACTCATGTCCGCGCCGGGCCGCACCACCCCGCCCAACAAGCGCGGCATCGGCCTGATGTTTCAGGATTTTGCGCTCTTCCCGCACCTGACGCTGCTCGAAAACGTCCTCTTCGGCCTCCGCCGCCTCGGCCGGCCCGCAGCGCTGCTGCAGGCGCGTGCCGCCCTGCGCCGTGTGGGCCTGGCCGAGCGCGAGGCCGACTACCCCCATCAGCTCTCCGGCGGCCAGCAGCAGCGCCTGGCGCTCGCCCGCAGCGTCGCTCCGCGCCCCGGCCTGCTCCTCCTCGACGAACCCTTTTCCAGCCTCGATGCCCGCCTGCGCGAAACCGTGCGTGGCGAAACCCTCGCCGTGCTGCGCGAAACCAATGCGACCAGCCTCATCGTCACCCATGATCCCGAAGAGGCCATGGTGATGGGCGATCGCGTGGCGCTGCTGCGCGACGGCCGCATCGTCCAGATCGGCAGCGCCGCCGATGTATATCGCCAGCCGGTGGACCTCAACGCGGCCCGTTTCTTCTCACCATTGAGTGAGATTGACTCCGTGGTTAAGGCCGGATCAGCCGCCACCCCCCTTGGCCCGGTTCGTGTCGAACACCTGCCCGATGGTGCCGCCGTGACGGTGGCCATCCGCCCCGCTGGAGGCCTTGAAATCCGGGCGCAAGGCCCGGGAACAGCGGGCCGCATCGTGGGCAAGCGGGACGCCATTGGCGTCGACATCTGCGAGGTCAAAGTCGACGGGATCGACGCCCCTCTCGGCGTTCGCCAGCCATCCAAAGGCAATCTGATGGTCGGACAGGACGTTTTCGTCGCGCTCAATCCGGAACACGTTCTTGTGTTTGGACGCGATTGAACCTATTTCTCAGTCTAAGTTTCGCGTGTAACCGCGTATCAGGAATTCTAGGGAGACTAATATGCACGCGCCATCCATTTGGGGCATTCTCGTTGTCGCCGTCGTTGTCATTCTGCTGTTCGGACGCGGCAAGATTTCCGGCATGATGGGTGAAGTCGCTTCCGGCATCAAAGCCTTCCAGAAGGGCATGAAGGACGACGACAAGCCGGCAGAGATCAACTCCGCCGCACGCGTCGATGCTGCCGAAGTGGACAAGAGCAAGGACGCCTGATCGGCGCTCTGCCTTCTGATCGCGCGGGCGCCGCCGGCGCTCCCCGGAGACTTTAGTCATGCTCGGCCTTGGCTGGACAGAGATGATGGTGATCGGCATCGTTGCGCTGATCTTCATCGGCCCGAAAGATTTGCCCGTCGTCATGGGACGTATTGGCAAGGTCATTGGTCAGATCAGGCGCATGGGCAACGAGTTCCAGCGCGAGATCAACCGCACGACCGGGCTCGATGAAGTGCGCAATCTGCGCAACACGCTCACTTCGCCGCTGAAGAAGACTGCTGATGAAATCCGCAAGGAATTCAACGCCATCGGCGCCGATGGCAAGGAGCAGCCCAGTGGCGTTCTGAAGCCTGCCGATCCCAAGGTCGAAAGCGTTGCCGACGCCATCAAGGAACAGGCCGGCATGACGCCGGTCAAGTCCAGCACCGAACTGGCGACGGACTACGGCTTCAAGCCCACTTTCGTGAAGCAGGCTCCTGCTGCGCCTGCCAGCGATAGCGCTCCGGCCAAGACCAGGTCCAAGACGGCGGCCAAGCCCGCCACGCGCAAAGCCGCTGCCAAGCCTGAGACAACGCCGAAGGCAGCAGCCAAAGCCGCAGCCGCGCCCAAGCCAAAGGCCGCAAAGGCAAAGACGCCGGCCCCTGCCGCTTCGGTCGATGCTCCTGTAGCAAGCCCGCCAAAGGCTGCGGTCAAGCCCAGCACCGCGAAAGCCAAGGCCGCTCCCAAAGCGGCCGCTCCGGCTAAAACGGCCGCTGCCAAAGCCGCTCCCGCTGTTGCCGATGCGCCCAAGCCTGCTGCAAAGCCACGCGCCAGCCGCAAAAAGCCCGCTGATACGGCCGGAAAGAACTAAGCATGGCCGAAACCACCAAGCAGATCGAAGACAAAAAACCCGAGGTCGAGGCCGAGGTCGATGAGCTTGCGGGCAGCGAGGCCCCCTTGCTTGATCATCTGATCGAGCTGCGCAAGCGCCTCATTCACAGCGCCATCGCGCTGGTTGTGCTGATGATCGTCTGCTTCCTCTTTGCCGGGCAGATTTTTGACATATTGCTCAATCCCTATCGCGCGATCTATCCAAATCCCGGCGAGATGGAGCTGATCTACACCGCGCCGCAGGAATTCTTCTTCACCCAACTCAATCTGGCCTTCTTCGGCGCCATTTTCATTGGCTTCCCGTTCCTGGCCACCCAGATTTATGGCTTTGTGGCGCCGGGCCTCTACAAGCATGAGCGCAAGGCGCTGGTGCCTTATCTTGTCGCCACGCCGGTCTTCTTCCTCCTCGGCGCAGCCATGGTCTATTTTGTCGTACTGCCCATGGCGCTTGGTTTCTTCGCCGGAATGCAGACCGAAGAGATCAGGCTGCTCGCCAAGGTCTCTGAATATCTAAGCCTTGCCATGACGCTGATCCTGGCATTCGGTGTCTGCTTCCAGCTGCCCGTGGTGCTCACCTTGCTGGCCCAGATCGAGCTGATCAATGTCGAGCAGCTCAAAAAGGGCCGCCGCTACGCCATTGTCGGCATCATTGCTGCCGCCGCCTTCATCACGCCGCCCGATCCGATTTCCCAGATCGGTCTTGCCTTGCCCATGTATGGCCTCTACGAACTGGCCATATTCTCGGTTCGGCTGGTCGAGCGGCGTCGCAAGCAGGCCGAAGCCAAGGCGTCGGACGAATCCGGTTCATCTACCGCATAGCTGTGGCCGCTTCTGCGGGCACAGCCACTTGTGCCCGCAGCGCTGACAGGCGCGCTTCGGGTTTCCCAAACCGGCCTGTCCCAACAGAGGCGGGGCGACCCGTAGCGCACGATGTTCGATATCAAGTGGATCAGAGACAATCCTGAAGCCTTCGACAAAGCCATGTCGCAGCGCAAGAATGTGTCCGTCCGCTCCTCCGATCTCATCGCCATAGACGAGCGCCGTCGCCAGATCATCGTCCGCCTCAACGAGGCGCAGGAAAAGCGCAACAGCCTCTCCAAGCAGATCGGCCAGGCCAAGGCCCAGAAGGACGAAGCCAAAGCCGCCGAGCTGATGGCCGAAGTCGCGCGCCTCAAGGAAACCATTCCTGCCGGCGAAGCCGAAGAGCGCGCCGTCGAAAAGGAACTGCGCGACGCCCTCTCGGCCATCCCCAATATTGCGCTGGACGATGTTCCTGTCGGTGCAGACGAAGCCGACAATGTCGAATATTTCGGCCTCAACGGCTCTGCCTCAACTGTCGCCAAGACACGTGCGCCAAAGCCCGTATTCAGCTTCGCCCCGAAGGAACATTTCGATATCGGCGTTGCCGAAAAGGACATGGATTTCGAAATCGCGGCCAAGCTCTCGGGCAGCCGCTTCGTCGTCCTCAAGGGCCAGATTGCCCGCCTGGAACGCGCCCTCGGCCAGTTCATGCTCGATCTGCACACCACCGAGCATGGCTATATGGAAGTACAGCCGCCGGTGCTGGTGCGGGATGAGGCATTGTTTGGGACCGGGCAGCTTCCGAAGTTCGAGGACGACCTGTTCAAATCAAGCCGAGCACTTACGCTTGAAGATGTCAGGCCAGCAATTAACGCTGCTGCCAAGCGGTTTATTCAACAAAATAGGCATCGTGAGCACGAATTGGCAGCAATTGAGCTGCATCCCGATTTGCACGCGGAATACCAAAATGCGGTTCGGGCAGCGATTAACGATACGCTCGAAGACAAAATCAACTTCAGTTCGCTTCGTCCAGGCGAAGAGATTGAGAGATCAGTCCCCTATTATCTCATCCCCACAGCCGAAGTCCCCCTTACCAACCTCGTCCGCGAATCCATCCTCGCCGAGGAAGAACTTCCCCTGCGTTACACCGCGCTAACCTCCTGCTTCCGCTCGGAAGCCGGCTCCTCGGGCCGCGATACGCGCGGCATGTTGCGCCAGCACCAGTTCAACAAGGTCGAACTGGTCGCCATCACCACGCCCGAAGAAGCAGAAAACGAGCATGAGCGCATGTTGGTGGCCGCTGAAACTGTGCTTCAGCGTCTGGGCCTCCATTACCGCGTCATGAAGCTTTGCACGGGCGATATGGGTTTTGGCGCCCGCCGCACCTATGACATGGAAGTCTGGCTCCCGGGGCAGGACACATATCGCGAAATCTCGTCCGTCTCGGTCTGTGGCGATTTCCAGGCCCGCCGCATGGAGGCGCGCTATCGTCCCTCCGGCGAAAAGCAAGCGCCGCGCTATGTCCATACGCTCAACGGCTCGGGCACGGCCGTTGGCCGCTGCCTCATCGCCGTGCTGGAAAATTACCAGCAGGAAGATGGCTCGGTTCTCATCCCCGAAGCGCTACAACCCTATATGGGCGGCCTGAAATCCATCGGCGGCCGCTGATATGGACCTGCGCATCCTCATCACCAATGATGATGGCGTGGATGCGCCGGGCTTGGCCATCATGGCCGATATTGCCCATGCGATCTCCGACGATGTCTGGATCGTCGCTCCGGACGGCAATCAGTCCGGGGCAGGGCACCGCTTCAGCTTCGGACGGGAGCTGGTTCTCGAAGAGCGCGGTCCACGCCGCTTTGTGGTCAAGGATGGCTCCCCCGCCGATTGCGTCGTCGCCGGCATGACCCATGTTCTGGGTGATCGACCAGCCGACCTCGTCCTCTCCGGCGTCAATGCCGGGCAGAACCTGGGCGATATCGTCAATTGCTCCGGCACGGCGGGCGGCGCGCGGGAAGGGGCCTTGCAGGGGGCCATCGGCATCGCCATGAGCCAGTCCATGGATTACGCCGTTACCCACACGGCTGACTGGACCAATGCCGCCCTTTTCGGCGCCGATGTCGTCGACACAATTTTGCGCATCCATGCGGGGGACGACGTTTTTTACAACGTCAATTTCCCATTTTGTGACTCTAAAGACGTCGTCGGCATCCCCGCCGTGCCTCATCAGCGCTTCTCGCGCTCACCCATTCGCTACTACCAGAGCGACAATCCGGGCCGCTTCTTCATGGCCATCCCCGAAACCCCGCTGCCGCTTGATCCGGAGGCAGATTTCGAGGTTTTGCGCCGCGGAAACGCCATAACCGTGACGCCTTTCGCGCTCCAGCAAACCCATCAGGCGGCCCTCGGGCGGCTGTCTGGCGCGGCTCTCAAAAGCCGGTCCCGTTCTTAACCTTACCCGTCTCTGAATCTGCCTGATGCGATTTCACTCAAATCGCATCGACTTTAAACTCGTCTTTACCTTGCGCACCTATTCTCAATTTCAGTGTTGAGTACCTGCGTACGAGTAAGCCGATGAGTTTTCGCGTGTCCTTGCGGACCCTAAAATGCACGGTCGCAATGGCTGGTGTGGTTGTGGCAGCAGTAAGTCTGTCCGGTTGCAACAGTCTAGGCGGTCGCACCTTTGGCGATTCTACCGTAACCGGTTCAGTCGCCCAGTCGGCCCCCGCGTCCCTGAACCAGCCCATGCCCGCCAGTCTTGGCGCTCCGCGATCTGTACAGGTTGCCGAGCAGCAGTTCCTGCCTCCGGCCAATGTCGGGGCAGCATGGGGTGCGCCCTCTCAGCAATTCCAGACGGCACCTTCCGCCTTTGCCCAGCCGCCCGGCACGACCTCGCCCATCGGCATGGGCGTGGCGCGGCCGACGGTACAGACGCAAAGCCTGCCCGCACTGAATTCATCGTCCTCAATGGGAACCACGCAAGCCATGCCCGCACAGCAGTCTCTTGCCCCGATGCCTGTCGTCCCTGCGGCAGTGGCCATGGGCAATCCTTCCGCAGCCAACAGCGCCCTTCCGGTCAATTCCAGCGTGCCGATGCAGTCGGCCCCGGCCAGCGGCTATATGCACACCATCGCCAGCGGCGAGTCCCTCTACACCATCGCCCGCAAATATGACGTGACCACCCAGGCCATCGTCCAGGCGAACAATCTCGGCTCGCCCGACAAGATCGTCGTCGGCCAGAAGGTGCTGATCCCAGGCCGCTCCGATCTCATCCCGACCGCACCTGCGCAAGCCGCAACGCCAGACGTCAAGCTCGCCAGCGCTTCGCCCGAAGCTATCGCGCCGACACCAAAGCCCTTGCCCGCAGGCGGCGCCAATGTGTTGCAGACCCCGACCGCACCGGCTGCCCAGCCCGTGGTTCAGCAGGCCGCCGCTCCGGCGCCTGCCGCAACGCCCAAGGCCGAGCCCGAAATGTCGGGCAGCGACAAGTTCCGCTGGCCCGTCAGCGGCCGCGTCATCACCGATTTCGCAGCATCGCGCGGCACCGGCATCAATATCGACGTCCCCGAAGGCTCCACCGTCAAGGCCGCCGAAAACGGCACGGTCATCTATGTCGGCTCCGGCGTCGAGGGATATGGCAACCTCATCCTCGTCCGCCACCCCAATGGCTATGTCTCGGCCTATGCCCACCTGCAGAACATGAACGTCGCCAAGGGTGCCGTGGTCAATCGCGGCGATGCCATCGGCACGGTCGGCATGACCGGCTCTGTTTCCCGCCCGCAGCTCCACTTCGAACTGCGCAAGGGTGCCACCCCGGTCGATCCCGTCCCGATGCTCGCCAGCTAAGCGGACGATCCACCCGAAAAATTCCAAAGGCCGGTGCCCAGCGCCGGCCTTTTGCTTTGCCTAAAGCGCCTTGCCCTTTTCCCCGGCCAGCGTGCGAATAAGCTGGATCGCCACGCGCCCCGAACGCGCCCCTCGCGTCGCCGCCCATTCAATGGCCCGCGCCCGCAGCGTTTCCGCGTCGATCTCGAGCCCATAATAATCCGCATAGCCCGAAACCATGGCGAGGTAATTGTCCTGGTCGCTATTGTGAAAGCCCAGCCACAGCCCGAAGCGGTCCGACAGCGACACCTTCTCCTCCACCGCCTCGCTCGGATTGATCGCCGTCGAGCGCTCATTCTCGATCATGTCGCGCGGCATCAGGTGACGTCGGTTCGACGTCGCATAGAACAGCACATTGTCCGGCCGCCCCTCGATCCCGCCATCAAGGATGGTCTTGAGCGACTTGTAGCTCGTCTCGCCGCTGTCAAAGCTCAGATCGTCGCAAAAGACGATGAACCGCGCCGGATTGCCCGCAATCGCCCGCATCACTTGCGGCAGCGTTTCGAGATCCTCCCGCGCAATTTCGATCAGGATCAGCCGCCCAAAGCCATCCCGCGCCGCTATATCGGCATGGATCGCCTTGACCAGCGAGCTCTTGCCCATGCCCCGCGCGCCCCAGAGCAGCGCATTATTGGCGCCATGCCCGCGCGCAAACTGCTCGCTATTGGCCAGCAATATGTCGCGCACCGAGTCGATGCCGCGCAGCATGGCCAGCGGCACGTGACTCACCTTGGGCACCGCCAGCAGCGTCCCGCTCTCGCCCTGCCAGTGATAGGCATTGGCCTCGCCAATCTCGGCGCGCTGTGCGCCCCGGTCAGCGCCAAGCGAGCGGGCAATACTCTCCAGTGAATCGGCAATCCTGCCCAGAAAATCCTTGGTTTTCACTGTGCCTGTCTCTCCTGTTCGCCGCGTCAATCTGCACGCCCCGATTGGCTTTGCAATCACCGGGGGGCAAAGGTATAGTCCGCGCGATTTTGGCCGGGGCGCAAGTGCATGGAAGCCCCATAGCGTCCAGTCCACCGCCTGCGGGCGACTGCGCACCCCTTCCACGAACACAATCAAAAAACCGAAGAGGAATTCGCCTGATGTTTGTAACGCCCGCCTATGCTCAGGACGCAGTTGGGGCCCCCGGCGGCATGGCTGACATTTTCATCCAGCTGATGCCGATTGCTCTGCTTGTGGTGATCTTCTGGCTGCTGATCTTCCGTCCGCAGCAGAAGCGCCTCAAGGCTCAGCAGGCCATGCTGGCTGCAATCCGTCGTGGCGACACTGTCGTGACCACCGGCGGCATTGTCGGCAAGGTGACCAAGGCGGCAGAAGGCGAAGACCTCGAAGTCGAAGTTGCAACGGGCGTGAAGGTCAAGGTTGTGCGCGGCATGGTGGCCGATGTGCGCTCCAAGTCCGAACCCGTAAACGACAACAAGTCAGCCTGAGCTGACAAACCAGCCGGAGCCCGAAAGGCTCCGGCTTTCTGCCTTTTAGGACGTCTTTCATGAACCAGTCGCCGTTCCGCGTATTCATCATCCTGTTTGTGACAATCGCGGGTATCCTGCTTGCCGCGCCGAACTTCCTGCCCAAGTCCGTGCAGGAAGCTCTTCCGGGATGGCTGCCGCAGCCTGGTCTCGTCCTTGGTCTCGATTTGCAGGGCGGCTCGCATCTGCTGCTGGAGGTCAACCGCGAGGGTATCGTGACCCAGCGGCTGAGTGATGTCCGCCGCGACGCGCGCAATGTGCTGGCCAATCAGAACGGCATTGGCAACATCATCACCACCGATGTGCCCTCCAATACCATCATCATCGAGCTGACCGATCCGGCGCAGAAGGCGCAGGCCGACACCGCCATTCGCGGCCTCCAGAATACGCTCAGCGATTTCATGTTCTCCGGCGCCGGCGTCGAGGAGCTCTCGTTCGGCGAACGCCCCGATGGCAAGCTGACGATCACGCTTACCCCCGATGGCATCAACCAGCGCATGAGCTCGCTGGTCGCCCAGTCCATCGAAGTCATCCGCTCCCGTATTGACGAACTCGGCACCACCGAGCCCACCATTCAGCGCCAGGGCGATACCCGCGTCATGGTGCAGGTGCCCGGCTTCGGCGACAGTGAGCGCCTCAAAAACATCATTTCCCAAACCGCGCGGCTGACCTTCCACATGGTCTATCCCGGTCTCACCGCCGATCAGGCCGAGGCTCAGGGCCTGCCTGCCGGCACCTTCATCCTGCCCAGCCAGGACGGCACCCGCGAACTTCTGTATGAGGATGTCGCGCTCGGCGGCGAATCTCTCGTCGATGCCCAGCCCGCCTATGACCAGCAGCAGGGCATTCCTGTTGTCAGCTTCAAGTTCGACACCCGCGGCGCCATCACCTTTGGCGAAATCACCTCGCGCAATGTCGGCCAGCGCTTCGCCATTGTGCTCGACAACACCGTCATCACTGCGCCGGTCATCCAGCAGCCGATCACCGGCGGCTCCGGGCAGATCAGCGGCAGTTTCACCACCGCTTCGGCAAACGATCTCGCCGTGCTGCTCCGCGCCGGCGCGCTGCCGGCCAGCCTCGACGTGATCGAAGAGCGCACAGTGGACGCGAGCCTGGGTGCCGACTCCATCCAGGCCGGCTTCACCGCCGGTGTTGTGGCCTCGGTGCTGGTGCTGGGCTTCATGGTCCTCGCCTATGGTCTCTGGGGCGTGTTTGCCAATATTTCGCTCATTCTCAACATTGTCCTGATCTTCGCCGCGCTCTCGACGCTCGGCGCCACGCTGACGCTCCCCGGCATCGCCGGCATCGTGCTGACCATCGGCATGGCGGTGGACGCCAACGTGCTGATCTATGAGCGAATGCGCGAGGAGCAGCGCTCCGGAAAATCGCCGATTCAGGCGATCAATGCCGGCTTCGAGCGCGCCTGGGGCACCATTATCGACTCGCACCTGACCCAGCTCGTCGCGGCCGTGGTGCTCTATTTCATGGGCTCGGGCCCGATCCAGGGCTTCGCCGTCACCTTGGGCCTCGGCATCCTGACGTCGCTCTTCACGTCATACACCGTCACCAATTACCAGGTGCACCTGTGGTATCGGCGCGTTCGTCCCAAGACGCTGAAAATCCAGCATTTCCGCTTCATTCCGGATGGCACCAACATCCCGTTCATGAAGATCTCGCGCTATGTCATTGCGCTATCGATCATCATGTCGCTCGTGTCTGTCGGCGCTGCCTTCACCAAGGGCTTCAATCTCGGCATCGACTTCGTCGGCGGCACCGCCATCGAAGTGCAGCATACCGGGGGGCCGGCCGATGTCGGCACCGTGCGAGAATTGCTCAGCGGGCTCGACTTGGGCGAAATCCAGGTTCAGGGATTCGGCACGCCGGAAGACGTGCTGGTTCGCGTCCAGGCACAGGAGGGTGGCCAGTCGGCAGACCAGGTCGCCGTGCAGCAGGTCACCGAAATTCTGGCGTCCGACAATTACGAAGTCCGTCGTGTGGAGGCGGTCAGTGGCACAGTGTCGGGCGAACTGGCCCTCACAGGCACAATCGCTGTCATCGTCGCGCTGGTCTGTATTCTCATCTACATCTGGTTCCGTTTCGAGTGGCAGTTCGCCCTGGCCGCCGTCACCACCACCTCGCACGATATCATTATGACCATCGGCCTGTTCTCGCTGACGGGAATGGAGTTCAATCTCAGTTCTATCGCGGCGGTGCTGACGTTGGTGGGTATCTCGCTCAACGAAACGGTCGTCGTGTCCGACCGAATTCGCGAAAATCTGCTGAAATACCGAAAAATGCCGCTGCCGGAACTGATCGACCTGTCGATCAACCAGACCATTGTTCGTACCTCGCTGACCCAGGCAACGCTGTTGCTGGCATTGCTCCCCTTGGTCTTCTTCGGAGGCGAAGTGCTGCGCAGCTTCACCATCGCCATGACCTTTGGTTCGCTGGTCGGCATGTATTCGTCGGTGATCATCAATGGCCCCATCCTGATCAATTTCGGCCTCAAGCAGAAAACGCTTGAGGAAGAGGAGGCAGCCAAGAAGGGCAAGCCGGTCGACGGCGCCTCGGTCTAGAATAGGGCGCTCGACCCTGTTTGCAACCCCGGCCCGGGCCGGGACTGCATTGGGAAGCGTGGGGCAGTGACCGTCTGATGGTCCTGCCTTCCCACCTTTCGGCGAGACAATGACGAATGGTTGAAAACATGCCGAGCGAACCGGCCAAGAGCTTTCTTTCCGGCCATTTTCCCCATCGCGTCGGCATAGACGCCTATGGCAATGGCGGTTTTCGCTTTGCCGAAATGTCTCATCGCGGCTCGCTGCTCTGCCTTCCGAGCGGAATGCACGCCTGGCCCTTGGCCTCTGCGCAGGAGCTGACCCTGGCCAGCCTGCAGCAGGTCATTGATGAGGCCGACAGTCTCGATGTCCTGCTGATCGGCCTGGGCGGTGATATCAGCGCCATCGACCCGGCCATCCGCGACTCTCTGCGCGAAAAACGCGTCATCGTCGAAGCCATCGGCACGGGCGGCGCAGTGCGCACCTACAATGTCCTTCTCGCAGAACAACGTGCCGTCGGCGCCGCATTGATCGCCGTAGAGAACGCCCGCTGATGCCCGGGGACAGCTTCGCCTTCGCCGCAGAGGCTCTGCGCAATACGGATCGCGACCGCTATCTGGCGACACTGGTCCTGCCGGCTGAGGCGCGCCCGCGCGTCACTGCGATCCTGGCCTTCAACGCCGATCTGGCCAGCATCCGTGAACGCGTCTCCGGCCCGCAACCCGGCGAAATCCGCCTCCAGTGGTGGAACGATGCCCTCACCGGTGAAGGGCATGGCGAAGTGCGCCAGAACCCGCTGGCCGATGCGCTGCTCGATACCATTGCCCGTTACAACATCCCGGCGGGCACCCTGCAGCGCCTTCTCGCCGCCCGCCGCTTTGATCTTTATGACGATCCCATGCCGGATCTCGAAAGTTTTGAAGGCTATGCCGGCGAGACGGCCTCAACCCTGTTCCAGCTTGCAGCGATGATCCTCAATCAGGGGCAGCCGGTAGAGCAGGGCGATGCAGCGGGCCATCTCGGCGTGGCGCAGGCCATGATCGGCCATCTCCGCGCCTTCGGCCACGTTTCGGCACAAGGCCGCATCATGCTGCCATGGTCGATTTTGCAGGCCAATGGTGTTCAGGAAACCGAGCTCTTCCGCGGCCACGACAGCGAAGGCCTCCACGCCGCGCTCAGCCAGATCGCCGAGCTTGCCGCCGGGCACCTGGACCAGGCCCGCAAAGCCATCGCCAGCCTGCCGCCGCCGATCCGGCCAGCCTTCGCCGCCTTACCGGTGCTCGAAAGTCAGCTCAGCGCTTGGAAAAGCAGCACGACGGGGCCTTTTGTGCCGCCGCCCGACGATGCCGATTGGCGCAAGATTACACGCCTTGTCTGGTGGGCGTGGCGCAACCGCTAGCAGGCGGTTTGCCTAAGCGGTCGCCGCCCAGCTCGCAAGGTCGTCCAATGCCCTGCTGGTGATGGCCCGGCGCTTGGCTATGGTCTTTTCCGGACCTTTCCAGCGTTTGATGCCCTCGGGCTTGACGATTTCCACCGGCGGAAACAGCCCGAAATTCACATTCATCGGCTGAAAGCTCCGCGCGCCGCTATAGCTTTCGGCCTCGATATGGCCGCCCGTGATATGGCCAATCAACGCTCCGAACGCCGTTGTCGGCGGGGGCAGGGTGAGGCTTCCACCCAGCGCCTCTGCGGCGGTCAGCCGACCTGTTATCAGGCCGATAGCCGCACTTTCGACATAGCCTTCCACCCCGGTGACCTGACCGGCAAAGCGGATACGTGGATCAGATTTGAGTTTAAGGTCCGGCTGCAACACTTTGGGTGAATTGATGAAGGTATTGCGGTGCAACCCGCCCAGCCGAGCAAATTGCGCACTTTCGAGGCCCGGGATCATGCGGAAAATCTCAGCCTGGATGCCGTAACGCATCTTGGTCTGAAAGCCGACCATGTTCCATAGCGTGCCCAGCGCATTGTCCTGGCGCAATTGCACAATGGCATAGGGCTTTACGGTCGGATTGCGCGGATTGGTCAGGCCCACAGGCTTCATCGGCCCATGGCGCAGCGTTTCCGGCCCGCGCTCGGCCATCACCTCGATAGGCAGGCAGCCATCGAAATAGGGAACATGTTCCCATTCCTTGAACTCATGCAGCGGCGCGCTAATCAGCGCCTCGACAAAGGCATAGTACTGGTCGCGGTCCATCGGCAGGTTGAGATAGTCAGCCCCCGTGCCGCCCGGGCCCGCCTTGTCATAGCGCGACTGTGCCCAGGCAATGTCGTGATTGATGCTGTCATAATGGACGATGGGCGCAATGGCGTCGAAGAAGGCCAGCGAATCCTCACCCGTCTTTTCCAGCACCGCCGCCGCCAGCGCCGGCGATGTCAGCGGCCCGCTGGCAATGATCACATGCTGCCACTCGGCAGGCGGCCAGCCGGCGACCTCTTCGCGCACAATGGTGATATTGGGGTGATTGCTGACCGCCTCGGTCACGGCCGCAGCGAAACCATGGCGATCCACCGCCAGTGCGCCACCCGCCGGCAGTTTGTGCGCATCGGCCGCGCGCATGATGATCGAACCGCAGCGCCGCATTTCTTCATGCAGCAGGCCAACGGCGTTCTGCTCATGGTCGTCAGAACGGAAACTGTTGGAGCAGACGAGTTCGGCAAATGAATCGGTCGAGTGCGCGTCCGTGCCTTTGACGCCGCGCATTTCATGCACGACCACCTTGGCGCCTGCTTCCGCAGCCTGCCATGCAGCTTCCGACCCGGCGAGCCCGCCGCCGATGATGTGAATTGTGTTGTTTGACATGCAGGGCAGATACCAAGCGCCTTGGTTTCGCGCAACGTCTGTCATTTTCGCAAGCGCGCGGGTCTCAACGCTAACAGTCTGCTAGCGAATAGCCTCCATAGGCACCGAAATTGCCACGCCAGACAAACAAAAACGCTCGCTTCTCAGAGAGATGCGAGCGTTCGGTTTATGGTCGCTTTGCTGTAGTTCGAACTATACTTAGATCGAACCGGCATGATCGCGAGCAACACGGCTAATATCTGAACGTGCGATGCCGAGATCATTGAGCTGGCGATTGTCGAGGGCAGCAAGTTCACGAACGGTCTGCTGATAAGCGGCCCATTTCTTGAAGGTTTTACGGATATCCATTTGAAGTCTCCTGTTGTCTACAGTGCCAATATAGGGGCGGCAGGGTTGGCTGAGCAGATAGAGATTGATCAATTGAGCTATGCAGTTTGCGCAAGCCTAACGACGCTTTTGGTAGTCATTGATTAAGGCTGATGGCAGAGCTGTGGCCGCCAGCGGGCGAACTGGCGGCCACGCAGAAGCGGGTGAGAAGAAATTCAGCGGTCGAAAAGCGACCGGGTCATTTTAGAGAAGTCCGGACCGGAAATCCCTAGGAGGTCGGCATCTCGCGTCGAGGGAACGTCCATTTCCCGCAACGTCTGCTTGATGTCGACCAGGCGCTTGAGGCGCCAGACAGCACGTACAAACATGGGCGAGTTCCTTGCGGCTGGTATCAGCACGCAGCGAACATGGGGTGATTTGCCCGCGTGCGCCATGCCCCTTACGTCAAGAGCATCATGCGTTCCGTGCATGGCAATTTCAGGAAATCGTCACAAACCCGTCGCCTTTAGTGCCACGCATTGCATGACACGCCCACGCTATTGGCTAGCAGACTGTTAGCGCTGAGCGCCGCCGAAGTGCTATTCGGCGGCCCTGGTGGCGAAATGCGGACGCCGCTGCATGATTTCCTTGAGATAGGTGCCGGTATGCGAGCGGGCATTGTCCGCCACCTCTTCCGGCGTCCCAAGTGCGACGATTTCGCCGCCGCCATCCCCCCCTTCGGGGCCAAGATCGATGATCCAGTCAGCGGTCTTGATCACCTCAAGATTGTGCTCGATCACAATCACCGAATTGCCGCCATCCACCAGCTCGTGCAGAACCTCGAGAAGCTTGGCCACGTCATGGAAATGCAGGCCCGTCGTGGGCTCGTCCAGCATATAGAGCGTCCGCCCCGTGGCGCGCTTGGATAGTTCCTTTGACAGCTTCACGCGCTGGGCTTCGCCGCCCGAAAGGGTCGTGGCCGGCTGGCCGATCTTCACATAGCCGAGCCCAACCCTTTGCAGCGTCGCGAATTTATCGCGGATCACCGGCACGGCAGAGAAGAAATCGACGCCCTCATCGATGGTCATATCGAGAATGTCGGAGATCGATTTGCCCTTGAACTGAACCTCCAGCGTCTCGCGGTTGTAACGCTTGCCCTTGCAGACGTCGCAGGTGACGTAAACGTCCGGCAGGAAGTGCATTTCGATCTTTAACACGCCATCGCCCTGGCACTTCTCACAGCGCCCACCCTTGACGTTGAGGCTGAACCGGCCCGGGCCATAGCCGCGGGTCTTCGCCTCCGGAAGGCCGGCAAACCATTCGCGCAGGGGCGTGAAAGCGCCGGTATAGGTAGCAGGATTGGAGCGCGGGGTGCGCCCGATGGGCGACTGGTCGATATCGATGACCTTGTCGAGGAATTCGAGACCGGTGAGGCTTTCATGCGGGGCAGGGACCACGCGTGCGCCATTGAGGCGGCGCGCAATGGCCTGATACATGGTGTCGATCATCAGCGTCGACTTGCCGCCGCCGGAAACCCCGGTGATGGCGACAAAAAGCCCAAGCGGAACATCGACCGATACATTCTTGAGATTATTGCCCGTCGCGCCCTTGATCGACAGCGTCTTGCCCTTCTTACCCTTGCGGCGCTCGGCAGGCACGGGAATGCCCATGCGGCCCGAGAGATATTTGCCGGTGAGGGAATCCGGATGGTCGAGAATGTCCTGCGGCTTGCCTTCAGCCACGATATGACCGCCATGAACGCCCGCGCCCGGTCCAATATCGAGCACGTGGTCGGCGGTGAGAATGGCGTCCTCGTCATGCTCGACGACGATGACGGTGTTCCCTAGATCGCGCAGGCGGCGGAGGGTTTCGAGCAGGCGGGAATTGTCGCGCTGATGCAGGCCAATGGAGGGCTCGTCGAGCACGTAAAGCACGCCGGTCAGCCCCGAGCCGATCTGGCTGGCGAGGCGAATGCGCTGGCTTTCGCCACCCGACAGCGTGCCGGAATTACGCGCCATGGTGAGGTAGTCGAGGCCAACATCATTGAGGAAATTCAGCCGCGCGCGGATTTCCTTGAGGATGCGCTCGCCAATCTGGCTCTGGGTCGCGGTCAGCTTGTCGCTGAGTTCGACAAACCACTGCGACGCCTTGCGGATCGACATTTCCGTGACCTGGCCGACATGGAGGCCATCGATCTTGACCGCTAGCGATTCCGGCTTGAGGCGATAGCCGCCACAGGCAAGACAGGGCTTGGCCGACATGAAACGTTCGATTTCCTCGCGCATTCCGGCGCTTTCGGTTTCCCGGTAGCGGCGTTCCAGATTGCCGATCACACCCTCGAAGGGCTTGGTTGTTTTGTACTGGCGCAGGCCATCGTCATAGACAAAATTGATCGGGGTCTTGTCCGTGCCGTAGAGCACCGCGTGCTGCACCTCGAAAGGCAATTCGCTCCATGCCGTGCCTGTCGAAGCGCCGAAATGCTTCACGACCGCTTGCAGCGTCTGGATATAATAGGGTGCGCTGGTCTTGCTCCAGGGCAGGATGGCCCCATCGCGCAGCGACAGGCTGTGGTCAGGCACGACTTGATCAGGATCGATCTTCTGTTCCGTGCCAAGGCCGTCGCAGACCGGGCAGGCGCCGAAGGGATTGTTGAACGAGAACAGGCGCGGCTCGATTTCGGCAATTGTGAAGCCGGAAACCGGGCAGGCGAACTTCTCCGAGAAGGTGATCTGGCGCGGCGTGCCGTCTTCATTCTTCTCGTCGGCAAATTCGACCAGCGCGATGCCATCGGCCAGCTTCAGCGCCGTTTCAAAGCTCTCGGCGAGACGGCCGGAAATTTCACGCGAGACGACGAGGCGATCTACCACCACCTCGATGTCGTGTTTGAACTTCTTGTCGAGGGCAGGGGCATCCTCGATCTCGTGATATTCGCCATCGATCTTGACGCGCTGGAAGCCCTTGCGCATCAGGTCGGCCAGTTCCTTCTTGAACTCGCCCTTGCGGCCACGGGCAATCGGAGCCAGAAGATAAAGGCGGGCGCCTTCGGGCAATTCCAGCGTGCGATCAACCATCTGGCTGACGGTCTGGCTTTCGATGGGCAGGCCCGTGGTGGGCGAATAGGGAATGCCGACGCGGGCATAGAGCAGGCGGAGATAATCGTAGATCTCGGTGACCGTGCCGACAGTCGAGCGCGGATTGCGGCTGGTGGTCTTCTGCTCGATGGAAATGGCGGGCGAGAGTCCCTCGATGTGCTCGACATCCGGCTTCTGCATCATTTCGAGGAACTGACGCGCATAGGCGGACAGGGATTCCACGTAGCGCCGCTGCCCTTCGGCATAGATAGTGTCGAACGCCAGTGAGGATTTGCCCGACCCGGAAAGACCCGTCATCACGATCAGGCTGTCGCGGGGCAGCCGCACATCGATGCCCTTGAGATTATGCTCGCGGGCGCCACGAACGATGATCTCGCGGGTCTGGCTGGGAGGCTGGTTCATCGGGTCGTCCATGCTGGCGCCATCGCGGGCGCGATTTCAATCATTTCAATACGGCTTGCAAAGGCCCAGAGATAGGCCTCACTCATCCACCGCGCAAGCAGCCCTGCTGACAGTTGATGTCAGCAGGACGACATCGGCTTGACAGCGACGCACTGAACGTGAACATAATAAGAACAAAGAAGCGGTTTACAACCTGTTAATTGTCACGTCGTCGAGGCCGGAATTCTTTATTGTGCGGCAATCGGGCTGGGAAGGCCGCGTGCCGGGCGGCAGACTTCCGGGCCTATTTTGCAAGAGAAAGCGTCCCGCGACCGGGCAGACCGGGACTGAATTGGAAGGACAAGCGCCATGGCTGGCAGCGTAAACAAGGTAATTCTGGTGGGCAATCTGGGCAATGACCCGGAAGTGCGCAATCTGCCGAGTGGCGGCAAGGTGGTGAACCTGTCGGTGGCCACATCGGAGCGCTGGAAGGACCGCAATAGCGGCGAGCAGCGTGAAAAGACCGAATGGCATCGGGTGGTGATCTTTTCGGAAGGCCTGGCGCGCGTCGCCGAGCAATATCTACGAAAAGGCAGCAAGGTTTATATCGAGGGCCAGCTCCAGACCCGCAAATGGCAGGATCAGTCGGGCGCCGACAAATATTCCACCGAGGTCGTGCTGCAGAACTTCAATTCGTCCATGGTGCTGCTTGACGGCCGTGGCGAAGGTCAGGGTGATAGCGGCGGCTATGGCGGCGGTGGCGATACCGGTTTCCGTGGCGTTCGCGACAATGGTGGCAATGGCGGCGGAGCGCGTCGGCCACAAGCCAATGCGCCGGCCTTTGAGCCTGGCGGGATGGACGACGACATTCCGTTCTGAGCGGGCAGGGATTTTGGGAGGGCGGCCAGTGGCCGCCCTTTCGCTTTGTCAGGCCGCGTTGAACTGGCGCCAGGTGCCGCGACCGGCGGACTTGGCCTGATAAAGAGCAAGATCGGCATTGCGATAGAGCGTGTCGCCATCATGCGTGTCGCGCCGTGCTATGCCAATCGATGCGCCGATCTGGCGAGATTGGCCCGCCAGGTTGAATGGCGCCTCAAAGGCCTCAACGATACGGGCCGAAAGCGCCGCCTCGTCAATATTGGCGCCCTGGTCGGTGAGGATAGCAAACTCGTCGCCGCCGATCCTTGCGACCAGCGCGCCGGGCGGGCAGCATGTCTTGAGGCGCCGTCCAGCTTCCACCAGACACGCATCACCCTGTACATGACCCAATTCGTCATTGATCGCTTTGAACCGGTCCAGATCGACCAGAATGAGGGCCGCGATGGAATTGGCGCCATGGAGATCGTCAAGGCGCGCCTGGAAGAGCGCCCGATTGGCAAGTCCCGTGAGGGCATCGGTCTCCGCCTGGCGACGCGTGCGTTCGGCCTGGAGTTTTTCGTCGGTAATATCCTGCTTGATGCCGAGGATGGACCGGGCCTGACTATTTATGCTTTCGACTGTCGCGGTGATGCGCATCCATCGCCGATTGCCCTTTGCGGTATTGATTTCGGCGTCAAAATTGAAGCTGCCCAATGTTGCGATGGCCCGGGCCCGCAGCTCCTGCATCTGTCGCGCAGAATCCGGCAAATAGAGCCCAAGCGTGATTTCGCGGGTAATCGGGATGCCACGCGGCAGTTCAAAAATATCGTAAACCCCGTCGGTCCAGGTCAGATTTTCACTGGGCAGCAGACAGGACCAGATGCCAATGCGGGCGGTGGCCGAGGCCAGATTCATGAGGTGGAGCCGCGCACGATCGGCCGCGCGACGGCGCTCCATGCTGGCCTGGAAGGCCAGCTCGGTCACCCGCGCCAGCAGCATGTAGCCTTGTGCAGTGTCGCGGGGCGCATGGTCCCAGAGCACGAGCCAGAGGGGCTTTGCCTCTTTCATGGTCGGGATGGGCGCAACCAGCAGGAAACCGCCATGGGCAGCAGCCGACACGACCTGGCCACTGGCGGCAAAAAGCTCCAGAGGCAAATCGGGCAGTCGGGCGCCTTGTTGGCTCAGGACATGTCCGTCCAGCCCGACCATGGCAGCCCCGGCCATGCTGGTCCGTTTGCGAACGATATCCAGAAAGCCGCCAGGCTCAGACGAATGCACCGCAGAAGTGAGCAAGAGACGCTCCATATCAGTCGATGCCAGACTAAGCCTTTGCTTGTTAAGACATTGTTTTCTTTGCAGGTCGCCGGCAAAAAAAACAGCGGCACCCGAAGGCGCCGCTGTTCAAACGATCTGGACGAGGTTAGCGCGAGAAGGGAACCTCGGCGCGAAGGCTGTCGCCGGATTCGACATAGACGATGTCGAAGCTCACGCCGATGGCGTCATTGCTAAGGCTGATCTGGGCCGTGACGTTGAGGTCCTTGCCCTCTTCATCCTTATTGCGTTCGCGCAGATTGAAGACGAGGCCGCTGCCGCGCTTCTGGCCAACGGCAATGCCGGAAAAGTTGGCGTTCGATGTCATCGCGGCTTCGAAGCGCTTGTTGGCATCGACATAGGCCATGGTGCCGGCGACAGAAAGGTTGGTGCCCGCCAGCGTGCAGCGGCCATTGTAATTGATCTTGTCCTGATTGCCCTGTGTGAGCGACAGGCGGCACACGACGGTTTCCGAATTGGCCCCGGTCAGTGTACCGCGGCCGCGCCACTCGCCGATATACGATTTCAGCAAGGCCACGTCAGCCGGCGCCGCGATGGCGGGCGCAGCGGCGAGGCCGGTCGAAAACACGAGACCTGCCAGTGCCACGGCACGTGTCAGAGGTCCGAAATTGGTCATGGCACAATGCCTCCAGATATCAAAAGCCAGTCCCCCGGCTGTGCGGCGAATCGTCGATAACAAATTCGTCCGCAAATTGGGCACTCATTTTAGAAAAGTGAACAGGCCGGATGGCGGCAGAGGACAAGATTTTTATGCGCCCCCGATCGCCGCCTGCCTGTCCCATCCGCTAGGTCGGCTTGGGGTCAGCCACATCGGTCGGCGGACTATCCCGCGTGGTGTGGGTGTCGGCGTTCGGATCGTCGGGCGTCGGATCTTCGTCGGCCATGCGCACGCTGATCTTGCCCAGCGGCTGGAAGAACTTGCCACCGGCAGCAAGCAGCGCCGGGAGAATGAACAGGTCCCCGATCACCGCAAAGGCCAGCGTCGATACGAACAGCGTGCCGAAAAGGGCGACCTGCGGCAGCTCGGAGAAGGTGACGATGATGACACCAGCGCAGAGGATGATCGTGGTCGCGATAATGGCGCCACCGATGCGATGCAGCGTGTGCTTGACCGCATCCATGTGGGACATGCCGTCATGTCGTCGTGAATGGAGGTAGTGCGAGAGGAAGTGCACCGTGTCATCCACAGCTATACCGAAGGCAATCGTGAGCGCGATGACGGTGGTGAGCTGGAGGCCTGAGCCCGAGAAGTAGAGCCATGCCTCAGTTCCCAGCACCGGAAACAAGTTGGGAATGGCCGAAGCCAGCGCCACGCGGAAGGACTGGAATGCAAAGCCGATCAGCCCCAGATTGACGATGACCGACAGGGTCAGGTCGAGCTGCAATCCGCGCACGATGTCATCGGTGGCGAAGGTGGTGAGAATACGGAACCCGCCGATTTCAGCGTCCGGAATACCCGCCGCCTGCATCTCCGATTGCAGGTCATCGACCAGTTTTTTCAGCACGTCGGAATCGATGATGGTGGGCATGAACCCGGTCACCAGCCCCTGTGAGCCATCATCGGTGATGAAGCGGCGTTTCATAAAGGGGCCGACGGCGTTGAATACGTCTTCGCGGGTGAAACCGCTATCGGTGTAATTGGTCATGCTGGCCGCGGAGATGACCTTGTTCTCACCCAGATGCTTTTCGACGATCTGGTGCACGGTGCGGATTTTTTCGTAATCCTGCTGGCCCAGATTGGGGTCCATTTCCACCAAAGGCACGCGAATATAGAGCGGGGCAACGCCGCCTACGCCGTCATCGATATCGGCGGCTGCCGAGAGCGCGGTGGAATCCTTGGCCACAAAATCTTCGAAGGAAAACCGCGGCTGGATCAGCACATAGGGGATAAGCAGCAGGATGGTGACGACAATGGCGATCACCGAGATGGGCCGCCCGAAACGGCTGGCCATGAACCAGGCAAAGGGCAGGGGCGCGGTCAGCACCACGCTGGTCTTTGGCGGCGCGCGAAAGCCCATCCGCACCGAGAGCTTGAGCAGCAGCGGCAGGAAGGTCATCAGGCACACAAACAGCAAAAATGTGCCCAATGCACCGGCCATGGAGAATTCGCGAATGCCCTGGCCAGGTGTCAGCGACAGCGAGGCGAAGCTGACAAAGGTGGTGAGCATGGTCAAAGCGGCGGCAGGACCGACCAGCTTCACCGTGGCGTCCACCGCTTTGTTTGGCTCCATGCCATCGCGCCAGAAGGCCAGCCAGTTGAAGACGAAGAACATGGATTCGGCGAAGGAAATCACCAACACCAGCGTGGTGACAATGATGGTGAGGAAGGAGAATGACCCGAAAAACAGCAGGATCATGCCCATCGACCACATGACCGCAAGGAAAGGGGTCGCGGCGACGATGATGGCGCCGAAGAAGGAACGCAGCGCAACGAGCGCGATCAGCGCGCCGAGCCCAAAGCCCCAGACCGTGAACTTGATCTGATCGTCCACGGCGGCATTGAGCATTTCCGAGGTCCAGATCGGCGGACCGGTCAGCTCGATGCTGAGATCTTCGCTCTGGTAATAGTCAATGGTCTCGCGAAGGTTCGCGATCATCGCCTTGATGCCGTCTGCTTTCACCTTTTCCTGGTTCGGGAACATGATCAGCACCACGCCGGTGAGGTCTGGCGTGATCAGATTGCGCATCATCGGATCGTTCTGCTGCAGATCCGACAGAGCCATCGCCACTTCATCGGCCGTCAACATGCCTTCCGGCACGGCAGGTTCCGAGCCACCGGCGGGCGTTGGCTTGCGCAGCGTAAAGGGCGACATCGTGCCCACGGCATAGTCATTTAGCTCAAGGTCGAAGGCGAGGCTGCGAATGTCTTCAAGGACGTCCGGGTCCACCAGGCGCGGTGAATTGACGAGGACGTAAATGTCATTCTCAAAGGTGCCGAACGTTTCAGACAGGTGTTCGTAGGCGTCGTAATACTGACCCGAATGCGCGTATACGCGCAGCAGGTCACCATCCACATTGGCCTTGGGGATTTGCGAGAAGGCGAGAATGGAAAAAACCAGGATCGCCAGGGCCATAAGTCGCGGAAAACGCAGCGTCGTCAGACCAATATATTCGAGGCCGAAACCGATAGAGCGTTTATGGGTGACGCGGTCGAGTGCGCGCCTCGCAAAAGAACCAGAAAACACCAGAACCCGACTCCCTCATTCGGCTCAACCGGTCCGATTTCTAAGGGTCCGCCGTGCTGCCGTCCAGCGATTGCGAGCGTCGCGCGGCGAAGAAACGGGAAGCGGGAGAGCAATGGGCCCGCACCAAACGCGCGGACCCTTCGATGATTGCGGGCTCAGCCTTGTAGCGGCGCCTTGTTCGCGGCAAGGAAATCTTTCAGAGACTGCGGCTTGCGACCCGAGTAGCGCTCGACAGTGTCGGTCACAACGCCATGATGCCCGGAGACGGCATCGCGCTGGAAGGCAAGCAGGGCTTCGGCAAAGCCTTCTGGAATGCCGGCGGCCACCATGCCCGCCTTCAACTGGGACGGTTCGACGGCAATGACATTGACCGGTTTGCCCGAAATCGCAGCAAAGAGCGCGGCGCGCTCGATATTGGTGACCGGGGCAGGGCCGGTGACGTCCTCAATGGACTTGCCTTCCGCCGAGAGCAGGGCGCCTGCGGCGGCGCGGGCAGCGTCGGCGCGAGCAACATAGCTGGTGCCGCGATCACCAATCAGACCGAAGAGCTGACCGCTGGCAACAGCTCCCGGCCCATCCATAAGGTTGTTTTCGGCATACATGTGATTGCGGAGGATTGTGAAGTCCACGCCGGAATTGGCCAGCGCAATCTCAGTCCAGTAATGCTCGCCACCCAGTCCGGCATCGGCATTGGGCCTGGCGGCAGGGGCGGAGGTATAGACGATATGCTTCACGCCGGCGGTATGGGCGGCCTCAATGGCGGCAGTCTGCTGGACGATGCGGGTGCCAACGCCATCCGTCGAAACGATCAACAGGCGCTCAACGCCAGCAAAGGCGGCCTTGAGGCTGGCGGCGTCGTCGAAATCAACCTTGCGGACGTCGACGCCCCTGGCGGCAAGGTCAGCCAGCTTGGACGGGTCCCGCGTGCCGGCAATGATTTTGGTAGCGCCACGCGCCAGTAATTCCTCGACCGCCATGCGCCCGAGATGGCCTGAGGCGCCGGTGACGAGAAGGGGCGAGTTTGCGAATTTGCTCATGACACTCTCCATAAGATGAACTGCGGTTTTCGACGCTCTGGCTTGCATGTGCTGCACGTCAGAGAGTAAGTATCGAAAAGTGAGTGCTATCTAGTCCACTATGGCGTGACTGAAAAGGAGGCACTTTTTCGGCCACACGTTACCTTGAGGTAAGTACCATGCAGCAGGCACAGCAGACGGCCAGCGTCTATATCGAGCGCTGGAACGCGGCAGCCGGGCGGCCCGGCCCATGCCCGGTGCGCGATGTGCTCGACAAGATCGGTGACAAATGGAGCATGTTGCTGGTGATGACGCTGGCTTCCGGCCCCAAGCGGTTCAACCAGTTGCACCGGGAAGTGCCTGATATCTCGCAGAAAATGCTGACCCAGACCCTGCGTGACTTGCAGCGCGACGGGCTGGTTGCGCGTCAGGTGTTCGACACCAAACCGCCTTCAGTCGAGTATCGGCTGACTGAGCTCGGCCAGTCGCTGATCGTGCCGTTCGGGCATCTCATCGAATGGGCGAATGACAGCTTTCCTGATATTTCCAGGTCACGCTCGCTGTTCGACGCTGCCTGACACCTGGCGCAAGCCGATCGCGGCAAGGCACAGATTGTAAACGGTCGGAGCTGACCGTTTGCGGTCCGCAAAACTCAGGCCATCGAGGCCGCCCCACATCATGCGAACTGCAATTGCGACTGTGTCAGCAGTGACGTCGCTGCGAACCAGGTCTGCCGCCTTGGCCTGATCAAGCAGTTGCGCAAGATGAGCTTTGAAGCGGCTGGTGAGGTTCTGGTCGAGCTGAACATCCCGGCCGATGAGATAGACCAGCCCACCGGTTTTCACCTGTTGGTCGAGTACTTCGGCGAGATAGGCGGCGAGCGCATTGGGCCGCTCACCGACTTCCAACACCAGCCGATCCAGCTTGTCCAAATTGTTGCTCATGATCGCATGGACCAGGGCGAGCCGATTCTCGAAATTCCGGTAAAGCGTCGCGCGCCCAACACCGGCAGCGGTACAGACTTCCTCGAGCGGGACATTGAAGCCCTTTTCCGCGAAGGCAATTTCCGCCGCGGCCAGAATAGCTTCCCGCCGTTCGGCGGCGTCCTGGCGCAGTGCTCGGGCCATTCATGCATCCCTCTTGACTGTAAGTGGACACGGGTGTCCACTTGTCGCAGCTGCCATTGCGGCGGTCCATCTGCTGCACACGCCCATAACAAGCCAATAAGGCCGGGCCAAGTCGCAGACAGATGTGTGAGGTCATTTTGGAGGCATACAATGTCCAGTCCCGCAGCGGGCGCGCCCATGCGCCTGCTCGCTCCACGCATCCTCGCCGTGCTGATTGCCCTGATCGGTGTGGTGTTGACACTTGGAGGCGTTCAACTCGTCGCCTTGGGCGGCTCCTTCTATTACGTCATTACCGGCATAGCCTGCCTTGCAAGCGCCTGGTTCCTGTTTACCGGCAAGATGCTCGGCGTCTGGATTTTTGCCGCCATGCTCGCCTGGACGCTTGTCTGGGCGATTTGGGAAGTCGGCTTCGATGGCTGGTCGCTGATGCCACGCCTCGTCGGTCCCTTTGTCATCGGTCTCTATATGGCCCTTCCGTTCAACTGGCGCCCGCTTGAGGGCGCGCCGATGCGTAGGGCGGCGTAAACACCATGAAAAATTTCAAATCCATTTCCGCTATTCTGGCGGCCTCAGTCATTGCGCTGCCCATATTAGCGAATGCGCAGGACACGACTGTTTCTCCCTCCGTTCAGGAAGGCGCGCCGCAGCAGAATACGCTGCCGACCACGCCGGACGTTTCCCCGCCCGTGGTGGTTGAAGAGGGCCAGAGCGAACCCGTCACCACGACTGGCCCCGCTGGTGCACCCGCTGTAGATCAATCCGCTACGGAGATAGCAGCCCCCGCAAGCGTGCGAATTCCCGGTGTGCCGGCTCCAGCAGGTGAATGGCGCTATGCCAGCGGCGCGGCCAATGGCGCAAAGTTCGCGCCCTTTGACCAAATCACGCCGGAAAATGCCAAGAACCTAGAACTGGCTTGGCAGGTCGACTTCCCGATTGATGTCACCATGTACAATGGCATCACTGCTGCGCCGATCCAGGTTGGCGACACGCTCTATGGCTGCACCAATAACAACCTGATCTTCGCCCTCGACGCCGAAAACGGCGAGCAGCGCTGGCGTTTTGACCCCGGCTCGGACCTGTCGGGCGTGATGTCGAAGAAGTGCCGCAGCGTTTCCTATTACGAGGCATCGCAGCCGGTCGAGCAATGCCAGACGCGTATTCTGGCGGCAACGGTCGATGCCCGGCTTTTCGCTGTCGATGCTGTTTCGGGTGAACTCTGCACGACCTTCGGCGAAGACGGCTTTGTCGATCTCCTCACCGATATGGGCGAGGTCAAGAAAGGCTTTGTGCTTTCGACTTCCGGTCCGACCGTGACCAATGGCGTCGCCGTGATCGGCGGCTGGATTTCGGATGGCCAGGAAGTGGGCGAGCCCTCGGGCGTCGTCCGTGCTTTTGATGCGGTCACCGGAGAGTTCGTCTGGGCCTTCGATCCGGGTAATCCCGGCTATCATGGCCGTCCGCCGGAAGGCGAAATCTACGAACGCGGCAGCCCCAATGCCTGGGGCCTGTTCAGTGCCGATGATGAAAATGGCCTCGTCTTCGTCACCACCGGCAATGCCACCCCGGACTATTGGGGCGCCCACCGCAGCGAAAATTTCGAGGAATACACCTCCTCGGTTGTGGCACTGGATTCGGCCACCGGCGATGTCCGCTGGCACTTCCGCACCGTAAATCACGACATTTGGGACTATGACGTTGGCACCCAGCCGGCGCTTGTCGATCTTCCCGGCCCAAATGGCGAAGTCATCCCGGCCCTGCTTCAGGGCACCAAGCGCGGTCAGGTTTTCACCTTCAACCGCGTGACGGGCGAGGCCATCGACCCCATCGAGGAGCGGCCTGTGCCGCAGGGCGCTGCAGAGGGCGACTTCACCGCAGAAACCCAGCCATACCCCACCAATATGCCAGCCTTCACGGGTGCAGACCTGACCGAAGCTGACATGTGGGGCATTACCCCGATCGACCAGATGCTGTGCCGCATCGAATTCCAGCGCCTCCGCTATGAAGGGCAGTTCACGCCGCCTTCCGTTGGCGGCAGCCTGCAATTCCCCGGCTATATCGGCGGCATCAACTGGGGCGGCGTCTCGGTCCACCAGGACGAGAAGATCATGATCGCCAACTGGACCCGTATGCCCAACCGCGTACAGCTCATTCCCCGCGAAGAAGCTGACCGTCGCGGCTGGGACGCTGCGGATAGCGAGGGCAATTTCACAGTGTCGATGGCGCTGGGTGCACCGCAGATGGGCACGCCCTTTGCGGTGACCAATGAGCCCTTCATGTCGCCACTCAAGGTGCCATGCCTGCGTCCGCCCTATGGTATGCTGACAGCAGTTGATCTTGAGACCTATGAGGTGCTCTGGAGCCGCCCCATCGGCACCGCAGCCAATTCCGGCCCGTTCGGCATCAAGTCGGGCCTGACCTGGCAACTCGGCGCGCCGATGACCGGCGGCACGCTTGTCACCAAGACTGGCGTCGTGGTCTTTGCAGGCTCGCAGGACGGCTATATCCGCGCTGTCGACATGCGGACCGGCGAGGAATTGTGGACCCACAAGATGCCCAATGGCGCCTCGGCCACGCCGATGAGCTATGTGAGCCCCTCGGGCAAGCAGTTCATCGTCATCGCGGCCTCTGGACCGACCGGCATCTATGACAACCTCAATGGTTATCTGCTCGCCTATGCGCTGCCCGATTGATGGTGGCGAGGCTATGAATGGAAGGGGCCGGCTTGGACCGGCCCCTTCTTTTGCCGCACAGGCCGCTCTCCACAGCTCAAACGTCCCGAAAATTGGCATTGGCGGGCGGAATCACCTATCTATCCGGGGTAACTGGAACCAACACAGAATCACCCCGTGACCGATACGCCAGAAGATGTGAGCGGCGATCCGCCAGGCTCCGCCATCGCTCCGATCTACATCACCGACGAAATGCGCAAGAGCTACCTCGATTACGCTATGAGCGTGATCGTCAGCCGTGCGCTGCCCGACGTGCGCGACGGCCTCAAGCCCGTGCATCGGCGCATTCTGTTTTCGATGAACGAGAATGGCTACGAATATAACAAGCCATTCCGCAAATCGGCCCGCGTGGTGGGCGACGTTATCGGTAAATATCACCCGCATGGCGATGGCGCCGTCTATATGGCGCTGGTGCGCATGGCCCAACAATTCTCCATGGGCGAAATGCTGGTGGAAGGGCAGGGCAATTTCGGCTCGGTCGACGGCGATATGCCCGCCGCCATGCGTTACACCGAAGTGCGGATGCAGCGCATCACCAATTCCCTGCTCGATGACCTCGACAAGGACACGGTGGATTTCCGCGCCAATTATGACGGCTCGGAAAGCGAACCCTCGGTCCTGCCGGCGCGATTCCCCAACATGCTGGTCAATGGCGGCGGCGGCATCGCCGTGGGCATGGCCACCAATATTCCGACGCATAATCTGAGCGAGACGATCAACGCCGCTTTGCTGGTGCTCGACAATCCCAACGCGACCATCGACGAACTGCTCGAAGTGCTGCCGGGGCCGGATTTCCCGACCGCAGGCATCATCCTGGGTCGCGCCGGCATTCGGCAGGCCTATGAGACGGGCCGTGGCTCGATCATCATGCGCGGCCGTGTCGCGGTCGAGGAAGTGCGCAAGGAGCGTGAGGCGCTCATCATCACCGAAATTCCCTATCAGGTGAACAAGGCCTCGATGGTGGAAAAGATTGCCGAACTGGTGCGTGACAAGCGCATCGAGGGCATTGCCGACCTGCGCGATGAATCCGACCGCAACGGTATGCGCGTCGTGGTCGAGATCAAGCGCGATGCGCTGCCGGACGTGGTGCTGAACCAGCTCTATCGCTTCACGCCGCTGCAGAGCTCGTTTGGCTGCAACTTCGTTGCGCTCAATGGCGGCAAGCCGGAACTGATGAACCTGCGCCAGATCCTGGATGCGTTTATCGACTTCCGCGAAGAGGTGGTCACCCGACGCGCCCGCTTCCTGCTCAACAAGGCGCGTGATCGCGCCCATGTGCTGGTTGGCCTGGCTGTCGCTGTCGCCAATATCGATGAAGTCATCGCCCTCATTCGCACCGCGCCCGATCCGGCGACGGCCCGCGAACAGCTGATGACGCGCCGCTGGCCGGCTGCCGATGTGGCGCCGCTGATCAAGCTGATCGACGATCCGCGTCACCGCATCAACGAAGACGGCACGTTCAATCTTTCCGAAGAGCAGGCCCGCGCCATTCTCGAGCTGCGGCTGGCACGCCTCACCGCGCTTGGACGTGATGAAATCGGTGATGAACTCAACGGGCTCGGCGCCGAGATCGAGGATTACCTCGACATTCTGCGCTCGCGCGAACGCGTGCGGACCATCATCCGCGATGAACTGATCGCCATCCGCGACCAGTTCGGCACCGCCCGCCGCACCGATATTTCTGATCATGCGGCGGACTTTGAAGACGAAGACCTGATCGCCCGCGAGGACATGGTGGTGACGGTCAGCCATGGCGGCTACATCAAGCGCGTGCCGCTTTCCACCTATCGGGCGCAGAATCGCGGCGGCAAGGGCCGCTCGGGCATGGCCACCCGCGAGGAGGATTTTGTCGCGCGGCTCTTCGTGGCCAATACCCATACGCCGGTGCTGTTCTTCACCAGTCGTGGCATTGCCTACAAGCTCAAGGTGTGGCGTCTGCCGCTTGCCGCTGCCAATGCGCGCGGCAAGGCGCTGATCAATATCCTGCCGCTCGAGCAGGGCGAGCGTATCACCTCTATCATGCCCTTGCCCGAGGACGAGGCAAGCTGGGGCAATCTCGACATCATGTTCGCCACGACACGCGGCACTGTGCGCCGCAATTCGCTGGCTGACTTTGTGGAGGTGCGCCAGAACGGCAAGATCGCCATGAAGCTCGACGAGGGCGACGAGATCGTGGGCGTCGATACCTGCACGGTCAACAATGACCTCCTGCTGACAACGGCGCTGGGCCAGGCGATCCGCTTCCGCGTGGACGATGTCCGCCTGTTCAAGGGTCGCGATTCCATGGGCGTGCGCGGCATTCAGCTGGCCAATGGTGACAAGGTCATTTCCATGGCCATCATCAACCATTCCGACGCCGATGCCGAACAGCGTGCTGCCTATCTCAAGATGAGCCGCGCGGTGCGTGGCGAAGTCGAGAGCGAGGAAGTCAGCACCGATGAGGCTGATGTGGTGGCGGGTGCTCTGAGCCCCGAGCTCTATGCCGCCATGAGCGCCAGCGAGCAGTTCATCCTTGCTATCTCCGAGAACGGCTATGGCAAGCGGACCTCCAGCCACGAATACCGGATCACCGGGCGTGGCGGTAAGGGCATCGTTGCCATGGCAGTCAACAAGCGCAATGGCAATCTGGTCGCCTGCTTCCCCGTGGAGGATGATGACCAGATCATGCTGATCAGCGATGGTGGCCAGACCATTCGTCTGCCCGTGGGCGGCGACAAGCCGATCCGCATCGTCTCGCGCAGTTCGCAGGGTGTCATCGTGTTCGATACGGCTGAGGACGAGAAGGTGGTCTCTGTCGAGCGAATCAGCGAGCCCGAGGGTGACGAAGCCGGCGAGATGGACGGCGGCGCCGAACCTGTTACGCCGGATGATGGCGGCGATACGCCGACCAGTGAATAGAGGCAGGGGCGCTTCGGCGCCCCTTGTCATTTCTGCGCGGCAATGGCTTCCTCTCGTCATGCGCGGAGACCAGCCATGTTCGATCTGACAATTCTCATCCCTTACCTGGGCGCCTGCTTTCTGCTGGCCATCGTGCCTGGCCCCACCGTTACGGTCATCGTGGCCAATTCGCTGGCGCGCGGCACCGGGGCGGGCCTGGCGATCGTGGCAGGCACGCAGGCGGGTTTCCTGGTGATGACGCTGGTTGTCGCCCTTGGAATGCAGGCTTTGGTGGCCTTCATGGGCGCGGCCTTTGACTGGATCAAGCTGATCGGCGCCGCCTATCTCGTTTGGTTGGGCTTCAAGATGCTGCGCAGCGACGGGGATCTCGGTGCCGTACAAGCCGAACGCGGCAAGTCCAATCTGCGCATCGCGCTCGAGGGCTTCCTCGTGATTCTCTCCAATCCCAAGGCGTTGATTTTCCTTGGTGCTTTCCTGCCGCAATTCGTCGATGTCAGCCAGCCCACTTTCCCTCAGGTCATGGTACTCGGCCTCTTCTTCATGCTGGTGGCCGGTTCGACGGACGCCATCTACGCATTGGTGGCAGGGCGCGCACGGGGCCTGCTGAGTGCTGCCCGCGTGCGGCTGGTCTCGCGGCTTTCTGGCGTCATCCTGATGTTTGGCGGCGTGTGGCTGGCTCTTCAGAAACGGGCGTGACGGCCTCGTTAGTCATCTCACGAAAGACGTCAGGAGAATTCTTCAATGCCTTCAACCAGTATCGCAACCCGCAAGGGTTGGCTTGGCGCGCGACGTGGCGAGTTCATCGAGGCGGTGCAGCGGGCACTTGTCCGAGGGATACTCATTCCGGAAGAGGATCGAAGCGTTCGGCTCACCGAGTTTGACGCCGAGGCGATGATCGTGTCGAGAGGATGCGGTCCGCATTACTCGATCATCGAAATCACGCTTTTCACCGGGCGAAGCATCGAGGCCAAGCGCCGGCTTTATGCGGCGATGGTCGAAGAATTGGCGCCCTTCGGTCTCGCGCCGACCGATATCAAGGTCATTCTCATCGAGGTGCCGCGCGAGAACTGGGGTCTGCGCGGCAAGCCCGCCAGCGAGATTGAACTTGGCTTCAAGGTCGATGTCTGAAGTCCCGAGCCAGGACGCAAATTACCGCGCCCTGTTACGCCTTGCTGTTCCGAGGCGTCTGGCATTGGCCAGCGTCCCGGCGGACTTTGCGGATTGGCTGGACTACGCGGCCGTCATCGCCCTGATCGTCTTCGCTTGGGGCGAAGGGCCGTTCGTATTGGCGCTTCTCGCGCTGGCTTTGAGCCTGCCCTATGTGCTGGTCGGGCCGTTTGTCGCCGTGGTGGTGGACCGCTCACAAATCCGCACTGTGCTGGTCGTGAGCAATCTGGGGCGAGGGCTGGCCACATTGGGCTTTGCCTTCGTGGACCAGACCCTGGCGCTGCTGGCGCTGGTTTTTCTGCGCGGATGCATCGATTCTGCCTTCACCCCCGCGAGACAGGCGGCAATTCAGGCCACTACCCCCGAGGCACTGCGCGGGCACGCCAACGGCGTACACCAGGCCATCAATCAGACGTCCAAGATTGCCGGTCCTGCGATTGGCGGTTTGCTTCTGGCCGTTTGGCAGCCGCAGCATGTTTTCCTGCTCAATGCTGGCCTGTCTTTGCTGGCGATGCTGATCGCGGCGACAGTGGTTGTGCCTCGCAGTGGCGCAGAAGATGTGGCGAAAGGCAAATTCTTCACGGAATCGCTCAAGGGCATTGCCGAATTTGGTCGCAGCCGGCAGCTCATGATTGCCCTTATCTTCTCGTCCTGCGCCTATTTCGCGTTCTTTCTCTATGACGCGTTGATTGCGCTGCTGGCGGACGATTTTGGATTCGACGCCACTATCTTCGGACTTTCCATCGCGGCTTCCGGTCTTGGCGGCCTCGCCGGCGCCCTTTTGGCCGGACAGATGGCGGCAAAGAAGCCCGTGCTGACCATGGCGCTGGCTGCAGTCATCTCCGGAGCAACGACCGCGCTGGTCGCCGCCGCTGCGCTCACGGGCTGGCCGATGCCGGTCTGGGCCTTTCTTCTGGTGCTGTGTTTTATGGGCGGATCGACAGCCTTCATGCTGGTGCCTTACCGGACCATCGTGCAGAACGAAGCGCCACCGGACCGCATCGCGCGCGTGTTCGCAGCAGGCGAGGCCGTCATCGTCACATCCATGCTTTCGGCGCCGTTGATTGGCAGCTTCATTGCCAGCCAATGGGGCACGGCCGCGGCCTTCCTGATTGGTGGCATCATTCTCGTTTGCCTTGGGGCCGTGACTCTTGCCTCATTGCGGCGCGCGTGACAAAAACCAATGCAATAACGGGAGGGGCGCATGTCTGGTTTGGTTGGGTTTTATCCCGGTTCTTTCGATCCTTTGACCAACGGCCATCTCGATGTGATCGAGCGAGCCTGCAAGCTGGTGGACATTCTGGTCGTCGCCGTCGGCATCAGCGCCACCAAGAAGAACCCGCTTTTTACCCATGAGGACCGGATCGCGATCCTCGAACAGGTGCTTCCCGCCATAGGCAAGCGCACCGATACAGAGTTTCGCATCGTCGATTTCTCCGGCCTGATGGTCAATGCGGCCCGTGAAAACGGCGCCAAGCTGATCATTCGTGGCCTGCGCGACACCACCGACTACAATTATGAAATGCAAATGGTGGGCATGAACGCGCAAATGGCGCCGGATCTGCAGACCGTGTTCCTGCCTTCCAGCCCACCGGTCCGGCATATCTCGGCCACATTGGTGCGGCAGATCGCAGAAATGGGCGGAGACATCTCTGCCTTCGTCCCGCCAATCGTGCTCAAGGCTATCAAACCCCGATGAATCTCTCCAATCGCCGCCTGCTTGTCGGCCTGGCTGTCGCTGCCCTTATCGCCATTGCTGCTCTGATCTATTTTCAGACGCGTCCGCCGCAGGTTGAAAGCAAGCCTGAAATTGCTGCCACGCCCGATTCCGGCAATGTGCCGCATCTGATCCTGACGCTGGAAGATGGCGTGGTGGACATTGAGCTGCTGCCCGAAATTGCGCCCAAACATGTGGAGCGCATCATTACCCTTGCCGAGCAGGGTGAATACGACAACGTGGTTTTCCACCGCGTGATCGACGGCTTCATGGCCCAGACCGGGGACGTGCAGAACGGCGACTCCAGCGACGCCAGCTATAACCTGCAAATGGCGGGGACCGGCGCTTCATCACTCCCAGACCTGCCGGCGGAATTCACCTCCGAGCTGAGTTTTCAGCGCGGCATTCTGGGCATGGCGCGGTCGCAAAACCCGAATTCTGCCAATTCGCAGTTCTTCATCACCTATGCCGATGCCAGCTTCCTTGATGGCGACTATACCATTTTCGGCAAGGTCGTGTCCGGCATGGAAGCTGTCGATGCGCTTGAAAAGGGGCCACAGTCGCGCAATGGCGCCGTCGCCAATCCTGACAAGATCATCTCGGCGAAGATCGAATATAAGTAGCGCGCATCCGGCCTGCCTGTGCTGCCATTCCGGCTTTGGCGGGGTGGCGGCAGCATTGTTACGGCAGCGGGAGTTGCACCTGAATTGCAATGGCCTTACATGCGGGCCACCTTCCAAAACGAAAGTTGATAGACATGGCAGACTACGCCGATCCGGAAAACACCCTCGTCATCGAAACCACCCAAGGCAATGTCGTTATCGCCATGCGCCCTGACCTGGCGCCGAACCATGTCGAGCACATCAAGAAGCTGGCACGCGAAGGCTTTTATGACGGCATCGTCTTCCATCGCGTGATCGAGGGTTTCATGGCCCAGACCGGTTGCCCGCAGGGTCGCGGCACCGGCGGTTCGAAATATCCGGACCTGAAGCAGGAATTCAACGCCGAGCCACATGTGCGCGGCACGGCCTCGATGGCTCGCGCCCAGAGCCCGGACTCAGCCAATTCGCAGTTCTTCATCTGCTTCACCGACGCGCCCTTCCTCAACAAGCAGTACACTGTCTGGGGTCAGGTCATCGAAGGCATGGACAATGTCGACAAGATCAAGCGCGGCGAGCCAGTGATCAATCCCGACAAGATGCTTTCGGTCAAAGTTGCAGCTGATATTGCAGCCTAAAGCGATCCTGCTGGCTTTTTCAGCCAGCATTGCGCTGGCCGCCCCCGCGGTGGCCAGCGGCGGTATCTGGTGCGAGGGCGACGGCGTGACCGTCGAAATCGCTGCTGGACGCCTGCCGGTCCTGCAGGTGATCGGCGCCTATGTCGAAGTCGATGGCGCGGCCTTTTCAACCGGCCCGGAACGCGGCGAGGGCACGCCCTTTGTCGTCGGGCAGGCTTTTAGCGACAGCGACGGCGTGAAAGTCGATTTCGTCGATCCCAATTTCGAAGCCATTCTCGTCAGCATTCGCCTCGTACGCGATGATGATGCCGACTGGCCACTGACCGGCCATGTGCTGATCGGCGAAGCCAGCCATGACATTCGCTGCGGCGCCGACTAAAGGCGACGAGGCTATTTTCCGCTCCAGCGGCGCGTGCTAACGACCCGCCATGCGCGTTTCCGATTTCGACTTCGACCTGCCCGAAAACCTCATTGCCCTGCATCCGGCTGAGCCGCGCGACAGCGCGCGCCTGCTCGTTGTGCGGCCCGGCGAGCCGCTAATCGACCATCACATTCCAGATCTCCTGAAGCTGCTGCGACCGGGCGATGTGCTGGTGGTCAATGACACGCGCGTGTTACCGGCTGAACTCCGTGGTACCCGCGTGCGCGGCGACATTCGTGCCAATGTGTCGTTCAACTTGCACAAGCGCGTCGACGCCCACACCTGGCGCGCCTTCGCCCGTCCGGCCAAGAAGTTGGCGCTGCTGGATCGCTTGGAACTGGGCAATGGGCAGGCTGACGCGCTGATCGCTCGCGTTTCAGGTAAGGGCGACACCGGCGAAGTCACGCTGGAATTCGAGCTCGGCGGCGCGGCGCTGGACGAGGCGATCAAATCGCATGGCGCCATGCCGCTACCGCCCTATATCGGCGCCAAACGCGAGATCGAGGAACGGGACAAGACGGACTACCAGACCGTCTATGCCGCCGAGGACGGGGCAGTGGCCGCGCCGACGGCGGGCCTGCATTTCACAGAGAAACTGCTGCAGCAGATTTCAGACATGGGCGTCAGCATCGAGCGGGTGACGCTGCATGTCGGGGCAGGGACCTTCTTGCCGATGAAGGCCGAGGACACCGACGATCACGTCATGCATTCCGAATGGGGCGAGATCGAACAGGCCACTGTCGAGCGCATTCTCGCCGCACGTACGGCCGGCGGGCGTGTTGTGGCGGTCGGCACAACCAGCCTGCGGCTTCTGGAGACGGCTTCGCGCGCGACCGGCACGCTGCAGCCCTTTGTGGGCGACACCGATATTTTCATCACACCCGGCTTTCATTTCCGGACCGTCGATGTGCTGATGACCAATTTCCACCTGCCCAAATCGACGCTGTTCATGCTGGTGAGCGCATTTTCGGGCATGGACCTGATGAAGGCGGCCTATGCCCATGCCATCGGCGAAGGTTACCGCTTTTATTCCTATGGGGATTCCTCGCTGCTGCACCGGGCGCCGCACCCTGATGACGACGAATAGCAGGCCATCGCCCCGGCCACTTCCTTCCTGCGGCAGGACGGGCTAGAACCCGCGCCATGAACGAGCAGACAAAACAAGTCACCTTCACCCTTTCGGCCACTGACGGCATGGCAAGGCGCGGACGGATCGATACGCCGCGCGGCGAGATCAACACGCCCGCCTTCATGCCTGTCGGTACGGTGGGCACGGTCAAGGCCATGTATCCCGAACAGGTGCGCGAAACCGGGGCCGATATCCTGCTCGGCAATACCTACCACCTGATGCTTCGGCCCGGTGCCGAACGCGTTGCAGCGCTTGGGGGCCTCCATGACTTCATGGATTGGCAGCGCCCGATCCTGACCGATAGCGGCGGCTTTCAGGTCATGTCGCTGGCCAAGCTCAGGAAGCTCACCGAGAAGGGCGTGACCTTCAAATCCCATATCGATGGGTCGAGCCATGAGCTGACGCCCGAGCGCTCCATCGAAATCCAGACCTTGCTCGACAGCGACATAATAATGCAGCTCGACGAGTGCATCGGCCTTCCGGCTGAGCGCAAGGAGATGGAGCGGGCAATGGAACTGTCGCTGCGCTGGGCCGATCGATCCAAGACTGCGTTCAACAATCAGGCCAATCGTGCGCTGTTCGGCATTGTGCAGGGCGGCGACGACGCTGAACTGCGCAGCCGCTCCGTAGCGGGGCTGAAGTCCATTGGCTTTGATGGCTATGCCGTGGGCGGCCTCGCGGTGGGCGAACCGCAGGATGTGATGTTCCGCGTTCTGGGCGAGATAACGCCCGAGCTGCCGGAGGATCGTCCGCGCTATCTGATGGGCGTCGGCAAGCCCGATGACATTTTGGGCGGTATCGAGCGCGGCGTCGATATGTTCGATTGCGTGCATCCGACACGCGCTGGCCGCCACGGCCACGCCTATACGCGCTTTGGCGTCATCAATCTCAAAAATGCCCGGCATAAGGATGATCCGCGTCCGCTCGACGAGGCTTCGCCCAATCCCAATTGCCGGCGCTGGAGCCGGGCTTATCTGCACCATCTCGTTAAGACTGAAGAGATTTTGGGCGCCATGGTGCTATCGCAGATCAACCTGGCCTATTATCAAGAGCTGACTGCCGGGACACGCGCCGCAATCGAGGCCGGACGGCTCACGGATTTTGCTGCCGAGACACGGGCGGCCTGGGCGAACGGCGATCTACCGCCGCGCTAATCGACATACGGGGAATTCGCAAAATGGCAAAGACGGGGCGCAAGGCCGGGTTCGCGATGCTGGGCAAGCTGCGCAAGCAGATCGAAGATCAGCCCATGCGGCTGATGTTTGCGGAAGACCCAAACCGCTTCCGGCGCTTTTCAGCGAGCGGCGCGGGCATCCTGCTCGACTATTCGAAGAACCGAATTGATGAAGAGGTGATGGCCGCCCTGGTCGATCTTGCGCACGCCGCCGGCGTCGAAGAGCGCCGCGCCCAGATGTGCGAAGGCGAGCACATCAATTCCACCGAAGACCGCGCCGTCATGCATATGGCGCTGCGCTATCAGGGCGACAAGCCGGTCGAGGTCGATGGCAAGGACGTGATGCCCGATGTGCGCGCCGTGCTCGCGGCCATCGAGGCCTATACCAATGCCGTCCGCAGTGGCGAAATCCGCGGCCATGGCGGCGAACAGATCAGTGATGTCGTCAATATCGGCATTGGCGGGTCGGACCTTGGCCCGGCCATGGTGACCCTCGCGCTTGCGCCCTATACGCGCGCTGACCTGCGCGCTCACTACGTGTCCAATGTCGATGGCGCGCATATTCATGACGTGCTGAAAGGCTTGGATCCGAAGAAGACGCTGTTCATCGTCGCGTCCAAGACCTTTACCACCGACGAAACCATGACCAATGCCCACTCGGCCCGCAAATGGCTGGCCGATGCCATTGGCGAAGAGGCGGTGCCGAACCACTTTGCGGCGGTTTCGACCAATATCGAGGCCTGCGCGAAATTCGGCATTCGCGAAGATCGGATCTTTGGCTTCTGGGACTGGGTTGGCGGACGCTATTCTGTCTGGTCAGCGATCGGCCTGCCGGTGGCGCTGGCGGTCGGCTACGATAATTTCGCGAAATTCCTTGCCGGCGCCGATGCGATGGATCGCCATTTCCTCGAGACGCCGCTCGAAAACAACCTGCCGGTGCTGATGGCGCTGCTGGGTGTTTGGTACCGCAACGTCTGGGGTTTCTCGACCCATGCAGTGCTGCCCTATGACCAGCGTCTCAGCCGCTTTGCAGCCTATCTGCAGCAGCAGGACATGGAGAGCAATGGCAAGTCGGTGACGCTCAATGGCAAGCCAGTTGGCTGGTCGACTGGCCCCATCGTCTGGGGCGAGCCGGGCACCAATGGCCAACACGCGTTCTACCAGTTGATCCATCAGGGCACGGACGTCATTCCGTGTGACTTCCTCATCGCCGCGCGGCCCCATGAAAGCCTGCCGCCGCATCATGACAAGCTGGTGGCCAATGTACTGGCGCAGTCCGAAGCCCTGATGCTGGGCAAGACCGAAGAAGAAGTCGTGGCCGAGCTCAATGGACAGGGCATGGGCAAAGACCAGATCAAGGCGCTGACGCCGCACAAGGTGTTCCCGGGCAATCGTCCGTCCAACACGCTGTTCTATGAGCAGCTGACGCCGGAAACGCTGGGATCGCTCGTGGCGCTCTATGAGCACAAGGTGTTCGTGCAGGGCGTCATCTGGAACGTCAATTCCTATGACCAATGGGGTGTGGAACTGGGCAAGCAGTTGGCCAAGGCGCTGCTGCCCAAGGTTCAGGGTGAGGCTTCGGGCGAAGGGCATGACAGCTCGACGCAGGGCCTCCTAGCCTATTATCGCGCGCACAAGGGTTGATGGTTTGACGATTACCAGCGAAGCGGAGCTCGCAAAGCTCAAGGCCATCGGCAGCATCTGCGCCGTGGCGCGGGATGCCATGGCGGCGGCGATGCGGCCCGGCATGACGACGCTGGAACTGGACGAAATCGGTGCGAAGATATTGGCCGAAAACGGCGCATTGTCCGCACCGATCATCACCTATGATTTTCCCGGCGCGACCTGCATTTCGGTGAACGAGGAAATCGCCCATGGCATTCCTGGCGACCGGGTGTTGGCCGAGGGTGACCTGGTCAATATCGATGTGTCGGCGGAAAAGGACGGCGTCTTTGCCGACTGCGGTGCGTCCTTTGTGCTGGGGCAGGGCACGCCCAAGATC
>JAEYTY010000061.1 GCA_023433775.1 Pseudomonadota bacterium | reverse complement strand
CTCGCCACGCAGGCCGTCCAGCACAATCCGGATCTTGTCCTCGGCGGAAAAATGCCGCCGCGTCGCCCGGCGGATATCCTTGACCACCTGTTCGGCAGGCTTCTTCGTATTCGTGGTTTTCGTCGTAATTCTAGCTCTTTCGTCACTCAGACGAGACCAGAACTCTCCTTAACGATCAAACCCAATTCTGTGCCAAGGGCGCTGATGCCGGACAGCTATGGTACATGGGCGCAAGCAGGTAGGCCCTAACCGCTAACACCTTCCGTGAAGTTGCGGCCCTCGACCCGGTCGCGGCCGCCAGGGGCGCGCAAAGCGTGCTGTCATAGCTGCCCGTCCACAGTCGACCCCATTTCGGTCGTTGAGGCCGATTTCTCTGTTCCTCAAAAGCAGACATATCACGATGGTCCCAATAGCTTGAGCGCCTGGTAGGCTAAGGTGTCGACGTCCTCGCTGACGTTCTCTAGCTGCGACAGCGATGCAATTGGAAACCATGCGGCCTCCGCTGCATCATCTCCCGCGATGGGAGTTCCCGAAACCCAGGTGCATAGCACCGCGACCATCACGAATTGCCGTCGCAGTGCCCCTTGGTCATCGTAGTCGAATGCGTCCAGTGCGTTGAAGACAAACCGAGCCTCTGTCCGCACTTCGGTTTCCTCGAACAGCTCCCTGACAGCCGCCTGCGCCACGGTCTCGCCGGGATCGATCCATCCACCCGGATAGCCCCATTTTCCAGCATCAGGGGGATTAATCCTTCGAACCAGAAGCACGTGGTTGTCATAAACAACCACGCCCAGCACCGAAGCGACAGGATGTGCAGAGGACTGGACAGACATTGGCGCATTCTCCCCCGATTATGTTGTTCTGGGCGCGGTGCTGTCGAGATGACGGGCGAGCAGGGCCGCGCCCAGAGCGACGACGGCAGAGGCCAGCATGACGAGCAACAGCCCAGACCGAGCGTTCTCTTCGGTCAAAACCGCCCCCGCGACCGCTGCCATGAGGGAGGCCCCTGCGACCGTAATCGCACCGGCCAGACCGGCGGCACTCCCCGTGTGTGTCGAACGAACTGAAATCGCTCCAGCACTGGCGCTCGGCTGCGTCAGGCCGTTCGACACGCCAACGAACAGGCAGGGCCCGAACAATGCCAGCGCATGATCGATGCCGGCAGCGTATAGGACGATGCCGGACAAAAGGCCGGCGCAGGCCACAATCCGTCCGACAACCAACATTGTGGTCACCGGCAATCGTCCGGCAAACCGCCCGGCCAGAAAGCTGCCGACCATGAAGCCGCCTGTGATCGAGCCCATATAAAGACCCAGGATTGCTGGCGACAGGTCGAAAGCCGAGGCGGCCAGCGGGGCACCGGCTAGGAAGGCGTAGAAGGCACCGACCGAGAAGGCCATGCAGACGCAATATGCCCAGAAGCGCTTCGAGCCGAGGAGTTCAGGATAGGCACGATACTGTTCGGTTATCGTGCTCGATGGCGTGCGGTTCGTTTCGTTCAGATCGCTCCAGCACAAGACCAGAACCGCGGCCCCGAACAATGCCAGGACGTAGAAGCTGGCTCTCCAGCCGAGCACCTGATCGAGTAGTCCACCAACTGTTGGCCCGAGCATAGGCGCTATGGCCCACGCCATGGCCAAATAGCCAAACTGACCTGCTGCCTGCTCCCTGCTGGTGGTGTCGCGGATCGTGGCAAGCGACACCGCATATGTCGGGGCGATTATGGCCTGGACCATTCGGCAGACCAGGAAGGTCCACGCATCGGGCGCCGTGGCGCAGCCTATCGTCGCCACGATGAAAATCGCCAATGCCCAAAGGATCACGGGGCGGCGACCGAACCGGTCAGAAAGGGGACCAAGAATCAGTTGAAGGCAGGCCGACACCCCAGCGTAGGCCGCCAGGGAAAGACCCATGGTCCCATAGGCGACATCGAACTCGGTGGCCATGCCTGGCAGCGACGGGAGAAAGAAGTTGATCGGTAGAATGGCGAGTGCTGACAACAGGATCAGCGTCGAAAGACGAGGTTTGGATGATGCAGTTCGCACGATGATGACCGCTAATGTTGCAGAGTGGACGGGCAATAAAAAAGCCCCGCTTGGGGGCTGAATTTACCGCGCATGGGTGCTTTCGCCTGACAGCTACGCTGCCGTGCCCATGCGCCCACCTACTACAACGAAGCCGATGTCGATAATCATGTGACAAGTGTTAGGTCCCAACCTGCGTCTCGTCAACTTTGCCTTTCGTCATCGGCGAAAGGCAGCAAACGGATACTTGGTCCCGAAAGCCGCCAGTCAGCAAACCACCCCAAACTGGCCGCTCACTCGGCTTCAGGGAAATGTCCGCTTTCAGGAAGTCGAGAGGCGTCGTCTAACGACCGGAATGGGGCGCGTCTCTGCCTGTCAGGAGTCGCTCCCATGTCGGTCGTTCATGTTGCGCGTCTAAAAGGCGGCTTGGAGTTCTTAGCGGAGGCTGGGGAGTGTAGTATGTATGGCCAGTGGTGAGGCCATCCATGTGCATAATTTTTGACAGCTTGCCGGCAGGTCTTAACCTCGACGGCATAAGGCCCGCAAATCCACATCCATGGACGCGCGGCGACCAAACCGTGATCAGTTCTGATGGTCAGTCCTTTGCGGCCGCCTTCGATATCGTCGAAATGACAATGATGAACGAGATGGCAGGCGTCGTCTGGGGAAGCTACGGCGCGGCGGGGGCGCAGATTTACGGTTACTTGCCCGCGTGGAGCATTAGTTGCTCGTCTCGTCCCTTCTGCGCATGGGTTACACCACAAGTATTCATCGTGAAGCTGCCCCATGAGACGCGGGGCTGGCAGCTTCTCGCCATCCATATCAAACTTGGTTTTCAGATTGTCGGTGAAAGCGCGCTAGATACGCGACCATCAGACATTTCCCCGCAGGATATTCCGAAGGATGGCTGGTCCGGTGTCGCCCCTTTTATGCATGACTGATCGACCAGTTCGTCCGCAGAGCTGGCATCGGATCTTAACACGGGAGCCTCAGCTTCTCACCCCGCAATTGCCGTTGGTGGCCGTTAGTGCAACGACCGATTTTGGGAGACGGGTGAGGCAGCGGCGATGGCGGACTGGGGACGCACGGCCGACTGGCAGCAACCGACCCCATGCCGGCCATTCATGGCGCCTTTGCGGCTATGTCCGTAAGCCAACGTTTCAGACGAGCTAAGGTGGGATACCAATAGCACTCAGGTCGGCGAGCAATTTGTCATAGACGCCTTCGGCATGTACGTCGCGGCGGGTATAAAGGTGAGATACTTGCGGCTGCCTAGCCAGAGCCCGGGCGATCTCCTCGGCGTTATTGCTGTCCGGCAAGGGGTCCGACAATAATTGGGCGATCCTGGGCGAGCGATCCAGATGGCCAAAAATGGTGACGTAGTCCCGCAACACATTTTCCTTCAACACACCGAGGTCGTGGTTCAGCAATATTCGCTGATCGGCCAGCTTCGAAACGCGCAGGAAGGCCGCGAATAAAAGCTGCTCGGGGGCGTGTGAGAGGCTGTAGCGATAGGGATTACTGGTTTCGTTGACCGACCAACCCATTGTGATTGTTGGTGTGATTGAGCCGCGTGCCGCCGCAATCAGCCAGTCTCGCGCAATAGGTGCCGGCTCCTCGCCGAGCTGGACGAGAGTGCCGCCACCATCAAGCGCTGCTCTACCGGCTGCTCCAGAAAATGCACCCCCGCTTTGATGCCAGAATGCGTGGATTCTGTCGCCATCGGTGGAGAAGACCGCGGCAATCCGAGAGGGCGAAAGACCACTCACCTTGTCATAGGCAACTGGACTGTGAAGCGGCGTCGCCATGTTCAATCGACACTCTTGGCCCGCCTCATCTGCCAGATCTTCACATATTATCACGCCGGCCAAGTCGTCCTGCTGACCCAAGCCTGAAGCATATGTCAAATGGAGGCGAGGAAACGGATAATTGGTGTAGCGGTCCGTAACCATGTCGCGGGATGAGCTCTTCGCCGGTGCAAGCCAGCGGTCTGGCACACCATAGAGTTCCGCCAGTTCCGAGGTGGACGCGGACACCTGAGACCGGGCTACCAGTGGCGACGACAGAGGACCCATTATCGAAAACAAGGTCCAAGCGCAGCAATAGGCCGCAAGGCATGAGGCCAAAAACTGCCCCCGGCGGTAACCCCATAGTGGCCTGGTGATCCATTGCCGCACGTTCCAGAGCGGCGGTAGCCTGCCACGATGTGTTTCATGTGCGTCGAGTGTTTGCCAAAACCAGTCTACGACGCGCTTCAACAAGCCAAACGTGACTAGATTCAACAAGCTCAGTACGACCAAAAAGAAGCCAAGTACAAACAAGATGTTCATGAGGCTCACACAAACACAAACGAGTGGGCAACGATGATTACGAATGTGTAGGCCAGGATGGCGTACCATCGCAGAAAGATGGGCACGGGCCGACCATGCAACTGGAACGCATTTTTCCCCTGAACGCCAAGCAACTCGACCAGTTCATTGAGCACGGCCCCGCCTCCGGGATGCCGGCGCACAAAACCGACGCCATCAGTGACCCACCCATAGCGAGCATCCATTATGCGCAGCCATTCCAAGGGCGGGTAGGCTTCGTCGCGGGACTTGGCTTCCAAGGCACGAACGAGCAAGCGCTCAACGGCAATTTTTGTTTCCGGCGCGGAAATGTCTGGCTTAGACAGCAGATGTTGCCATGTCGCTACGGCATAATTTTTGGCCTGCAAGTGTTCGGCTATTAAGGCAAAGCTCTCGGTGAATTCTGCCGGGACCGGACCGTTCAACTCGTCGGAGTTGGCCTCGCCGACATTAGCTCTGACTGGGCTTTCTCTGTCGACACGCGGGGCGGGACTGGGTCCAATGTCTTCAGCAGTGTAGTTGGCAGGCACATTTCCTGAGCCATCACCCGATGATGTCACGCGTTTTAGCGCGACTTGGTAAGCCATTCGGAGCGCTTCGAAACCGGCAATGTCAGTTTCGAGATCGATTGCCCGCAACCTGCTGGCATAGGCGCGGCGCACCGCTCGCTCCGTTTCGGCCGGGGCGTCCAACCCAAGCTCCACCCAAGGCCAGTTAGCGGACAAGGGTGCTCTCCAAACCGTCCAGAAGATGCTGGATCGCGTCGCGCTCCGCTGCGATGAAGCGAGGGGCCTGACTCTCGAGCGCCATCTCAAAACGGACGAGCAGTTGTTGCGTGGCCGCGCGGTCGCTTCCAAGCAGCATCTCATGCAAATGGTTTATGGCTTCAATCAGCGCGATGTTTTGGGCCTCTTCACGTGGATTGATCTTGAAAGTTTCCATGTCCTCAAGCCTCTTCGCCTTCTCGGCGGGCGACAGGGCCTGGGCAAGATTATCAATGACTTCGGAGATTTTTGCGCCCGTGGAGCAAACTGTGACATCCACCGCCAACAGTCCGCTCGTATCGTAGGTAAAGCGTACGTCAATCGCTTCAGAGCCGGCCGGCGCCGGCGGAACTGGAACGGCAATGACGCCAAGATGCACGTTTGTTGCTACGGTCGCAGCTTCCCCTTGGTAAACCGGCACCACGATGACTGCTTGGTTCCTGTCCAGGGTGGTGAACATACGACTTCTGCTTGCAGGAAGGGGCGTATTGCGCTCGATAATTGGCGCATAGAGGCCATGGACAACGTGCTGTCCTTTCTTGGCGCTGCTCTCAATCCCCAGGGAGAAGGGAGCGACGTCCGTCATCACGATATCGCCCAACGCGGCATCGCCTGCGGCCAAGCCGGCCTGAATGGCCGCGCCGAGCGCCACAGCGTGGTCAGGATCGATCATTTGTACTGGCAACTGGCGGAAAATTCGCGCCGCGAGAGACCGAACGGCTGGCATTCGCGTGGCCCCGCCCACCAGCACCACCCGGTCAAGACGACTGACATCCAGATTTGCATCATAGAGACAGCCTTCGATTGGCCGCCGCATCCGAGAAAGCAAATCGGACGTCAACTCCTCGAACTCGGCGCGGTCAAGTTTGAAGTCGCGGGCTCGTCCGTCAAGTTCATGGGAGGTGCTGACCGCGTCGGAACCGGACAACCCGCGTTTGACGCGTTCGGACAGTGAAAGGAACTCTTCCTGCCGCCCCGGAGACATGCGGTTGTAGTCGTGGCCTAAATGACTGGCGAAATGTTCTGCTATCCTTCGTGTAAAGTCCTCACCACCCAGCCGGGCATCGCCGGAACTGGCACGTACCTCCATGACACCTTCGAACATTTCAAGAATGGAGACATCGAAGGTTCCGCCGCCCAAATCGAGGACCACGAACGTCGTTTCTGCTTCGCGATCGAGCAGGCCTGTTGCCAACGCGGCCGCTGTTGGCTCGTTGATCAGGCGCCTTACCCGCAGGCCGGCCGTTTCGGCGGCATCCTTGGTCGCCTGTCGCTGAATGGCGTTGAAATATGCCGGTACGGAAATGATGGCATCGGTAACCTGCTCGCCCAGGGCCGCTTCAGCGTCTGCCTTGAGTGCCCTTAGAACAAGCGATGAAAGTTGGACCGCGTCGAACTGTCTGTGGCCTAACCTGACTTTGGCTTTCGTGCCCATTAGTCGCTTGAAGCGGGCCGTAGTGATCGCGGGATGCTGAATGAGCCGGTTCAGCGCCGCCTTACCGACCAGAAACGTTTCACCGTCATCGGCGAGGCCAACGACCGATGGCGTCAGAAAATCGCCTAGTGCGTTGGGGAGAAGGCGCGCGTGACCGCCGTCAAATACCGAGACCAACGAGTTTGTGGTTCCCAGATCAATACCTATGCAGCTCATGTGCCGTTCCGTCCCGCAGAAGATACCGCATATAGACAATCAACACTTCAAATCATTGAATATTCAGAGTGAATTGCACGCCGTGCCTTTGCGGTTCGCACGGCGAACCTTGGGTGGTCGGAGTACATGATCCCTTCAGGGTGCGTAGCGGACGTCATTGGTGCTTGGGGTAAAGTGGTTGGAAGAAGGAGGATAACCAGTTCTTGTCCCACACCTGCCCTGCTCATCCTCGGACGGGGCGAGCCTTACGGAAAACGGATTGATGGCTCTCCACTCCAATCCAGCCTTCTGCTGGGACCATGGCAATGTCCGCTTCTAGGAATTCGCGATGGCTCACCGAATGACCGGAATGGGGCGCGTTGCTGCCCGTCCGCTATTCGAAGGTCACCACGCCGAGCATTTGTGGATCCGCCTCCGAACAATATCAGCGCATTGCCACCGACATGCCGAACGGCGTCCAGACCGTGTACTGGGCCGTTTATGCCATCATTGTGTTCCAACGGGTAAAATCTGCGCCAACATCTTCTTCCGTAGCAACGTCAAGCCCGCGATCCTGGGGATCCACAATCCGGGTGCTGGCACCTCGGAACTACCGGCAGTCACTATGCGGCATGCCTACGAATCTCAACCGCGCCGATTTTGTTCTGATCGACCACTTGCAGGCGACCTGGGTCCGCGCGAGCCGGGAAAACCTTGACCCTTATCTTTCCGTCGAGCGCGAAAAACGCGTCTTTCCGCTGCTCTGTCAGTTCGACCCGACGGAAGGCCTCTACCATGGCTGGCTTTCTCACTGGCGCCGCCGGCTCTGGGACCAAAGAGGTTTTCGGACGAGCGTGGACCTCATTCAGTTGGAAGAGGTCCGGAGGGCGCTTGCTCGTTTCCATGTTCAGAAGGACCGGCTGCCCGTGGAGCAGCGCGATATCGGACAATACCAGACGGTCGATGACTTGCGGTCAATCGTTTCAACACGCATTGCAGAAACGCAACGGCGCGGGGAACGCGAAAGTCTCAAAGCAGAGGCCTATCGCCAATCCGAAATTCTCTACCGCGATGGCAAGTGGATGGTGGTGCGGTTGAAGGGTTTTGCCGCAGCCCGGTTCTGGGGCCTGGGCACAAAGTGGTGCACGACCAGCGCCGAACACGTCTACCTCAGTTACGCCGGCAAAGGTGGCCTTCTGGTCTTCCTGGCGCCACATGGAAAATACCAACTCGCCCCCGCCAGCCGAATGTTCCGGGATGAGCGAGACGACCCCATCGACGTGAGGATTTTCCGTGGCGCGCCGCCGGAGTTCATGAGGTTGGTGAGCAGCTTTCTGGGCCGATGACGGCACCAGAAAACGCTCAATGGCAGAGATCTAGACGCATGGAGAGGCAAATTCTGCGCTGAGCGAAGCCGATCATTCCGGACTGCCGCAAAGCCGAAAGCCAGTCCCTTCCGTGGCTTAATCTAATCTCCACCCGGTGAGTCCGGCGGCACGAAACCAAAAAATTAACGATAACGCTTCATTGGGGATTGCAACGCCCAATTGGATCCCCCAGCTTTTCGGACGATGCCAATCCCGGCGTCGAAACGGTTGGAACCGCTTCCCTTGGAGGCGGCCGACAGGGCGCTTGCAACACCCTGCCGACCTGACCGACATCAAACTGAGGTACAGTAAGATGAAGGCTATTGCCACCAATAGCGGCCCTGTGGCCGCACGCAACCCCCTATCCGCAACATCCGGTCTGCCCGCTTCGGGCGGTGTCGATCTGACGCATCCCGGCCTGATCAGCCATCCGACGCTGACGCCGAGCGTGCAGGTACAGATCCTGTCCATTGTGGATGCGACCAGCTCGGCCAGTCTCGGCGACATCATCGCCGAGCTTCCCGGTCATGACGATCCGGTCAGCGCCGCGTTTGCTCTCGTCGCTGCCGGTGCTTTGGTCGTGCTGTCGGAAGGCATCATCGATGCCCATACGGTCTTGGCACGCCGGCTTCCGTCCGACGAATCTGCTGACCTCGTCCCGGTTGACGCGGCGCCCTTGCCGGACCTGCCGCGCGAGAACCTGGAGGACAAGCTCGCGACGGCGCAGTGGACCGACTTTGTGGCCGACGCCGACACTGAGCTGCCCCCAGAACTTGTGCAGGTGCCCTCCTCGACTTTGCAGCCCCGGATCCTTCGCGGGTCTGGCAGGCATCGCGCGGCATTCAAGTATGCGCCAGGGCTGCAGCAGCCCGGTGTCTATATCCAGCTCAGCGGCGAACAGGCTTATATTGGCTTTGGCGGCGATGTCGGCTTCCGGATCGCAATGGGCAAACAGATGGATGCTCTGCCTGACACCATTTTGGTGATCACTGATGTTAACAATGGTCTCAGTGAAAACGATGGGCTCGCCCTCGAGCGCATTCTTTGGGCCTATGTGTCCGACGATGCCGACTTCACTGTGGTCAACAAGCAGCCTGACGGGTCGCCCATCAGCCCTGAGCGCTACGATCAGCTTGTCCAGTTCACCGCACAGGTGGTTTTGGCACTGCGCCAAGCCGGCATCATGTTTCTCGAGGGTTCGGTGCGCCAGCGGCTTGCCGGTCCCCGCGCGGAACCCGATCGCCTCGGAGCGGTCCGTCCCTTCGATTCCATTCCCGAAGGCCGGGTGATGGAGCTCAACTATCGCGGTCTGACGGCACTGGCCGCAGAGCGCGATGACGGGACGTGGCTGCTGCTCCGTGGCAGCGATGTACGTGTCGATACCGTCAAATCCGCATCGGCCAATGCCTCCTTCCAGCGGGCAGCATGGCTTCATTCCGGTCTGTTGGAACCTGCAGCTGATGGCAGCTGCTATGTCCTCATGCGCGATATGGTCTTCTCCTCAGGCAGTGCGGTCGGCCATTTCGTCTCTGGCAGCAAAGGCTTCGGCCTGGCCTGCTGGCAGCCGATAGACCCGGACGACTGTGACGTCGAAGAGCTCGCTGTCTAGCGCAGCTCTGACGACACCCCTCTCCCACACCCTTTTCTCATCTTCTGTTCAAGGCGCGGCTTCGGTCGCAGCCTTTGGAGAACGCACATGTCTCTATCCACTCTCAACCAAAAGTCCCGCAAGGTCGATACTGGTCCCAAACGCGAGAAATCCACGTCCGGCGACGCACCGCGCGAGCTCGAACGGCCGGGCGAAGCCTTGGCCCGCATCATGCTCGACAACGCGCTCACGCCAAAGCTGCGCCGCCTGCTCAAGGCCGCCGCCAAGCTCATCATCATCAAGACCGAAGACGAAGCCAGTGCCCGGCTTCTGGACAAGTATATTGCTGACCAGGACCGCGATGCGGCAGTCGAATGCTATTGCGAGCCGCATCGCCAGGGCACGCGGCAGGAGCTGCAGGGTCGGCAGGAACTGGCAAAACTGGAATGGGGCCGCAGCGTCGTCCTCATCTCGCAGGATCCAGACCGTGTTCTGGTGCCGGAAGCCCTGGCTGGCGCCGATGCCGTCATTGCCGTGCCACCGCCGAACCTAGCAATGATCCGGCAGGTCATCCAGGCCGTCACGGGCCAGTCTGTTCGCGGTCTGCATCGGTCCGATCTCGAAGGTCTTGGCATCGAGGATTTTGTCACGGCCATTCGGCCCCGGCTGGCGGCGAAAGAGTGTGTCTTCAACCTGCGCCGGGCCTCAGCTGCCCTGCGCAAGGAGATTGTACCGGGCAAGACCGTGACCCTCACCGATCTTGCCATGACGCGATCGGTTGCTGCCTGGGCCTACGACACGCTGGAACTCATGGGAAAGATCGAGCGGGACGAGCTCAAGACCGCCTCTTTGATCCATGGCTGTCTCGAAGGGCCACCGGGTACCGGAAAGACCACCCTGGCAGAGGCCCTGGCTGGGTCGGCCGGATGGACTTTTATCCGAACATCGGTTGGCGAGTGGTTCGCCGAGTCGAGCGGACATCTGGGCGATGTCATTCGTGCAGCCCGCCGGTTCTTCGATGACATCGCGCGATCCAAGACGCCGGTGGTGGGACTGATCGACGAAATTGACAGCCTCCCCAATCGAGGTGCGTTGGACGCCAAGGATGGTCAGTGGTGGACGCCGGTGGTGACCTTTGTCCTCACAGAAATCGACAAGCTGCGGCATGCGGGCAAGCCTATCCTGCTGCTCGGTGCGACGAACCATTTTGGCAAACTGGACGGAGCCCTCATCCGTCCCGGCCGGCTGGAGCGACTGGTTCCGGTACTCTTGCCCGATTCCTCGGATCGTCAGCGGCTGTTTGCCTGTTTTCTTGGGGATGTGTTGCCGGCCTCCGCGCTCCTCCGCCTGGCGCGGTTGGCGATCGGCGCCAGTCCGGCGCAGATCAAGAGCTGGTGCGAAAGCGCGCTTGCAACAGCGCAGAAGGCGAACCGCCCTATGCTCCTGCGCGATGTGCTGGACCTGGTGGCGCCGCCCGATGGCCGGTCACCGCAAGAGGCGCGGGCGGTGGCTCTCCATGAAGCTGGCCATGCGGTGGTTGCCTTCGAACTCGGACTACCGGTCGAGGAAGTGTCCGTGCTGAGCATGGGCGCCATTGGCGGCTATGTGCTCACCGGCGATGCTGACACCAGTCTTCTTACCAAGGAACGGGTCGAACGCATCGCCATAATGATGCTGGGCGGACGAGCCGCCGATGAGACCTTTGGTCTTGGTGCGCATTCCGGCGCCGCGTCCGACCTCGACAGCGTCAATAGCCTTATCCGCTCAGCCATGCTGGACTTTGGGCTCTATGGCTCTCTGCGAACCGCGAAGAACAGCGACTACAGGGATTTTGGCAACGGCGTCCCGTTGGCCGTGGTGATCGATATCGAACTCAAGCGCTGCCTCAGCCGAGCGATCGAGATTGTGCGGCGGCGGGAGCAGGACATTTTCCGTCTGGTCGAGGTCTTGCTCGATGAAAGGGTCATTACCGGGGAGCGTCTCGCCGAGGTCCTTGAGGATGACGACAGGATCGGGGACGCACCAGCTGAAAACTCGAGTGAGACGCCGGTGCTGCAGGGGGTGTCGTCATGAGCATCTGCGCAGAGACCCGGACCCTGATCCAGTCCTGCCTTGCCGGGGATCCCGCTCTTGCGTCTCTGGCCGTCGTGGGGACCGCTCCTGAGACCTTGTCTGCGCATATCGCGCCAGGGCAACCGGTCAGTGCGATTGGTGGATCAAGCTTTTCCCCTCACCCGCCCTTCCATCGCGAAACCTTAGTGTCGCTCATTGTGCGCATGCAGCGGCTGCGCTGGACCCGGTCTCTTCCCTACGACCCCAGGGGCTTGCCGCCCGAGGACCGAGACCTGGAGGCGCTGCACAATAAGCATGCAAAGGCCCAGGTTGGCTTTGAGTGTGGTCCTGGCTGGACCGATCTTCTCGACGCCGGTTTTATCTGGCTGCACGAGATCGCGTCTCGCCACGAATGGGCGCCGAGCCAGATTAAGCAGAAGTTCGGCACATTGCGGTTCTACTGGTACGGCGACTTGCCCGACCTCGGCGATGAAATCATCTCCGCTGCCGAGCACATCTCCGCTCACATCTGCGAGATGTGTGGTGCCCCAGGCCAGATCCGCAAGGACGGCGGCTGGTGGAGTGCCCGTTGTCGGGACCACAACAAGGCGGCCTGGTGATGAAGCGGGTCTCCAGCAAGACGCTCAAACGCGCACTCAAGGACTGGGAAAAACTGGCGAACGGGTACTCGCCCAGCCTGAACGATCTCGCCGATGCGCCGCTGCTTGTCGACTGGGAGCCACGCTGGACCGCGACGGGTGTCATGTTTTTGGTCGGGCAGGTTCGGGGGCATCCAAAGCTTCAAGATGGGCCATGCAGCACATCCCTCGTTCTGGCAGTCGATGTCCAGGAGGGCTGGGCACGCACGTTGAGCCGATACTACAGGCTCGGCCCTCAGCATGGAGAGACCCTCCACTGACTCCAGCCGATCCGCGCCAATCGCCGGCCGGCATCCAAGTCATTTGACGTTGCAGTACGGTTCTAAACCGTACTATACTAAACCCACATGCGTTAGGAACTCCTCATGACCGCAGAAATCGCAAGCCTGGAGAAAGTCCGCGCCGCCGTCGCGCAGCTTCACCTCAACAACCAACGCGCCACCGCCGATGCCGTGATCGCCGCAATCGGCGGTGGCTCGAAGCCGACAGTCTTGAAGCATCTGAAAACGTTGCGTGAGGAGCCGCAGCAGCCAGTGAACGACCTTCCGGCTAGTATCCTCGATCTGATCCGACCAGTCGTCGCGCAGGTATATGCAGAGGGCAGCAAAGCTGAGGCGGCGCGAACGCGCGATCAGATTGAGCGGATGCACCGCATGCTTGGCGATCTCGAGGCCGAGGTGGAAACGCTGGGATCAGTGAATGCGGCTTTGGACGAGCAAGTCGTCGACCTTGGCAGGGAGCTTGAAAAATCCAGCAAGGCTCTGTCAACCGCAGAGGCGCAGATCGCGGCTAAGGATCGCAAGATCGAGAAACTGACAGCTCAGCTCAGCGAAAAGCAACTGGTCGCCCAGCGCCAACTCGCCGCGGCCATGAAAGGGTTCGATGAGAGACTTACAGCTCTTGCCAAGCAGTTGACTACTGCCAACGAGGACAAGAGATAGCGCAATGGGGCTGCATTAAATCGCTTGAGATTGTTGGGCGAGGTCTCTGACTATCAGAAAGCCCGTTTCATATCTGGCACAAGTATAACGGACCGGTCGCTACGCGCCCCATGTCTGCCGTTCGGTAATCTGCGAAATCTGCCCAATAGCCGACATGCCGTCGAAGGCCTCTAGGCGTATGCCCGGAAATGATCGGAAATCGATGTTTGGGCCGTGGGCTGATCCGTCCCGCCAACCATATATCCTTGTTGCCGCTTCAATGCGCGTTCATGAGCACCATGGATTGGATCCTGCAGGCTGCGGCCATGACTACGTAACTAGCATATCAGCAGCCGGGCCGCCGCAGATGGGAGTAGACTTCCAGTATCGCGAGTTGGCAGCTCGATCTGCCCTGGTTTCCGCCCGACAGGGCGCTACTCTGCCTGCGCTTGCGGCTCGAGATCAATGTCGTTTTGCCGGAGCCAATCTCTGACCTGGTGACGTTCCGCCAGTGCACGCTCGTTGAGAATTGACCGTGGGTAGCCGAAATAGAAAGCCTGAAAGGTTTCGCCACCCGTTTCCGCCAACGGGGAGGCTCCGGCATTGAGCAGGATGAGGATCGCCTTGCCGTTGTTGGTGCGGGCTGCGG
>JAEYTY010000151.1 GCA_023433775.1 Pseudomonadota bacterium | reverse complement strand
CTTTTCGATTACCCAGACGCAAGGGCTGCCCGTCTTCATGGCACTCAGAAATCAAGTGTTCATCTGGATTGGGCTGCTTCTGGCCCTGATCCTTTTCCTTTGGGTCTTCCGCGGGGTGCTTCTGCCCTTCGTGGTGGGGGCGGCGCTGGCCTATCTGCTCAATCCATTGGTCAACCAGTTGCAGAAGTGGCGGTTCAACCGTGTTTGGGCCGTGGTCGTGGTGCTGCTCAGTGTTTTGACCATAGTCATCAGCCTGTTCTTCATGTTTGTGCCGCTGATCGGAGAGCAGATTATCGGGCTGATCCAGCGCCTGCCGCGTTATGTGAGCGATCTGCAAAAGCTGGCGGCTGACTGGTCGCCGGAGATCAATGCCTGGCTTGGCCCCGAGCGGGCGGCTGAAGTGCAGAACAGTCTCAATGATCTGGCGCGCCAGGCGCTCGGCTTCATTGCGACTTTGCCGGCAGAACTGGTCAATATCGGCCTGACCGGCGCGGCCGTTGTGGGGTTCACCGTTCTTGCGCCGGTGGTGGCCTTTTACCTGCTGCTTGACTGGGAAGGCATGGTGCGCGGCATTGATGGCCTGCTGCCCAAGCAGCACAAGGACGAGGTCAAGGGTGTCCTGAAGGATATCGATAAATCCATGGCCGGCGTGATCCGCGGGCAGGGCAGCGTGCTGCTGCTGGATGCGGCCTTTTATGCAACAGCGCTCAGCCTTGTCGGGCTCAACTACGGCCTTGCCGTTGGCCTGATTGCGGGTCTCCTGAGCTTTATCCCCTTTGTCGGCTTTGCCGTTGGACTGGGCCTGTCGGTTGGTATCGCGCTGGTTCAGTACGCCCCGAACTGGTGGATGATTGCTCTCGTGGCCGGCATTTATTTTTTCTGGCAGTTCATCGAAGGCAATGTGCTCTATCCCAAGCTGGTGGGCTCCTCGATCAACATCAATCCGGTCTGGATGATGTTTGCCCTCCTCGCTTTGGGCGCGGTTTTCGGCTTTGTCGGACTTTTGCTGGCTGTGCCAATGGCGGCGATAGCATCCGTTTTGGTGCGCTATGGGGTGCGCAAGTACAAGGAAAGCTCGCTCTATAACGGCCCGGAAACCGGTATCTGACTGTGGCCGACAGACCGCCTGCCGATGGCCCGAGACAATTGCCACTGGAGCTGGGCCACAAGCCTTCGCACGCCGAAGATGATTTCCTCATTGGGGCGGGCAATGAACTGGCCCATGCGCGCATTCTGGCCTGGCCGCATTGGCCGGATGGAGTGACCGTGCTGGTTGGGCCCCCGGCCTCGGGGAAGTCGCATCTCGTGAGGATTTTCGCTGACCGCAGCAGGGCGGTGACGGCTAGCCCCGAGACAATCGGTGCACTGGCTGCCGACAATGGCACATTGCCGGTGGTGGTCGAGGATGTCGACCGGGCCGGCTATGACGAGCAGGCCCTTTTCCACCTGCTCAACCAGGCCATGCGAGGGCAACGCTCCCTGTTGGTGACCGCGCGCGAAGATATTGCGCAATGGACATTGACGACCGATGATGTGCGCTCGCGGATGCGGCGCGCTGCCGCGTTTCGGCTGGAAATCAGTGATGACATCGAGTTGTCACAGATGATGGTGAAACTGTTTGCTGATCGACAAATCAAAGTCGATCCCAGAATCGTCACCTATGTCGTGGCCCGCATGGAGCGGAGCCATGAGGAAGCGGCGATGCTGGTCGATGATATGGACAGGCTGGCCCTTGCCAAAGGGACGGCCATCACGCGCGCGATAGCGTCGGAGGTCCTGACGCGCCGGCACACGGCACTCGGGCAGGACCGGCAACAGGGATGGGACGCCGAAACCGATGAATGAGATGAGTGACTTCGCCGAGACCGAGAACGCGGAGCCCGACATCGAGGCGCTGCGCAAAAGCCCGGCCCGCTTCGTCAATCGCGAGGTCAGCTGGCTACAGTTCAACATGCGCGTGCTGGAAGAGGCGGGGAACGAAGAACATCCGCTGCTGGAGCGCCTGCGCTTCGTCTCAATCTCTGCCAATAATCTCGATGAATTCTTCATGGTGCGTGTCGCCGGGCTCAAGGGTCAAATCCGCGCCGGCCTTGCCAAGCAGAGCGCCGATGGATTGACCGCCGTTGAGCAGCTGGAAGAAATCGCGACGCTGGCGCAGCACCTGCAACTGGAGCAGCAGGACCATTGGCAGAACCTGCGCGAGCAGTTGTTTGCACAGAACGTGGTCATTCACGAACGCGACGACCTGACCACCGAGCAGGTGGCCTATCTCGACAAGCTGTTCCGGGACGAAATCTTTCCGGTGCTGACGCCGATCGCGGTCGACCCGGCGCACCCGTTCCCGTTCATTCCCAATCTGGGGCTGGCGCTGGCGTTCGAACTCAAACGTCCCAATAGCGACCTGCCGCTGACAGCGCTTGTGCGTATTCCGAGCAATCTCGACCGCTTCATCAACTTGCCCAGCGCTCTCGTATCCGAGGGCCGGAGCGAGGTGGTTACCATCGATACGCTGGTCAAAATCTTCTTCCACAAGATGTTCCCCGGCCATGAAGTGTGCGGCTCGGGCGCCTTCCGCATCATTCGCGACAGCGAAATCGAAATCGACGATGAAGCGGCCGACCTTGTCATCGAGTTCGAAACGGCGTTGCGCCAGCGTCGGCGCGGGCAGCTGATCCGGCTGGAAATCGAAAAATCCATGCCGCGCGCGCTCAAGCGCCAGATTGGTGAGCAGCTCGGCGTCAAGGACAACGAGATCTTCGAAGTGCAGGGCTTCCTTGGACTCGCCGATGCGCGCAAGGTTTGCGATGTCGAGCGGCCAGACCTGAAATTTCCGCCCTATCACGCCCGTTTCCCCGAACGCATCCGCGATTTCAATGGCGACAGTTTTGCGGCTATTGGCGCCAAGGACATTCTGGTCCACCATCCGTTCGAGAGCTTTGACGTGGTGGCGCAGTTCCTCATGCAGGCGGCGCGCGACCCGGATGTCGTCGCCATCAAGCAGACGCTTTACCGCACCTCGTCGGACAGCCCCATCGTCAAGGCACTGGTCATTGCCGCCGAGGCCGGCAAGTCGGTTACATGCCTTGTCGAACTCAAGGCGCGATTTGACGAAGAGGCCAATATCCGCTGGGCGCGCGATCTGGAGCGGGCAGGGGCGCAGGTTGTGTTCGGGTTCATCGAACTCAAGACGCACGCCAAGCTTAGCCAAGTGGTGCGCCGCGAAAAGGGCAAGCTGGTCAGCTATTGCCATATCGGCACGGGCAATTATCACCCGATAACGGCCAAGATTTATACCGATCTGAGCTATTTCACCGTCGACCCCGCCATCACGCGGGACGTGGCCCGGGTGTTCAATTTCATAACGGGTTATGCAAGGCCGACGGAACTGGAAACCATAGCGGTTTCGCCCGTCAATTTGCGGGAGACACTGGTCGACAATATCAGCCGCGAGATCGAGGCGGCGCGGGACGGTCGGCCGGCTCATATCCTCCTGAAGATGAACTCGCTGGTCGATCCCCAAGTCATCGACGCGCTCTATGATGCGAGCCAGGCGGGCGTGCGTGTCGATCTGATTGTTCGGGGCATCTGCTGCCTGCGGCCCGGAATTCCAGGGTTCTCCGACAATATAAGGGTGAAGTCGGTGGTGGGACGCTTCCTCGAGCACAGCCGCATCTATTGTTTCGGCAATGGCGAGACCATGCCGTCACCACGGGCGAAGGTCTATATTTCATCGGCCGATCTCATGGGCCGCAATCTCGACGGCCGGGTCGAAGTAATGGTGCCAATCCTCAACAGGACAGTGCACAAACAGATCCTTGACCAGATCCTGGTTGCCTATCTCAAGGACAATCAGCAGAGCTGGGAAGTGTTGCCAGATGGCAGCTCGCATCGTATTCGGTTGGCCGAGGGCGAAGAGCCATTCAATGCCCACGACTATTTCATGACCAATCCATCGCTTTCCGGCCGCGGCAGTGCCGGAGCTGATGGTGACGAGGCCGCAGATTGACACAGTTCTGGGGGGTCGATGCCGATCCGACGGCGCAGGGGCGCATCAAGGGCGCCCGGCCCGTTGCCGTGCTCGACATTGGTTCCAACTCCGTGCGTCTGGTGGTTTATGAGCGCCATGCGCGCGCGCTGACCCCGCTCTACAACGAAAAATCGGCCTGTGCCTTGGGGCGCGGCATGGCGCAATCCGGCAGGTTGGCTGACGCCAATATGGCCAGCGCGCTTGATGCGATGAAGCGCTTTGCGCTGGTTGCCCGCATGATGCGGGTCGGCAAAATCCATGTTCTCGCCACCTCGGCGGTTCGGGACGCGGTGAACCGGGACGAGTTCGTATCGGCCGTCGAAGCCATTATGGATACGCAAGTCGAGGTTTTGAGCGGCGAGGCAGAGGCCCATTTCGCGGCGCTCGGCGTCGTTGCCGGCATTCCCGGCTTCGTGGGTACAGTAGGCGATCTGGGCGGCGGCAGCCTCGAATTGTCGTCGATTGACGATGGCGCCGACTCCAATGGGCAGTCCTTTGAGCTTGGTGTGATCAGGCTGCAGGACGATTCAGATGGCTCGCCGCAGAAGGCGGCAGAACTGGTCCGCGCGCGGCTTTCACAATCCCAATTGGTGGACCTGGCGCCCGGCGGCCGCTTCGCGGCCATTGGCGGCACATGGCGGTCTCTGGCCAAGCTACACCAGACGGTGGCCAACTACCCGCTGCACATGGTGCAGGATTATGTGGTTTCGGCGCGCGACATGATCGAGTTCTGCGGCACCATTGTCGAAGCAGGATCGCTTAAATCCTATCCGGGCTCCGGCGGCGTCAGCAATTCGCGGCGCGAACTCGTGCCCTTTGGTGCCGCGGTGATGGCGGAGGTGCTGAAAGCCGGCAAGTTTGAGAGCGTCGTGTTCTCAGCCCTCGGCGTGCGCGAAGGCTTCTTGTTCGGACTGCTGGATGGGCGCGAGGCCGACCTCGACCCGCTCATCCAGGGCGCCGAAGAGCTCTCCGTGCTGCGCTCGCGTTCGCCTGCCCATGCGGGCGACCTCGTTGACTTCTCCAGCCAATATTTCGAAGTGGCAGAAGCGTCGGAAACCCCGGACCAGCGCCGTTTGCGCATGGTGGCCTGTCTTCTAGCCGATATCGGCTGGCGGACCCACCCGGACTATCGCGCCGTTCAAAGCGTGGATGCGGTCGCCTATGGCTCACTGACCGGCATTGATCATGCTGGCCGCGCTTTTCTCGCTCAAACGATTGCGGTTCGGTATGACGGCATCAAGAGCAAGACGGCCAATGGGCTGTCCATGCTGTGCACCGACGAAGCAATTGCGCGGGCGCGGTTGCTCGGGGCATTGTTCAGGGTCGCTTACCCCATGACGGCGGCCATGCCCGGTATTTTGCCGCGGACGCGTTTCGTCATGAATGGCGATGTGCTGGAGCTGCTGCTGCCAAAAGATCTGGCATTTCTGAACGGCGAACATCTTCGCAATCGACTGGCACAGTTTGCCTCTGTGGCGGGCCATGCCGAATCGCTGGTGCGCATAGGCTGACTATTCGGCGGCCTCGCGCTCTCCGACAGAAAATTCGACAATGCCCTTGGGTGTGGCGACGAGACCAATTCGGCCATGCTTGATGGCCAAAGCCTTCTCGCCAAACAATTTGCGGCGCCAGCCCTTGAGCGCCGGCACGTCGGCCTCGTCATCCAGCACCAGCGCATCGATATCATCGGATGTCGCCAGAATGCGGGCGGCCACACCATGCTGTTCGGCCACGGCCTTGAGCAGGACGCGGATGAGATCACCCACTGCACCTTTGGGTGAGGGGCCCCGGTAGCGCTCAGGCATGACCGGGAGATCGCTCTTGGTCAGTTCCTCGACCTGCTTGAGCAGGGCAATGATCTCGCTGGCGGCGTTGCTGCGGCCAAAGCCGCGCGGCACAGCGCGAAGTTTATCAAAGGCCTCTGGCGATTGCGGGCGCTGCATGGCCAGTTCAAACAGCACGTCATCCTTAAGGACGCGGCTGCGTGGCTGATCGGTTTCCTGCGCGCGGCGCTCACGCCATTCGGCAAGCACTTTCAGCGCCGCCAGATCGCGGGGGCGGTTGATCTTCATTTTCAGCCGTTCCCAGGCCTGCTTGGGCTGGACGACATATGTGTCGATGCTGCGCAGCGTGGTCAGTTCGTCCTCGACCCAGTCGCCACGACGCGTGGCTGCCACCTGCTTGCGCAATTCGCGATAGATATCGCGCAGCCAGGTTACGTCGGCCAGGGCATAGAGACGCTGCTTTTCACTAAGCGGGCGGGCCGACCAGTCGGTAAAGCGGGAAGACTTGTCCAGTTCAACCTTGCAGATGGCGCGCACAAGACTGTCATAGGAGGCGCTGTCGCCAAAGCCGCAGACGCTGGCGGCAATCTGGGTATCGAAGATATTGTTGGGGACGGAACCCGAGAGTTTGACGAAAATTTCGATGTCCTGCCGGGCGGCATGAAACACCTTGATGACGTCCGGATTGGCCAGCAGCGCAAAGAAGGGCGCCAGACTTATGCCATCGGCCAGCGGATCGATCAGAACCGCTTCGTCATTGGTGGCAGCCTGAATGAGGCAAAGCTTCGGCCAGTAAGTCGTTTCGCGCAGGAATTCTGTATCGACCGTCACGAAGTCAAATTTAGCAGCGCGCTCGCAGAATGCGGCGAGCACGTCTGTGGAAACTATCAGGTCCATCCGGGCTACCGTCTCAAAATCGTCAACATTATACCTAGCAGGTGCGCGCCCTTAGCTCCACCATCGATTTCGATCGTTCCAGCCGCCCGGCGCGCAATGGCCCGAAAGCTTGACAAGCGGGGACGGCCATGCGCTTTTCCCGCCCGAGAATCCGGCCCTTTTTCTGCTATTTGAGTTCCCCAAATGACCACACATCGCTATCGCTCGCACACTTGTGGCGCCCTGACGGCGGCCGATGCCGGCAATACGGTTCGGCTCAGCGGCTGGGTAAACCGAATCCGCGACCATGGCGGCCTGCTGTTCATCGACCTGCGCGACCATTATGGCGTCACCCAGTGTGTTGTTGACCCTGATTCTGCGGCGTTCAGCTCGGTGGAGAAAGTGCGGTCGGAATGGGTTATCCGCATCGATGGCGAGGTGAAGCTGCGCGATCCCGCCGCGGTTAACCCGAACCTGCCCACCGGCACGGTAGAAGTTTTCATCCGTGAGATCGAAGTGTTGTCCGCGGCCAAGGAACTGCCCTTGCCGGTCTTCGGCGACGCCGAATATCCCGAAGATATTCGCCTGCGCTATCGCTTCCTCGATCTGCGCCGCGAAAAGCTACACGCCAATATCGTCAAGCGCACCAAGATCATCGCGGCCATGCGCAATGGCATGACCGAGGCCGGATTTGGTGAATATTCGACGCCGATCCTGACAGCGTCGTCGCCGGAAGGCGCGCGCGACTTCCTGGTGCCCAGCCGCATTCATCCTGGAAAATTCTTCGCGCTGCCGCAGGCGCCCCAGCAATACAAGCAATTGCTGATGGTGGCCGGTTTTGACCGCTATTTCCAGGTGGCGCCTTGCTTCCGCGACGAGGATCCGCGCGCCGACCGCCTGCCGGGTGAATTCTATCAGCTCGACCTCGAAATGAGCTTTGTGACGCAGGAAGACGTGTGGAACACGGTTGAGCCGGTCATGACCTCGGTGTTCGAGCAATTTGCTGGCGGCAAGCGCGTAACCAAGCAATGGCCGCGTATTCCCTATGATACGGCGATCCGCAAATATGGGTCGGACAAGCCGGACCTGCGTAATCCCATCGAGATGCAGGCCGTGACCGAGCACTTTGCCGGTTCGGGCTTCAAGGTTTTCGCCAACCAGATCGAGGCAGACGACAAGGTTGAAGTCTGGGCCATCCCGGCCAAGAACAAGGCCGGTGCCGAGCCGATCGGCCGGGCATTCTGTGATCGCATGAATGCCTGGGCGCAGGGCGAAGGCCAGCCGGGTCTTGGCTATATTTTCTTCAAGGAAGGGCAGGGCAGCGGCCCCATTGCCAAGAATATTGGCGAAGAGCGTACAGCAGCCCTCAAGAGCCAGCTCGGGCTCGACGACGGCGATGCGGTGTTCTTTGTCTGCGGTCGCCCGGAAAAGTTCTATCGCTTTGCCGGCGATGCGCGCACCAAGGTCGGTACTGATCTCGGTTTGGTCGATACAGAGCAGTTTGCGCTGTGCTGGATCGTCGACTTCCCGTTCTACGAATGGAGCGAGGAAGAAAAGCGCGTCGACTTTGCCCATAACCCCTACTCCATGCCGCAGGGCGGCATCGAGGCGCTAAATTCGGCAGACCCGCTTACGCTCAAGGCTTATCAGTATGACGCGGTCTGCAATGGCTATGAGATTGCTTCCGGTTCCATTCGAAATCAGGAGCCTGAAACCATGGTCAAGGCGTTCGAGCTGACCGGCAAGAGCCGCGCCGAGGTCGAAGAACAGTTTGGTGGCCTCTATCGCGCGTTCCAGTTTGGTGCGCCGCCGCATGGTGGCGCAGCCTTCGGTATCGACCGCGTGGTGATGCTGCTCTGCGGCGTGCAGAACCTGCGCGAGATTACCGCTTTCCCAATGAACCAACAGGCTGAAGACCTGCTGATGGGCGCGCCAAGCCCTGCCGCACCAAAGCAATTGCGCGAATTGAGCATCCGCCTCAACGTCCAGAGCTGAGCTGGACGGCACAAAATTCAAAGGGGGCGGGCCGTAAGGTTCGCCCTTTTGACTGGGCGGCGGTTAGAACTGGTTAACCAGCATTAACGACCCGTTAAGTCGTGCGGCGCTATCCAGATGCCATGTTTCTTTGGCGCGGATTCGCCTGGTGAAGTCCAAGTATTCTCATATCTTGATGCTCATCGGAGCCATTCTAGCGTTCGTGCCCATTATTGCTGTCGATTATCTGCTCGACACGCATGTCAAAATTCGCGAAAAAACTGCGGCAGAACAATATGTTGATGTGATAAGTTCACACATCAATGCAAGTGCTATGGATGGTGTGGAAGCGCTCGGTAAAATTGTTGCGTCAAGCCCGTCGCTTTGTACGCCCACCTTTGTAGCCAATGCCCAATCCATCATTGAGGCGAGTCTCAACCTTAAGCAGGTGCTCGTTGAGAATATGGATGGCGTGCAATATTGCGACGCCAATGGCCGTATTGTCGCCTATTCGCCGCTCTCGCAGCCCATGCCTGTGCCGGGCTTGAGCGAATCCATCACCGTGGTGAAGCTGGGCGAAATGGAAATGCCCGCGCTTAAGATCACACGGGTCTTTGGCGACACTAGGCGCATATCGACCTTTGTGCCGCTGATGGGTCAGACACAGAATGCTCTGTCGGACACCTTGCCCGGCGCTTCGACGCTGCGGATTACGCTGACCAATGGCCTACCGATTGTCAGCATCGGGGACACTGCCGGATTTGAGCGGCGCACCAGCAATGCGGACTATATCATGGCGCAGAGCTATGCCGGCGAACTGCCCATCAAGGTGGAATATGCCATTCCCTTTGCCATGGTCAGGGCCGGTTATGCCGATCTCGACATGATCTTTACCGTCATCGCCTGCCTGGGAAGCGGCGCTTTCCTGCTCTTCAGCCTCAACTATGTGCGCCGCTCACGCGTGCCGGCGTTTGATCTGGAGCGCGCCATCGCGCGGTCGGAAATCAAGCCCTATTACCAGCCTGTCATCAATCTGCGCACCGGTGCACTGGTCGGTTGCGAAGTGTTGTGCCGCTGGGAAAAACGTAATGGCGAAGTTATTCCACCCGGCGCTTTCATCGATTATGCCGAGGTTACCGGGCTCGCCATGCCCATGACGCTCTCGCTCATGCAGCAGGTGCGGCAGGATCTGGGCGATCTCTGCGTAACGATGCCGGAGATGAAAATCTCGATCAATCTGTTCGAGGGGCACTTCCGCGATGTCGGCATCGTGGAGGACGTGCAGGCTATTTTCGGCGATTCTCCGATCAGTTTCCGCCAATTGGTGTTCGAAATTACCGAGCGTCGGCCGCTGGGAAATTCCATGGCCACGGCCAACGTGATCGCGGGCCTGCACGCGCTGGGGGCCAAACTGGCACTGGATGATGCGGGAACCGGGCATTCCAACCTTGCCTATCTCGCAACGCTGGGTGTCGATGTGATCAAGATTGACCGCATTTTCGTGGACATGATCAAGCCCGGTGTAACGCAAGTGCCAGTGCTTGATGGTCTCATTGCCATGGGCATGGACCTTAATTGCGAGATCGTCGCCGAAGGCGTGGAGCGCGAGGAGCAGGCAATCTATCTGCGCTCGCGGGGTGTCATCCAGGCGCAGGGCTATATTTTTGCTCCCGCGCTTAAGGTTGGCGCGTTTAAAAATCTGGCGCTGGCGCTTCACGAAGGCTCGCCCATGCCGGCAGCGGAACCAATCGAAGAGGTCGCTGAAGCGCCTGTCGCGCCGGACGAGGGTGACGTCGCTTCTGCCGCTTGACAGGATTTTCGCGGTGACCCGTTGCGGTAACGTCGCTTCACCCCTTTTCATCGCCGGAGATTGGTGGCACCTACGCGGCCATCTGGCCTGCCGGGAGCATGAATGTGTCCAATGATCTGAACGAACAGCGCAAAGCCCTTCGGGATGCGGCGCTGCATTTCCACGAGTTCCCCAAGCCCGGCAAGCTCGAAATCCAGCCCACAAAGCCGCTGGGCAACCAGCGCGATCTGGCGCTGGCCTATTCGCCCGGCGTGGCGGCCCCATGCGAAGAGATCGCCGAGAACCCGGATTCAGTGGCCAGGTATACGTCCCGGCAAAACCTGGTGGCGGTGATTTCCAACGGCACGGCTGTGCTGGGCCTGGGCAATATCGGCGCTCTGGCCAGCAAGCCTGTGATGGAAGGCAAGGCCGTCCTCTTCAAGAAGTTCGCCGGTATCGATGTGTTTGACCTCGAGATCGATGAGATCAATCCGGAAAAGTTCATCAACGCCGTGGCGCCGCTCTGGCCTACCTTTGGCGGGATCAATCTGGAAGATATCCGCGCGCCTGATTGCTTTGAGATCGAAGAAACGCTGCGCGAGCGGATGCCTATTCCGGTGTTCCATGATGACCAGCACGGCACAGCTATTATCGTGGGCGCGGCGGTGCTCAACGGGCTGGAGCTGTCCGGCAAGAAGATCGAAGAGGTGAAAATCTGCACGTCAGGGGCAGGAGCCGCGGCCATTGCCTGCCTCAATGTGCTCGTTGCCCTGGGCGCCAAGCATGAAAACATCTGGGTGGCGGACAAGGATGGCCTCGTTACGCACAAGCGCAATGATGTGAACGACAAGTGGCGCGGCCAATTCCGCCGCACCAGTGACGCGACATCGCTGGCTGAAGTCATTGAGGGCGCCGATATTTTCCTCGGGCTTTCGGCTGCCGGCGCGCTGAAACCGGAAATGCTGGCCAAGATGGCGCCCAAGCCGCTGATCCTGGCGCTGGCCAACCCGAATCCCGAAATCATGCCCGAAGTGGCCAAGGAGGTGCGGCCTGACGCTATGGTCTGCACGGGACGCTCGGATTATCCGAACCAGGTCAACAACGTCCTCTGCTTCCCGTTCATTTTCCGCGGGGCGCTTGATGTACACGCTACGACGATCAATGAGGAGATGAAGCTGGCCGCGGTGCGCGCCATTGCCAAGCTGGCCCATGAGCCGGGCCTGGAAGTGTCACCCTCGGGCGCGCCGGCAGTTTATGGGCCCGAGCACATCATCCCCAATCCCTTCGACCAGCGCCTGATCCTGCGCATTGCTCCGGCCGTGGCGCGGGCCGCGATGGAATCGGGCGTCGCCAAAAAGCCGATCGAAGACTGGGATGCCTATCTCGACAGCCTTAATCGCTTCGTCTTCCGCTCTGGCCTTGTGATGAAACCGATCATTGATCGGGCTCAGGGGCAGGGCAAGCGTATCGTTTTTGCCGATGGCGAAGAGGAACGCGTGCTGCGCGCTGCGCAGGTCATTCTCGAGGAACGCATTGCCCGGCCCATCCTTATTGGCCGCCCTGCGGTGATCGAAGCGCGGCTTGAGCGCTTTGGTCTCAGCCTGCGGGCCGGTGTTGATTTCGAGGTGATCAATCCCGAGGATGATCCGCGCTATCGCGACTATGTGTCGGAGTTCCAGGCGCTGGTCGGGCGCAATGGCGTTACGCCGGATACGGCCCGCACCATTGTGCGCACCAATACGACGGTCATTGCTGCGCTTGCTGTGAAGCGCGGTGACGCTGATGGGCTGATCTGCGGTTTGCAGGGGCGCTATATCAAGCATGTGCGCGATATCCGTTCGATCATCGGCCTGCAGGACGGGGTTGCGGATGTCTCGGCACTCTCCATGCTGATCATGCCGCGTGGCGCATTTTTCCTCGCCGACACCTATGTCAACCAGAACCCGAGCGCGGACGAGATTGTCGCTATCGCTCTACAGGCGCGTGACCACCTCAAGCGCTTCAATATCGAGGCGCGGGTAGCGCTGCTGAGCTATTCAAACTTCGGTTCGCGTGATGGCGACAGTGCCTTCAAGATGCGCGAGGCCTATGGCAAGCTCAAGCAGATCGCGCCGGACATGATCGTCGAGGGAGAAATGCAGGGCGATTTGGCGCTCAACCCCGAGCTGCGCGAACGCTATGTACCGGACACGATCCTGCGCGGCGAAGCCAATCTGCTGATTTTCCCAGACCTGGATGCAGCCAATCTGTCGATGACGCTGCTCAAGGAAATGAATAACGCTCTGGCCGTTGGCCCCATTCTGATGGGCACCCGCGCGCCAGCGCATATTCTCGCGCCGTCGGTGACCAGCCGCGGCATCGTCAACATGGCGGCTATTGCTGCCAATGAAGCTGCTGGAGCAGTGCCATGATCCGTCACACCGTTGTTTTCACGCTCAAGCACGCCGCAGGTTCAGTTGAAGAAGCGGCCTTTTTGCGCGATGCGCTGATCCTCGAAAAAATTCCCGGTGTCGAGAAATTCGAGCGCCTGCGGCAGGTCAGCCCCAAGGCCGATTTTGACTTCGGCTTTTCGATGGAATTTGCCGATCAGGCTGCCTATCAGGTCTATAACGACCATCCCGACCATGTGGCCTTTGTTCAGGGCCGGTGGATACCGGAAGTGGCGCGATTCCAGGAAATCGACTACGTCGCCCTCTGAAGGCGGGCAGGGTGATCGGCGCATAACGGGGCGCGCCGCCTCTGACTTCAACCCCATGTTAAACCCTTTGGCCGCATAGTGGTCTTCCACGATCCGGTTTGCCTATGCCCACCCGTCTCAAGCGCCCATCATTCTGGCGGCCACTGGCCCTTACAGTGATCCTGCTCGCGTTTCAGGGTTATCTTGGCTATTCCGCGCTGTCCGGCCAGTTCGGCATCGAAAGCCGCGAACAGATCATGGGCGACATCCAGGTTCTTCGGGACAAATCATCGGCTTTGCAGGCGGAGATTGATTCTTACCGGCATCGGGTGTCGCTGATGGCGCCGCGTCGGCTCGATCCGGACCTGGTCACTGAGAGGGCGCGGGCTTTGCTCAATATGGCCCATGCCGAAGATATTCTCGTCATGGTTGATCCAGCGTCTGGTCAACCAATTTCCGGTAAATTCGAAGAATTAATCGATAGTGAGTTAATTTCGATTATCGAAGCGGATTCAACGCTTTAACGTCAATTCTGATGTTATGCGTGGGCGATGTTACCGCGCGCTCCATTGCGCTATAGTGCCAGAAATGGCCTGATTGGCCGCAGCGGCAAAATTCATTCAAAGAGCGGAGTGCACCATGGCGCGCAAGGCGACGGCCACCAAGGCCAATGTTCCCCAGTTTACGCCGGAACAGGAGCTGGAAGCTTTCCGCGAAATGCTGCTGATCCGGCGTTTTGAGGAAAAGGCCGGCCAGATGTATGGCATGGGCCTGATCGGCGGCTTCTGCCACCTCTATATCGGGCAAGAAGCCGTCGTCACCGGCATCACCATGGCTTCGGAAAAGGGCAAGGACGCCCAGATCACCGGCTATCGCGATCACGGCCACATGCTGGTCATGGGCCTTGACCCCAAGGGCGTGATGGCTGAGCTCACGGGCCGCAAGGGCGGGCTGAGCAAGGGCAAGGGCGGTTCCATGCACATGTTCAGCAACGAGCACAAGTTCTATGGCGGCAATGGCATTGTCGGCGCCCAGGTTTCGCTGGGTGCGGGCCTTGGATTTGCAGCCAAATACAAGGGCGATGGCTCGGTTTCGATTGCCTATTTCGGCGACGGCGCGGCCAATCAGGGCCAGGTCTATGAAAGCTTCAACATGGCCAAGCTGTGGAAGCTTCCGGTCGTGTTCGTCATCGAAAACAATAAATATGCCATGGGCACCTCGATTGAGCGCGCCGCAGCAACGACCGACTTCTCCATGCGCGGCGCCTCGTTCGACATTCCGGGGGAACAGGTCGACGGGATGGATGTGCGCATGGTCTATGATGCCGCCCAGCGCGCCATCGAACATGCCCGCTCGGGCAAGGGACCGTTCATTCTCGAAATGCTGACCTATCGCTATCGCGGTCACTCCATGTCCGATCCGGCGAAATATCGCTCCAAGGACGAAGTGACGAAGTATCGTCAGGAGCGCGACCCGATCGAACAGGTCCGTGCGCGCCTGCTCGAAGCCGGTACCGTTACCGAAGAAGACCTCAAGAAGATCGAGACCGATATTCGCGCCATCGTCACCGAGGCGGCTGAGTTCGCGACCAATGATCCCGAGCCGGATGCATCCGAACTCTGGACCGACGTGATCGTGGAAGAAGCCTGAGCCTGACATGACCATCCTGCTTGGTGTCATTGCGTTATTCGCTATCCTCTCCGCCGCAATTGCGGTGGTGCAGGCCGTGACGATCAGCAAGCTGTCGCCAGCAGGCAAGTGGCAGGACTGGACCTTTGGCTGGTGGCGCTTTGACGCCATTGCCACGCGGGCTGGGCTGAGCGGGGAAGAACCGGTGGCGATCTACAAGCGCGCCGTCATCGCTTGCCTCGTTTTCGTGATTTCCGGCCTGCTGCTGAGCGGCTGGGCATCCAGCCAGCGTGCCAATGCAACGAGCACTGCTGCCATGCAGCACAAAATGACCGATTGGCGGGTTTTGCCTGCCCGTTTCGCCGAGACAAATCTGCTTCGCCGCGTGGCCAATATGCCCGGCGCAACCATTCTGGAGAGCTGACATGCCCCAAATTCTCATGCCCGCCCTGTCGCCAACCATGGTAGAGGGCAAGCTCGCCAAATGGCTGGTCAAAGTTGGTGACACGGTCAAATCCGGCGACGTGCTGGCGGAAATTGAAACCGACAAGGCCACTATGGAGGTGGAGTCGGTGGATAGCGGCGTGGTGAAGGAAATTCTGGTGGCCGAAGGCACCGAGGGCGTGAAGGTCAATACGCCCATCGCGCTGGTGCTTGAGGAAGGCGAAACGGCTGAAGCTGCGCCGGTGGCAAAGACTGCGCCCGAACCTGCCGAAGCGCCCGTTGTGGCGGCCGAAAAAGCTGCTGACGCAGCGCCGTCGGTTGCGGCGGCGCCCGCCGCGCCGAAATTCGAACCGCAGAGCGACCCGGACCTGCCCGAAGGCGTCGAAATGGTCGAAATGACCGTGCGACAGGCCCTCAACGAGGCCATGGCCGAAGAGCTTCGCCGCGACAAGGACGTCTTCGTCATGGGTGAGGAGGTCGCCGAATATCAGGGCGCCTACAAGATCACCCAGGGTCTGCTGCAGGAATTCGGGCCGGAGCGGATTATCGACACGCCCATCACCGAACATGGCTTTGCCGGTCTTGCGGTCGGCGCGGCTTTTGCCGGTTTGAAGCCGATTGTCGAATTCATGACCTGGAATTTTGCCATGCAGGCGATCGACCAGATCATCAATTCCGCCGCCAAGCAGCTTTATATGTCGGGCGGGCAGGTGACGGCGCCGATGGTGTTCCGCGGCCCCAATGGCGCCGCAGCCCGCGTGGGCGCACAGCACAGCCAGGATTATTCGGCCTGGTATAGCCACGTGCCGGGCTTGACCGTTATCGCACCCTATAGCGCAGCAGACGCCAAGGGTCTGCTCAAGGCGGCCATCCGCTCGCCCAATCCGGTCGTGTTCCTCGAAAACGAAATTCTCTATGGCTCGACGGGTCTGGTGCCAAAGGTCGATGACTTCCTGCTGCCCATCGGCAAGGCGCGCATTGCCCGCAAGGGTGCTGACGTTACCATCGTGTCCTTCTCGATGGGTATGCGTTACGCGACCCAGGCCACTGAAAAGCTGGTCGCCGCGGGCGTCGATGTCGAACTGATCGATTTGCGTACGCTGCGTCCGCTGGACAGCGACACGGTTATCGAGTCGGTCAAGAAAACCGGACGTCTGGTCACAGTCGAAGAAGGCTGGCCACAGGGTGGCGTGGGTGCGGAAATTTCCGCCCGCGTCATGGAACAGGCTTTTGACTATCTTGATGCGCCCGTCATGCGCGTGACCGGCAAGGACGTGCCTATGCCTTACGCCGCCAACCTCGAAAAGCTGGCGCTGCCAAACGTTGATGAAGTGATCGCGGCCGTCAATGCCGTGACCTACCGCTCGTAAGGGAGAACCGGGATGCCAATCGATATTACCATGCCGGCGCTCTCTCCCACGATGGAAGAGGGCAAGCTCGCCAAGTGGCACGTCAAGGAAGGCGATAGCGTTTCGTCGGGTGATGTGATCGCCGAGATTGAAACCGACAAGGCTACGATGGAAGTCGAGGCCGTGGACGAAGGCAAGATCGGCAAGATCATGGTTGCCGAAGGCACGGACAATGTGAAGGTCAACGCCGTCATTGCCGTGCTGCTGCAAGATGGCGAGGAAGCCAGCGCCATTGGGGCAGGGGCACCCAAGGCCGAAACGCCGAAGGCCGCGCCTGCGCCGGAGGCTCCAAAGGCGGAAGCGCCGAAGGCAGCTGAACCGGCACCCACGGAGCGCGCCAAGCTGGAAAGCAATATCGCCGCTGCGGGGCAGAAGTTGCAGAACGGTGCCGCTAACTCAAATGGTGGGCGGGTCTTCGCCTCCCCGCTGGCCAAGCGCCTCGCCAAAGAAGCTGGGATCGACGTTTCTGCTGTGTCCGGCACCGGTCCGAAGGGTCGTGTCGTCAAGTCTGATGTGGAGGCTGCCAAGTCTGGCAAGACGCCGTTAAAGGCTACTGCGTCGTCTGCGGCGGCGGCCTCGGGTGGCGCAGCCGCCACGGGCATGTCCAAGGCACAGGTTCTCGCGCTTTACGAAGAGGGCAGCTACGAGCTCGTTCCCAATGACGGTATGCGCAAGGTCGTGGCCGCGCGCCTCACCGAGTCCAAGCAGACCGTTCCGCATTTCTATCTGACGCTCGACTGCAAGATCGACGCGCTGATGGCTGCGCGCGAGCAGATCAATGCCTCCGCACCGAAGAACAAGGAAGGCAAGCCTGCCTTCAAGCTTTCGGTCAACGACTTCGTCATGAAGGCCTGGGCGATTGCGCTGCAGCGGGTTCCGGACGCCAATGCGACCTGGGCAGGCGACGCGATCCTCTATCACAAGCGCTCGGATGTGGCTGTTGCCGTGTCGGTGCCGGGCGGTCTCTTCACGCCGGTGGTGAAATCCTGCGACACAAAGAGCCTGCGGGAGATTTCCGAAGAGGTGAAGGATCTGGCGACGCGCGCCAAGTCCAAAAAGCTGGCGCCGCACGAATATCAGGGCGGCTCGTCCTCCGTTTCCAATCTCGGAATGTTCGGCATCAAGCACTTTGCCGCCGTCATCAACCCGCCGCATGGCACGATCCTGGCCGTCGGTGCGGGTGAAGAGCGGGTTTACCCCGAGAACGGCCAGATCAAGATCGGCCAGTTCATGACTGCCACGCTCTCCTGTGATCACCGCGCCGTCGATGGTGCGCTGGGGGCCGAAGTGCTGGGCGTGTTCAAGAGCCTGATCGAAAACCCCGTCATGATGCTGGCCTAAGAGGCAGAGCGCCATGAAGACCATTCTTGCCGACGGCGACAGCCTTACCTTCGGGGCCAACCCGGAAACGGGTGGCCCCCGCCATGCCTATGAAGATCGCTGGCCCACGGCTCTTGAAAAGGCGCTGGAGGGTAAGGCCCGCGTTATTGCCGAAGGTCTGGGCGGTCGGACGACTGTGTCGGATGACTGGTATGCGAATGCGGATCGCAATGGCGGACGCGTCCTGCCGACGCTGCTCGAAAGCCATTCGCCGCTTGACCTCATCATCATCATGCTGGGCACCAATGACCTGAAGCCGGCCATATGTGGTTCAGCGCTTGAGGCGTCCTTTGGTATGCGGCGGCTGGTGCAGGTTATCCGGGGGCATTATGGGGGCAAGGGCGAGACTGCGTCCGAAATCATCCTGGTTTCGCCGCCGCATCTCTGCGCAAGCGACAATGCGGACATGATCGACCACTTTGGCGGCATCGAGCATGGGCTGGAACAGTCCCGCCAGCTTGCAACGCATTATGCGCGGCGCGCCGCAGAGTGGAAAACGGGCTTTTTCGACGCCGCGACGGTCGCCAAGGCCGATCCCAGCGACGGTGTACATCTGGACGCGGCCAATACACGCGCTATCGGCTTGGGCATTGCGCCCCTCGTCAAACAAGTTCTGGGTCTCTGACCCGATATTTTTCTGGAGGCCCAAATGGCTGACCAATACGACCTTCTCGTGATCGGCGCCGGCCCTGGCGGCTATGTCGCCGCTATTCGTGGCGCGCAGCTCGGGATGAAGGTGGGCATTATCGAGCGCGAGCATATGGCAGGCATCTGCTCCAACTGGGGCTGTATCCCGACCAAGGCGCTGCTGCGCTCGGCTGAAATCTACGGCCACATGACTCACGCCAAGGATTATGGCCTGACTGCCGAAAAATTTGGCGTCGACATTGATGGCGTCGTGAAGCGCTCTCGCGCCATTGCTGCCCAGATGAACAATGGCGTCCAGTTCCTGATGAAGAAGAACAAGGTCGACATCATCTGGGGCGAGGCGGTTATCACCGGAAAGGGTGAGGTCAAGGTCGCGCCGACCAAGAAGAAGATCGTTGAGCCGCAGGTTCCGCCGCCCAAGAATGCCCTGGGCGAGGGCACCTACAAGGCCAAGAATATCATTATCGCCACCGGCGCGCGCCCGCGCGTTCTGCCCGGCATAGAGCCCGATGGCGACAAGATCTGGACCTATTTTGAGGCGATGAAGCCGGCCACCATGCCGAAGTCGCTGGTGGTGATGGGGTCCGGCGCTATCGGTGTCGAATTTGCGTCTTTCTACCGCTCCATGGGCGCAGAAGTGACGATCATTGAGCTGCTGCCGCAGATTATGCCGGTGGAAGACGCCGAGATTGCCGGGTTGGCCCGGAAGCGGCTGGAAAAACGCGGCATCAAGATCCTGACTGACGCCAAGGTCGCCAAGGTTGAGAAGACCAAGAACGGCGTGATTGCCCATGTCGAGCTCAAGGACGGCTCCAAGCAGCAGATTTCAGGCGAGAAGCTGATCTCGGCCGTGGGCGTGCAGTGCAATATTGAGGGGCTTGGGCTCGAAACGGTCGGCGTGAAAACCGAACGCGGCGCTATCGTCATTGATGGCTATGGGAAGACAAATGTCGACGGCATCTGGGCAATTGGCGACGTCGCCGGCCCGCCGATGTTGGCGCACAAAGCCGAGCATGAGGCTGTCATCACCGTCGAAAAGATTGCCGGCATGAAGGTGCATGGCCTCGACAAGACCAAGGTGCCTGGCTGCACCTATTGCGAACCGCAGGTCGCCTCAGTTGGCCTTACCGAAGCCAAGGCCAAGGAAGCCGGTCGCGAGATCAAGGTCGGCCGCTTCCCCTTTGTCGGCAATGGGAAAGCGATTGCCTTGGGCGAGCCGGACGGCTTGGTGAAGACCATTTTCGATGCCAAGACCGGCGAATTGCTGGGCGCGCATATGGTCGGCGCGGAAGTGACCGAGCTGATCCAGGGCTTTGTCATTGCCATGAACCTCGAGACCACCGAGGAAGAGCTGATCCACACGATTTTCCCGCATCCGACGCTGAGCGAGACGATGAAGGAAAGCGTGCTCGATGCTTACGGTCGGGCGCTCAACATCTAGAGACTTGTCCACAGGGCCCTGCCGGGCGCATGTTTTCGGCAGGGGGCGGAAATGCGGGCCTTCTGGTAGACTTGTCCCCAGACTTCCCAAGATTCACAACGCGGTGCAAATGCCATGAGCGTCGGAACAACTGAATTGCTGATCTTTCTCGCCATCGGGCTCGTCGCCGGTTGGCTGGCCGGGCTGTTGTTGGGCGGTGGAGGCCTTGTGCGCAACCTGATCGTGGGCGTGATCGGCTCCTTTGTCGGCGGCTGGTTGCTGTCCATGGCCGGCGTAAGCTTGCCGATCGAGAACGCACTGATCAGCCAGATCATCACCGCAACCATTGGCGCCATCGTGGTGATCGCCTTGGCGCGGGTGATCGCGCGGTAGCGTACGGTCTTGAAGGCGTGGCCGCCAATGGCAATATGTCGGGGACAGATGCTGGGGGCATGACATGACACTACCGGAACGACAAACCGCTGGGGGCGGGTTTACAATGGGCAACAGCAACACACGCGCAATCCTGGTTTTTATCGGCATCGGTATCCTGGCCGGTTTCCTGGCTAGTCTGATTGTCGGCGGTGGCGGGTTGATCACCTATTTGATCAGCGGCGTCATCGGGTCTTTCGTGGGGGGATATCTGTTCTCGGTTCTCAAGATCGATCTCGGCATCAGGCATGACCTGGTGCGGCAGATCGTGTCGTCAACCGTGGGCGCCATCATCGTCGTGCTGCTGGCGCGACTGATCGCTTGACCCTGCAGCCCTATGGCTCAGCAGGGTGAGCCTACGCAAAGTCTGGACATGCCTTGGTCACTCTGATCGACAATTCCGCGCTAAAGCCCCGTCATCCTGAAAAGGCCAATCGGCCTGACAGCGTTGTGCTGCGCAAGCCGGACTGGATCCGCGTCAAGGCGCCGGGCTCCCCGATCTACAAAGAAACCCAGCAGATCGTGCGCGAAAACAATCTCGTTACGGTTTGCGAGGAAGCGGGCTGCCCCAATATTGGGGAGTGCTGGAGCAAAAAGCACGCGACCATGATGATCATGGGCGAAATCTGCACCCGCGCCTGCGCTTTCTGCAATGTTCGCACCGGAATGCCCGGTCCGCTGGATGCCAATGAGCCGGAAAACGTCGCCAAGGCCGTGGAAAAGCTCGGCCTCGAACACGTCGTGATCACCTCGGTGGACCGCGATGACCTAGCCGATGGCGGCGCGCAGCACTTTGCCGACGTGATCCTGGCCATCCGCGCCCGCAATCCGCGCACGACGATCGAAATCCTGACGCCGGACTTCCTGCGCAAGGAAGGCGCGCTTGAAATCGTCGTGGCAGCCAAGCCGGACGTGTTCAACCACAATCTCGAGACCGTGCCGTCGAAATATCTCAAGGTTCGCCCCGGCGCGCGTTACTTCCACTCGATCCGGCTGTTGCAGCGGGTCAAGGAGCTGGACCCGACCATTTTCACCAAGTCCGGCATCATGGTGGGCCTTGGCGAAGAGCGGAACGAGGTCCTGCAGCTGATGGACGACCTGCGCTCGGCCGATGTGGATTTCCTGACCATCGGGCAATATCTGCAGCCGACCAAGAAGCACTATCCGCTGCAGCGTTTTGTGACGCCGGAGGAATTCAAGTCGTTCGCCACGGTCGCGAATGCCAAAGGCTTCCTTCTGGTATCCTCAAGCCCGCTGACGCGGTCCTCGCACCATGCCGGCGAAGATTTTGCCGAGCTGCGTGCGGCCCGCATGGCGCGTCTGGGGCACTGAATGAAGGAATTTTATCAGCGGCATGTGCCGCACCTGCCGCAGCGCATGTTCGAGATTGTTGCCGATCTCGAGGATTATCCGCGCTTCGTGCCAAATTGCCGCGCCATGTCGGTGCGCCGGGACCCGGCCGCCAGCATCGGCGATGTGCGCCTCGCCAAGATGACACTGGCCTTCGGGCCTATCACGCAATCCTATACGAGCCGCGTGATGCTCGACGCTGAATCGCGGACCATAAGGGCGAAGGCCGTTGACGGGCCGTTTTCCTATCTCGACAGCACCTGGTCGTTTGATGCCGAAGGGCAGGGGACGCGCGTGCGCTTTGAGATCGACTTCAAGATTTCCAATCCGCTGATTGCGGCCGTGGCCGAACCGGCCTTTGCTGCCAAACAGCAGGAAGTCATGCAGGCCTTCTGTGATGAGGCTGACCGGCGGTTCGGCGTCTAGGTCTCGTCGCTGGTCAGAACCTGCAAGACGAGGTCGAGCGCGGCATCGACTGTGGCCTTACGGATGCCGTCGCGCCCCAGATCGCCAAAGCGATGCTCGATGACAACCGTGGCCAGGTTGGTCGACACCGCGACATAGACGAGGCCAATCGGCTTTTTCTCGCTGCCGCCATCAGGCCCGGCAATACCGGTGGCCGCAACGGCAATGTCGGCGCGGGCGGTGTTGCGGGCGCCGTCTGCCATGGCACGCGCCACCTGATTGCTCACCGCGCCATAATCGTGAATGAGGCGCGACTGCACCTGGATCATGCGCGACTTGGCAGCATTGGCATAGGTGACGTAGCCGCCATAGAGCGCGGCTGAAGCTCCCGGAATATCAGTCAGCGCTGATGCAATCATGCCGCCGGTACAGCTCTCGGCTGTCACGATGGTCTGGTTGCGCTCAGTCAGAATGTCGATGATCTGCTTGCCCGTTGAAACTTTGGTCTTGGTTGCCATTCAATCGATCCTCGGCATTTCAACACTCGCGCTGGCCATGGCCACGATACCTTCTTGTCGCCCGATAAAGCCAAGCCGCTCATTTGTGGTCGCCTTTACGGCGACGCGGCTTGCCGAAATATTCAGCGTCTGGGCAATGGTGGCACACATTGCTGGCACATGGGGACTGATTTTGGGGGCTTCACAGACAATCGTGATGTCGAGGTTCACAATGCGCCCGCCGCGCTCGGCAATCAGCTTGCCGGCATGGCGCAGAAACACGGTCGATGCAGCGCCTTTCCATTGCATATCGCTGGGCGGGAAATGAACGCCGATATCGCCTTCGCCAATGGCGCCGAGGAGGGCGTCGGTGAGCGCGTGAAGCGCTACATCAGCATCGGAATGGCCCTGGAGCTTGGCGTGGTGTGGAATCTTGACGCCACCCAGCCAGACCGCATCGCCTGCTTCAAAGGGGTGAACATCAAAGCCGGTGCCAACCCGCGTCTCCATCTGGCGCTCTCCTTCAATAATCCGCTCGGCCTTTCGAAAATCCTCGGGATGCGTGATCTTGATATTGTTGCGGTCGCCCGGAACAAGAGCGACCCTTAGGCCGGCCCATTCGGCAATCTCGGCATCGTCGGTAAAGTCGCGGCGCACATTGCCCGCGCGCATATGGGCGGAGAAAATCTGCGCGAAGCGAAAACCCTGTGGGGTCTGGGCGGCAAAGAGATGTCGCCTATCTTCGGTGGACATCACCAGCGTTCCATCGAGTGAGCGCTTGATCGTGTCGGTGATGCCCAGCCCGGGCAGGGCGGCATCGTGGCTTTCAAGCGATGCTATGACGGCATCAATAAGCGCCGGCGTAGCGAAGGGGCGCGCTGCATCCTGTATGAGAACCAGATCGGGCCGTCGCGGACCGAGGGCCTTGAGCCCTTCCAGCACCGAGGCCTGGCGGGACGCCCCGCCGAATACGGGCGCGGACAGACGTTCGTCCGCCAGGTTCAGTGCGGCGAATAGGGCTGCGTGATCGGCATGTATGACCGGGACGACGATAGAAATGTAGGGATGGCTGAGGAAGGCCGCAATTGTCCGGCTGAGCACGGGCACGCCGAGCAATGGCCGGTACTGCTTGGGCTGCGGGTCACCATCAATGCCGGCGCGCTCGCCTTTTCCGGCGGCAACGATGATGACGGCGATAGTTTTCTGACGCATGTGACCCGGGCATTTTTTCGCTGGAAAGCCAGCTCCCTTTCAGGTCTAGCCTTCGCCTCGTCATGCGGCAAGAGCAGGCCAGCCACCCGTGCGCATAAGTCCCGGAAGGTGTTGCGCCATTTGCCAAAATGATTATTGTGCGGGCACCAATTTCAAATTGATCATTTCTGGGGCAGTTAGTGACAGATAGTGCCTTCGCGTTGAGCATCGGGGGGCATGTTGTTCGCAATCGCGCCATCCTTGCACCGATGGCCGGCATTACGGACCGTCCCTTTCGCGAGATAGCCGAGCGCCACGGCGCGGGTCTTGTCGTGTCGGAAATGATTGCGAGCGCCGCATTGGGCACCGGGCATGATGGCATGGTGCGCAAACTGGGTCGCGCCGGGCAATTGCCCCATATGGTGCAGTTGGCCGGGTGTGAACCGGAATGGATGGCTGAAGGCGCGCGCATTGCCGAAGACGCCGGAGCCGACATCATTGACATCAATTTTGGCTGTCCCGCCAAGAGGGTGACGAATGGCTATGCAGGGTCGGCGCTGATGCGTGTGCCTGACCAGGCGCGGGCCATCCTTGACGCGGTCGTAGGGGCAACCAGCAAGCCGGTGACGGTCAAGATGCGGCTGGGCTGGGATGATGATGCGCTGAATGCGCCAGAGATTGCACGCATGGCGGTCGATGCCGGCGCGCAGATGATTACCGTGCATGGCCGCACGCGCCAGCAGTTCTACAAGGGCCATGCCCGCTGGGCGCTTGTGCGCCAAGTGGTTGAGGCTGTTCCGGTTCCCGTGGTGGTCAATGGTGACATTGTGGATGCGACAAGCGCTGAAGAGGCGCTGAAGGCCTCGGGGGCCGCTGCGGTTATGCTGGGTCGTGGCGCCCAGGGCCAGCCCTGGCGCGTGGGCCAGATCGGCGCTGCGTTTGCAGGTGAACCAGTCGCTGACGCACCGAAGGGCGCTGAATTGATTGAACTCATTCAGGCCCATTACGAAGATATGCTGATTGAATATGGTGTGGAGGTTGGCCTCCGTGCCGCGCGCAAGCATCTCGATTGGTATGCCGACGCGGCCAATCTGAACCTGGATAAGCCGACGCGCAAAACCCTGCTGGACAATGACCAGCCGAGCGCCGTTCTGGCGCTGATCAAGACGCTGTTTTCCGACGAGTGGAGGGCCGCGGCATGAGCATGACGCTGGCGGATGACCTGGATTCTATACCGACAAAAGCTGTGCTGCAGGCTTTGCCACAGCCCATCATCGTGCTGCAGGAAGACCGGCAGATTTTGTTCGTAAATTATGCCGCCGAGGCGTTTTTTGGCGCCTCGCTCAGTGTGTTACGCCGGCAGAAGCTTGATGATTTGATTGCGTTCGGTTCCCCGATCATTTCGCTGGTGGAGACAGTCGTTCAGCGCCGTGGTCCGATGACTGAATACAGGGTGCGGATAGGCTCGTCCCGGTTCGGCGATGAACGCATTGCGGACGTGTTCGCCAGCCCGCTCTCTGATTCCGATGGTCGCGTGGCCATGCTTATCCAGGAGCGGACCATGGCCGACAAGATTGATCGGCAAATGGTGTCGCGTGGCGCGGCGCGTTCGGTGACTGGTCTCGCGTCCATGCTGGCGCATGAAATCAAGAACCCGCTTTCGGGCATTCGCGGGGCGGCACAATTGCTCGAACAGTCGGTGCCATCGGAGGAGATTCCGCTGGCACGGCTGATCCGCGAGGAAACTGACCGCATCGTGCACCTGATCGACCGGGTGGAAGTGTTCGGCGACGAGCGCCCGCTGGAGCGCGAACCGATCAATATCCACGTCGTTCTCGACCGGGTGAAGCTGCTGGCCCGCAATGGTGTGGCGCGGGGTGTGACGTTTTTCGAGGAATACGATCCATCATTGCCGCCGGTGTTCGGCAACCGCGACCAGCTTATCCAAATCTTCCTAAATCTGGTGAAGAACGCCTCGGAAGCCCTTGAAAGAACGCAGAAACCTGAGATTCACATTTCCACGGCCTTCCGCCCGGGCATCCGCATTGCCGTCACCGGTGTTGCCGAGCGCATTTCCTTGCCGCTCGAAATTGTCATCGAGGACAATGGTCCCGGCGTGCCCGCCGACATTCTGCCCTTCCTGTTCGATCCCTTCGTGACGACCAAGACCAATGGGTCCGGTCTCGGGCTGGCGCTGGTGGCCAAGATTGTCGGGGATCATGGCGGGGTGATCGACTGCGACAGCCGGCCCGGCCGCACACGGTTCCGTATCCTGCTGCCCGTTGCCAGCGGTGCTTTCCAGACTCCCGCCGATGCCGAAGAGGGTTTCGCCAAATGAGCCATGTTGTTTTGCTCGCCGATGACGATGCTGCCATCCGCATGGTCCTCAATCAGGCTTTGACCCGCGCCGGCTACGAAGTGCGCCCGACGGGCAATATTTCGACCATGTGGAACTGGGTCAGCCGGGGTGAGGGGGATATCCTTATTACCGACGTCGCCATGCCCGATGGCAATGCCTTTGAGGTGATGCCCAAGATCAAGAAGCTGCGCCCCGAGCTGCCCATGATCGTGATGAGCGCCCAAAACACCTTCATGACCGCCATTCGGGCGAATGAAGTTGGCGCCTACGAATATCTGCCCAAGCCATTCGACATTACCGAAGTGCTTTCGGTGGTGGCGCGGGCCCTGGCCGACGCCAAGAAGCCCACGACCTCCGAGCGCAAGGCCGAAGAGCCGGGCGATACGATGCCGCTGGTGGGCCGCTCGGCCGCCATGCAGGATATTTATCGCGCGCTGGCGCGGCTGATGCAGACCGACCTGACGGTGATGATCACCGGTGAGAGCGGCACCGGCAAGGAATTGGTGGCCCGCGCGCTGCATGACTTCGGTAAGCGCCGCAATGGACCCTTCGTTGCCATCAATATGGCCGCCATTCCGCGTGACCTGATTGAGGCGGAGCTCTTCGGTCACGAAAAAGGGGCCTTTACCGGGGCCAATACCCGCTCGTCGGGCCGCTTCGAACAGGCCGAGGGCGGTACGCTGTTCCTCGACGAAATCGGCGACATGCCAATGGATGCGCAAACCCGCCTGCTGCGGGTGCTGCAGGAAGGCGAATACACCATGGTCGGGGGCCGCAGCTCCATCAAGACCAATGTGCGCATCGTCGCGGCCACCCATCGTGACCTGGGGCAAATGATCCGCCAGGGTCTGTTCCGCGAAGACCTCTATTACCGCCTAAACGTGGTGCCCATTCGTCTGCCGCCGCTGCGCGAACGCATCGACGACATTGCCGACCTGACCCAGCACTTCCTGCGCGTGGCGCAGCGTGAGGGCGAGCCGGTCAAGACCATGTCGGCGGAAGCCATCAAGCTGATGCAGAACTATTCCTGGCCGGGCAATGTCCGCGAATTGGAAAATCTGGTCCGCCGGTTTTCGGCGCTCTATGCCGATGAGACTATTTCGGTCGATATCGTACAGAACGAGCTCAACATCGCGGACCGGCCGCAGACATCGACCGCATCTGGCCCTGTCGATGTGTCGACGGCGGTTGAAACCCATGTCGGCCAGTTGTTGCGCGAGCATGAGCCTAATCTGCCCCCACCGGGACTGTATCAGCGGGTGATTGACCGGGTGGAAGCGCCGCTCATTGCCATGGCGCTCAATGCCTGTGGAGGCAACCAGATCAAGGCGGCGGACCTACTGGGGCTCAATCGCAATACGCTGCGCAAGAAGATCAGGACGCATAGCATCGAGATCGTCCGGCATAGTCGTCGGGGAGAGTAGGTCCTGCGCTTGCATCGACTTTGGGCCATTCGAGCCTAGCTCTCATGGCCTCCGTGGCGGAAAACGGTCCACCGGACCGTTTTCTCTGCGCCACGGAGTGTCACATTTTAGCAACAATTATCTTGAAGGGTCGGCCAAATTGGGTCACGCTTCGCCTCCCGGTCGTTTCGCTGGGCCATATTGGCTGCGTACGATTGGAAGAATCGGCTTTTTGGCCGAACAGCGAGGAGTACGGATCGGTTCATGGCCGACCTTTCAACCAGCGATGACAGGGAAATGGAGCGCGCCGCCGAAGCAAGGCCGGCGCGGCGGAATTTCCTTGCCATGCAGGATAATCGGCCCCTGCGCGTGCTGGGTTTTGTGGTCGTCTTTGCATCGGTCCTGATGTCGTCGCTGTCGTTCCTGATCCTGTCTGGAACGACCAATATCGAACCATCCACCGGCGTGTGGACGATCATCTGGTTGGTTACCGGCATCTTGGTGCTGCTGGTGGTAGCGCTGGTGGTCACCGAAACGGTTCTGTTGATCCAGGCCCGTATGCGCCGCCAGCCGGGCGCCGGCCTGCAGGTACGCATGGTGGCCATGTTCGCCTTCGTCGCTGCGGTGCCCGCAGCTCTTGTGGCCGTTGTGGCGACGGTTGCCCTCAATCAGGGGTTGGACCAGTGGTTCTCGGAGCGCACAAGGGCCATGGTGGAGAGCTCGCGGTTGGTGGCGCGTTCCTACATGCTGGAACATGCGCAGGTGCTGCGCGACGATATCATCTGGGTGGCGACGGAGTTGGAGCAGGCGCACGCGACTTTTGAGGAGGACCGGACGCGTTTCGAGCGTGTCCTGACGGCTCTCGCCATCACGCGATCCCTGCCATTCACCTCGCTCATCGACCGCGACGGCAATACGCTGATGCGGGCGCAGATCAATGTGGCCGGCGCCTATCCGAGGCTGCCTGCCGGCATCACCCAGGGTGTGGTGGAGGGTATTCCCACTGCCATCGCTCCAGGGTCCACCAATCTGGTCGGCTCGGTCATCAAGCTGCGGGACTACAACGAGATCTATCTTTTCGTGGCGCGCCCGGTCGACGCCGAAGTGCTCGAATATATGCGGCTGACCGACGAGAACATCACCGAATACCGGGAATATGCCTCGAACCGGCTGGTGTTCCAGATCACCTTCACCATCATGTATGTCGGCCTGGCCGTGGTCTTGCTGCTGGCGGCGCTGTGGATTGGTATCGCACTTGCCAACCGCTTTGTCGGCCCCATTAGAAACCTGATGATTGCTTCGCGGCGCGTGAGCCAGGGTGACCTTGAGGTCATGGTGCCGGTGCAGGAGGGCAGGGGCGATCTTCGTGACCTGACCAATGGCTTCAACCGCATGACCGAACAGCTCAAGAGCCAACGTGAAGCGCTGCTACAAGCGAATGAAGTCAATGAGAAGCGCCGCCAGTTTACCGAAGCCGTGGTTGAAGGCGTTTCGGCGGGCATTATCGGGCTCGATCCCTTTGGCGCGATCAACCTTGCCAATGCGCGCGCCTGTCAGATGCTGGGCAAGACCGAAATCGAGCTGATGGGCGAAATGATGGAGACCATTTTGCCCGAGATGGCGACCACCATGGAAAAGGTGCGTTCGGCCCGGCGCGGCCAGGTGCGCGACCAGATCCAGCTCGGCAATGAAACCAACCGGCGCATCTACCAGATGCAGCTCACCCGCGAAGGTTCGATCACCGAATCCAAGGGCTATGTGCTCACCTTCGACGACATTACGGATCTCGAGTCGGCGCAGCGAACCAGTGCCTGGGCGGATGTGGCGCGCCGCATTGCCCATGAAATCAAGAACCCGCTCACGCCCATTCAATTGTCCGCGGAACGCCTGCGCCGTCGCTATGGCAGCAAGCTGGAGGATGACCGGGAAGTTTTCGACAAATGCATCAATACCATTGTGCGCCAGGTTGGCGACATTGGTCGTATGGTCGACGAGTTTTCGGCTTTTGCGCGGATGCCGGAATCGGCGCCGGAAATGGCTGATCTTAGCGATACAATCCGCCAGGCTGTGTTTCTCGAGAGCGTGCGCCTGCCTGAGGTCAACATCGTCACGCTCCTGCCGGACGAGGCCATTCACGCCTGGTTCGACACAAGGCTCGTCTCCCAGACATTGACTAATCTGATCAAGAATGCGGTGGAGGCCTTTGAGGGGCTGGCGCTGGAGCCGGACTGGCAACCGGTCATCACCGTCGAAGGGCACATAGAAGACAATCACGCCCGAATTTCGGTATCCGACAATGGTAAGGGCTGGCCCAGTGAAAATCGTCAGCGACTGCTCGAGCCCTATATGACAACGCGTGAAAAAGGCACGGGACTGGGCCTTGCCATTGTCGCGCGAATTATTGAACAGCACGGCGGTATCGTTGAGCTGATCGACGCTGAGCCCGACGCAACGGGCAGGGTAGGGGCATGTGTGACCTTCACATTGCCGCTCCAATCACCTGAAAAGACCAAAGCGGAGGGTGGCGCCGGAACGTCGGCGCAGGAATTGCCACCCCAACAGGAGGAGCCGCCGACGCAGGCGGTGGTTCACAACTAATGGCACTCGATATTCTAATCATTGACGATGAAGATGACATCCGCGACCTCATCGCGGGCATTCTCGAAGACGAAGGCTATGAAACCCGTCAGGCCCACGACGCCGATAGCGGGCTCAACGAGATAGGCCGCCGTCGTCCTAGCCTGGTTTTCCTCGACATATGGATGCAGGGGTCGCGGCTCGACGGTCTGCAATTGCTCGACGTGTTCCAGAGCCAGCACCCGGATATGCCTGTGGTGATGATTTCCGGCCACGGCAATGTCGAGACAGCCGTGTCGGCCATCCGGCGCGGTGCCTATGACTATATCGAGAAACCGTTCAAGATTGACCGGCTGCTCCACATCACCCAGCGGGCGATGGAAGCCACGCGCCTGCGCACCGAGGTTGCCGAACTCAAGGAGCGCTCAGTCGGCAAGGGTATCGACATGGTGGGCACATCGCCGGCCTTGCAGCAGACCCGTAGCCTTATCGAAAAATCGGCGCCGACCAATTCGCGCATTTTCATCTCCGGCCCTTCGGGCTCGGGGAAGGGGCTTGTGGCCCGCCTGATCCATCAGCGCAGCCCGCGCAGCAATGCGCCCATGGTCGAAATCAATGCCTCGCTCTATGCACCCGATGAAGTGGCGGTCGTGCTGTTTGGTCGGGAGGCCCGGGAAAAGAACGGGCTCCTGAAAGTCGAGGTCGGCGCCCTCGAACGCGCGCATGGCGGCACGCTCTATCTGTCTGAAGTGACGACGCTTCCGCAGCAGGTGCAAACCACCCTGTTGCGCACACTGGTCGAAAACCGGTTCAACCGTGTCGGCGGTCAGCAGGCCGTGCCGGTCGATGTGCGCATCATTGCCTCGAGCTCGCAGAATGTTGCAGCGCAGATTGAGGCCGGAGAGTTCCGCGCGGATCTGTTCCACCGGCTCTCCATCGTCCCTCTGCCGCTGACGCCGCTGCGTGACCGGCGCGAAGATGTGCCACCTCTGGTGGCGGTGTTCATCGAACAGGTGTGCAGGATGCACAACCTGCCGCGCGTCACCTTTGGCGACGACGCCATGGCGGTGCTGCAGGCGCAGGAATGGCCGGGCAATGCGCGCCAGCTGCGCAATTCCATCGAGCGCCTGCTGATCCTGATGAAGGACCAGCAACCGGAAGGTGGCATTATCACTGCACCCATGCTGCCTTCCGATATCGGCGAGGTCTTGCCCACGGTGGGCGACACTGACGCATCGGCGCATCTGATGAGCCTGCCGCTGCGTGATGCACGCGAAGTGTTCGAGCGGCAATATCTGCTGGCCCAGATCGAGCGGTTCGGCGGCAATATCTCCAAGACGGCGGAATTTGTCGGGATGGAGCGCAGTGCGCTGCACCGCAAAATAAAGTCACTTGGCCTTTGAAATTCGTTCAAATGAGATTGTGCCCTGCATCGGGCGCGGGTAGGCAGGCATGATCAGGTGTGCAATACTGCTTAACGACTGATAAATCTGGCACTTGTGCGACTGGGCGGCAGTCGTCAGGGGCCGGACGCAAAAAATTGCGTAGTGAACAGCGACAAACAATGCCGCGGCAAAGAGGCCTGAATGCCCAGCGAAAAACAGCAGAATCTGCAGGATTCCTTTCTCAATCACGTCCGGAAGAACAAAGTCCCGGTCACAATTTTTCTGGTGAACGGCGTCAAGTTGCAGGGCATCATCACCTGGTTCGACAATTTCTGTCTGCTTCTGCGCCGTGACGCCCAGTCGCAACTGGTCTATAAGCACGCCATTTCGACCATCATGCCCGGCGCGCCGATCCAGCTTTTCGACCCCGAGCAGAACACCGACGACTGACGGGACCGCATGGCAGACTTTGACGATGAAGACGGCGATCACGTCCGTGGCCGCCAGCAATTCATTGACCGGCAGGAAAAGCCGACGCGGGCAGGACTGATTTGCCCGGATGTCAGGGGCCAGAGTTCCTATCACAGCATCGAGGCGCGGCAGGCCGAATTCGAGGGTCTTGCTGGCGCCATCCGGCTGGACATTGCCTTTTCGGAAGTCATCCGCGTTCGTGAAGTCAAACCCTCGACCTTTATCGGCGGCGGTCATGTGCAGGAATTGGCGGCACGGGTGAAGGCAGAGGAGATCGATCTCCTTCTGGTTGACGCGGCACTGACACCTATTCAGCAGCGTAATCTCGAGCGCGAGGCAGGCACTAAGGTGCTCGACCGCACAGCGCTGATCCTCGAAATTTTTGGCGAGCGCGCGGCGACACGCGAAGGTGTTTTGCAGGTTGAGCTTGCGCATCTCAATTACCAGAAAAGCCGGCTGGTTCGCTCCTGGACCCACCTTGAGCGGCAGCGCGGCAGCGGCGGCATGGGTTTTATGGGTGGCCCAGGCGAAACCCAAATCGAAAGCGACCGCCGTCAGATTACGGATCGCATCGTGCTGCTTGAAGAACGGCTCGACAAGGTCAAGCGCACGCGCGCCCAGCAGCGCCGCCAGCGTGACCGCGCGCCTTTCCCCATTGTGGCACTGGTCGGATATACCAATGCAGGAAAATCAAGCCTGTTCAATGTCTTGACCGGGGCAGGGGTGTTTGCCGAGGATCTGCTTTTCGCGACACTCGACACCACCATCCGCAAGCTCGAACTGCCGCATGGCCGCGAGGTCATGCTGAGCGATACTGTGGGTTTCGTGGCCGATCTACCAACCGATCTCGTCGCGGCATTCCGCGCCACGCTCGAAGAAGTGCTCGATGCCGATGTGATCCTGCACGCGCGCGACATCGCCAATCCGGACCACGCTGCGCAGGCGCAGGATGTACTCAAGGTTTTGAGCGACCTGGGTGTTTCTGCCGAAACAACGCCGATCATCGAAGTTTGGAACAAGATCGACCTGCTCGGTGATGTTGACGCTGCACTTGCGGCAGCGAGCCCGGCTGGAAAAGTAGCCGCAACAGTGCCGGTATCGGCGAGGACCGGGCAGGGCCTCAATGAACTGAAACTGGCTATCGAGGCGGCTCTCGCCGAAAAAAGCCGCACCTATCATGTGCATGTGCCGCATAGCGCCGGCAGCGATATCGGCTGGCTCCATAGCCATAGCGAGGTGATTTCGCGGGACGAGCCGACGGAGCAGGGGTCTGATTTCGTCGTGCGCATCGAGCCGCGCCACAAAACGGCGTTTCTCGAGCGCTTCAATGGTCGGATTGCCGTATCCGACCTCTAGGATCGGTCAGCGCTTGTCGGCGGCCCGGACCTCGTTCCAGTAGCCATCCAGACGCTCCAGGCCCGCCTGCGCCGGATCGACGTCATCTTGCCGGCACCGCGCCTCGACGTAATGGAAGCGGCGCGTAAACTTGGCATTGGCGTCGCGCAGAGCTGCTTCCGCGTCGATGCCGGCCCTGCGCGCCAGATTGGTCACGGCAAACAGCAGGTCGCCTATTTCTTCGTGTACGGCAGCGGGGTTGCCGGAGGCTTCGGCGTCGACAACTTCGGCCAATTCTTCGTCCACCTTGGCTTTGACAGCGGCGAAGTCGGGCCAGTCAAATCCGACCTTGGCAGCGCGCTTGGTCAGCTTTTCCGCGCGAGCCAGGGCAGGGAGCACCGGAGGGACGTCATCAAGCAGGGATGGTGCGGTGTCGCCCTTACGAGCTGCCTTGGCGGCGCGTTCGCCTGCCTTGATGACTTCCCAGCGGTTCTGCGCATCATCGGCGTCGTCCGCCGTTACATCGCCAAAGACATGCGGATGCCGCCGGATCAGCTTTTCAGTGATCGCCAGGACCACATCGCCAATATCGAAATAACCGGCCTCACTGGCCATCTGGGCGTGGTAGATCGGCTGCAGCAGCAGGTCGCCCAGTTCCTCGCGCAGATCGGCAAAATCCTCGCGCTCGATGGCGTCAGCGACTTCATAGGCTTCTTCGATCGTGTAGTGCCGAATGGACCTGAAATCCTGCTCGAGGTCCCAGGGACAACCGCCATCCGGATTGCGCAGCGCCGCCATGATTTCGATAAGGCGGGAAATGTCGCGCGATGGCTGCATGGTCGAACGTCCTCTGAATCGGTGCGATGTACCATATCAAAGCCGGGGGAAGATGCCGATGACGGGCCGGTGTCGGTTGTAGGTGACCCTGTCACGGCATCTAGATTACAATCCCGGAATTCCTGGGGTAGTGCCGCTGTCGATTCTGGCACTGTCGCAATCGAGTCTGGCACTGCCACGACTCCCGTTCATCAATTCTGTCATAGCGCGGACAAGACGATACGGTGCGTATGATTCCACTTTTAATCTAATGGTTATGGATTAGGTGGACATTGCCGTTGTTTTGCACAGGATCCGCGCATGTCCGTCCAGCGGTCGAGTTACACTGGTTTCCCTTACCCGCGTGATGGCGACCCCCAATTCGTTCGCGACAATGCGGTGTTCTACATCCTGTCGGATCCGCACATCCGCAAAATCCTGGAGAAGCTGAAGGCTGGCCCTGTCGCGGACCAAGACCTGGCGCGCGTGTTCGGGGAAGCCGCGCACGAGTTCAGCGCCCTCCACTATCTCGAGAAAGTCGGACTGGTGGGTTGGACAAAGGTGGGGGCAGTCCGCTTCTACCACTTGGAGAAGACAGGGTTCGACCACGCGGTGGGCTGGTTTACTAACCTCGGCGTGCTGCCGTAGCGAGGTTGGGAAGGGTCAGGTAGGAACGGTTGTAGCGCTCAGTATCAGACGCCCGGCTGTGGACGGCCCGCTGCATCGCCTCCGCCGCCTGCAACCGGATGTGCTCGGCCAAGGATCGTGGGAGACCATCCCCGAGCAACAGTTGCATTGCCGCTTGGAGATCATAAACTCGGCTGTCGAGTTGGCGGGTCATGAGACTCGCCAGCTGGTCCAGGGGCGTGGGCCACGCTAGGGCAACAGGGAGCCCCAGATGTGCATGTGCAGCGTCGGCACCTATGCCAGAGCGATCGAGGACGCCCTGCAGGTAGGCGCACCACCCAAGGGCAGCGACAAGATCGTTTGCGGGCAGAGAACCGAACGGCTCTGGTAAGGCAGGTCGTTGCGCCCCGCCGTAGTCTTGCCAACCCATCATGCCGGCAATGACGCGGATGTCGGCCAGCTCTTCGTGAGGACAAAAAATCGGCTCGATGTCCCGCACATCGAAGGGACAACTATCGCATTGGCAGATCCGGTCCGTGTGCCAGGTGAGTTCCTTGCCGCATGCGGGGCACCGGCTGACTAGGATCTCGCCCGTGACGAGGTCGCATGGGAAAGCGGCGACTGACCAAGCAAGTCTGGCATATGGCGTTTCGCCATCGCCCCGCATCATCCCGGGAGCAACGCGGCGATAGCCGGACGAGTACGTTCCGACCGGCACGGACGACCTGCAGCCGCTTTCAATTTCCGGAAGGGGGGCAGCATCGGCAGCCGCGATTTTAAGCGTGAATTCCGGCTCTTGACCGACGATGGCTGCCAAGCGCATCAGGGCCTTGCTGTCGTAAGGCATGCCGTAGAGCTCTGATGCCGACTTGAGATAGAGGCCGATGAACTCGTTGGCCGACATAGAACCCTGCCGAGCGGTTCGCAGCACCATCGACCTGACGCATTCGTCATGATGGAGTGCGGGCGGGAACCGCCAGGGAGTTAGCAGCAGATCGTCCATCACTTGCCGTAAAGCCGGTTGCCCTTACCCCTGCCTTTACTGCCGCTGCGAGCGGCGGGCTTGGACTCGAAGATATCCGTTCCTTCCTGCTCGAGGTTTTGCGGGATGGTCGGTAAATCGCCATCGTGTCCGAAAGGGTTGATCCCGAGCATTTGGGTCTCGAACAACATCACGAGGTCAAAGGCTTGGGCTACATGCGAGAGCGTCAACTCAGGCATAGGCTGTTCTTCGCTCTCGAGAAAAGCCACCTGTGTCGCCTTCTCCAACAGGAACGAGAGCCGCCCGGGCCGTCCACGGGTCGCGAAAAAGAACGCGTCCTGAAGGTTTAAATCAGTCAGCGGCGTCTTGATAAAAGGTGTCTTGGCGTCGAACTCAGCGAGGAACTTTGCGAAGGCCGCGCGGTCTGCCTTTGTGGCATGGGCGAACGGAGTGATGTGCTGCAGGCTGTCCTTGCGGTCACGGATCATGTGGTGCCCGTCGATTAGATCCTGCAACTCCGGACCGCCGGCGACGATGATCCTGACCCGCCTTGCGTTGGCCATAGACAGCAGCCAATTGGCGAACTTGCCTGTGGCGGCAGTCGCACTCCCTTTGCCGATCATCTTCTGGCCCTCGTCGATGATCAAGAGATCGATCTTCCCGATGCCGAAAAAGTGGAGAACCTTTCCGCTGGCCTCGTTCTCGGAAAACGTGGCCTGGAACTGGAAAAGATCCTTGAGCATGGACTTCGATGCTTCCAGCGGCGTGGCGCCGTTCATGGCGTCGAGATAGACGATACGGACACCATTTCCCTCGACGAGGAGCGCTTGACCGTCCGAGGTCTTGGGCACGGTTACGCCTGTCTTCTGCTTCACAAAGCGCTTGAGCGTTTCCGATTTTCCGCAACGGCTGTTGCCGACAATGAAGCAGGCAGTGGACTCGCGTAGGCGCAGACCGTACCGCCAATGCAGCTCCATCTGGGTCTGGATCATCTTGGCCCGCGGATGCTTGATGTAAATCTGCTGGATACGCGAGAGACGCCGTTCGGCGTCCCAAGTCGACATCTCCTCTCGCGTCGGACCGGTATCAGTGACTGTGGGCTTCTCGTCGATCATTGGTCATCATCCTCGTCGAAGTCGGCAGCGCCCCAATCGTCGGCGTCGTCATTGTCCGCAGCTGGATCTTCCTTCGGCGGTTGGGGTGGCAGCACCACTGTACCGTCGATCACTGATCCGACATCCTTTCCGGCGGCGAAGTCGGCGAACGGGTCGTCGCGGTCGATGATCTCCTTGACCTTGGAGAGGGCTGGTTCGGCGGCACCGCCTAGATAGAGGCCGAGAAACCGCGGTGCCTGGCCACCGGAGAGCGTAACCCTGCCGCCGTTGCCGTCGACATCCATACCGACATACTCCATGGCGTTCCGGAACAACCTGAGGAAACCAATCTTGTAGTCGGCATGGTTGGTGGGCTTCTTCTTCTCTCGGTTTAGCCAATCGCAGACAGCCTGGTGTTGCCAGATCGTGCGCCCGTGGGCGTGCCTGTTGGTGGCCAGGACCACTATCTCGTCTTGGTCCGGCGACAGGCCGGGTGTGTTCTTTTGTACTGCCACGTATGCTCGCCCGATATCGAGGAGCGGGATGCGCACCTTTACAGGCATGGGCGGGGCTTCCTGGCCATTGAACCTCTGGATGCCGCTGAAGCGCCGGAGCTTCTGCAGTTCCGCGGATTGAAAATGCAGGTTCTTCCAGCGAATGCCCTCGCGTGTCGCGTTCAGGTCCAGTTCGAGGGTGGTGACGAGATCCCACTTCTTGGTTTCGTAGGGTGTGAGGGTGCGGGGACGGTGTGAGGGATTGGTCATGCCGCGGACCCAGCGTTCCTCGGGAGTTTCCCAGTCGAGACCCTCCTGCTGACGGCGTGCGAGCACCTCGATCAGGTATTGATGGAACAGCTTCTGGAAGGCATCGAGATCGACCTTTGCTTCCTGCTGAGGCTTCCTGTCACCCTTCTCGCCGATGTTGGCGCCCATGGACCCCGGCAGCCAGTGAACGAAGTCGCGTTCGATCGTGCCGAAATGGCGCTCGACGTATGGCTTGCTGTTGGGGATGCGGGGAATGGCGAGTTCGAACCCGACGCCGATACGCGCGAGGTTGGTCTGCAGCTGCAGCGACACGAATTCCTTGGCGTTGTCGTAGCGCACCTTGACCGGCTTGCCGTATCCGAGCAACTGGCCATTGATGTCCGGCCATCTCTCGGCAACATATGGCTTGGGGCGAATGGCATGGTCAATGCACATTACGGCAGGCACCAGACCGCCGGGCTCGAACGTGATGGCAAAGCCCAGCGGATAGCCCGAATGCACGTCGAGTGCCAGGCACACCCAGAACCTGTCGATGCCGCCCTTCGCCAGTTCGATCCCCAGCTCGGTCTTGCCCAGGTCGCCCGTGGTTGGGTGGAGGTCGAACTTGTGATGGTCGATCTCGACCAGATCCAGGATGCGGGCAGGGCGTTCCAACTTGCCAACTGCGCCATATTCCAGGTCCGCGGCCTTCACGCCTTCTGCCCGCGCCTTGCGGATCCAACCGTCGTACCGGCGGTACTCGAGGGCCACGGTCGAGAGCGACGGGTACGGGTACTTGGTGCCGTGCTCGTTGTTGTGGGCGTCGATGTCGGCCTCGACCTTGATGAGCATTTTCGTGGGCCCGAACTTGGACGATATCCGGACCATCGAGCGGATGCGCTTGGCAATGAGTTCGTAGACCTTGGGCGGGAGCTTGCGGGTCCGTGGCTTGACCGCGTTGCCGTGCAGCTGTCCCGCCTCCTGCATGTCGAGATCGATTTCCCTGGCGATCCATCGCAGCACGGTACGCGTCGACACGTTCCGGGGGAGGAGCTGACGTTGGCCGTCTGGCAACTTGTCGTTTGCCGCCGTGGTCGCGTCGATCACGATCTGTGCGTTTTCGTGGTTGCGGGCGAACGCGCCGTGGTTCGCCTGGAGGAGCAGGTACTGCAATACGTAGAGGTAGCGGATCTTGGCCTTCGCCCGCGACTTGGCCGGAAAGGCATTTATAGCCAGCCTTATGCGCTCGAGATGTTCCCCGGCCTTCGCCGCGTCGTCGAACTTCGGCGAACCGCTGCCCGGTCGATAGTAACGGCCCTTGGCGATCAGGTCCAAGAGCTCGGCAGTCCCGTACTCGACCTGCCGTTGCTCGGTACCGTGCCAAAACAGGTGCGGGCCGTCCGGGACCTTGGCAAGGAACCGGTGCGAAACCTCGTCGATGAAGACGATGGTGTTTTCCTCGAGGTCGTCGGCCATGAACTTGTCGAGGGTTATCGGCGCACGAATGGGTTCCCTGTCGGCGCCGGCGGGCGAAATGGCATTCATCGTGCGGCGCTCCCCAATTTCACCAGTGTGTCGTCCGATATCTCCTGGTGGAGATCGATCGAGAATATCCGTTCGGGCACCCTCGAAAGAATGTCGCCCCTCGGAAATTCAGACGAGGCCAGAAGCCGGGCGCATTGCCCCATGGTCGCGGCTTGGGCATCCGTGTTTGCGAGGAATTCGACCAGTCTGACCAGGTCGCCGTCGGCCATGGGGCGACCGGCATTGGCGACGATTTCGTCGACGACCTCCTTGTCGGCCATACCGTGAAGGTCGCGATCGGTGATCAAACGCCACGGTATGCCGCACCGCTGGTAGACGTCCTGTATCAGCGCCAAGCGCTCACGTAGCTTGACCGACTTCGCATGGCGGTAGATCGCCTCCTCGTCGTTGTCGTTGGCGGGAACCGGTGCATGGACCATGTCGTAGGGCTTGTACTCGACGCGCAGTTCGCGCCCGCCCGAGACGATCAGGAAGTCCGGGGTGTAGCGCACCGGCCTGTCCTGCCCCTCCACCAGGAAGCGCAATTGCTCGGGTTGACCGAAATAGGCATCGACGGACTGGTGGACCTCGAGGACGCGGGCGCAATGCTCTTCGCCGGCGGATTCGTGGGCGACGTGCTGGTTGTTCTTCCAACTCCAGAAAGCACCGACCTTGAGGTTGCGTCGACCGGTGATGATCCGTCGGACGGGTTCGTTTCCCGGCAGCCGGAAGCGTTCGACCCCTGGAGCGAGCTGCTCCCAGGTTTCGTCAAGGAGATCGACCTTCTCGGACTCCCACGTATTCCTGCGCTTGATGATGGTCATCGTTGGTATCCCTGCCGGCCCCGACTTCTGCGATCGGGATTTGCCGAACATTTGGCGTTACAAGGGTTTACAGGATCCTGACAGCGGTGCTGTTGGGCCTCCGAACTGGAGTCTTGGTTTCCGGTGCGTTAGGAGCCCTGCAGATGAAACAGCACGGTCGGGGTGCCAATACCGATCTTTGCGGCGATCTGTTCAACCGACAGTCCGGATCTTGCCAGCGCCCTGATGTAGCTCCGGCGATACGTGCCGGCCGCGACCCCGGGTGGGAGGGATGCTTGCGACCTGCGGCGGCGGAACATCATCTGGATCGAGCGAACCGACAATGCACCGCCGCGGGCGTTCAGCCAAAGAGGTCCTGATGCGTCGTGAGGGCGCGGGCACTGTGCCCAATAGACGTTGATCTGGTCGACGACGCTTTCCGGCAATTGGACGAAGCGGGTAGACCCGCGCGGACTGGTGACCAAGAGCAGGTCCAGGGCCAGGTGCTGGCGCTGCATGCGCGCGAGTTCACCCGTCGAGACACCTCTCTCGACTATGAGGGACAAGATCGCAAGGTCTCGCGCCTCCGTCCATGCCATGGCCGGGTCGACATTTTCTGCCAGCCCGGTCATGGCATGGTCAGACACCCGTTCCAGCACGGGAACGTCGATGACCGGGAACCGGGCATGGAGCAGCGGGCCCACCAGCCCCTCGCTATCGGCGAGGTCTCGACCATACCGGCGCAACGAAACCAGGCGGCGTCGAACGGTCGCTGGAGCATGGCGTCGAGCCAGCCAGTTTCGGGTCATCCCCTCGAGCCACTCCGTATCCAGGGAAATGATGTCGCTTGCCAAGGCCGGGCGATTCAGCGTCTTTCCGACAATATCGGCGACCTGCCGGACATCCCGTCCGTAGCAGTCCCTGGTTGATTCCGACTTCCCGGAAAGCCTTGCGAGCCAGCGGTCGATCGAAGGCAAGGCGTGGTCGTTCGTTTCGGCGGACATGTGTCCTCCTTCGGCCCGAAGGCCTAATTGCAGTTTCGGAATCGCCGGGCGGCCTTCGCGGCCCGCGTCTACATTCTGGGTCCGGACCGGCTGACGCCTACCGCATCCGCCAATTCGGGCATGGCCTCCAGAGTGTCGTCGGCAAACTGGTAGGCGTCGGTCCGGGCCGCCAATGCGGCGATTGCGGAACCAATTTCAAAGCGACCCTCGTCCATAACCATGTTCATGAAGGCGAACGCCCTGGGATCCGGGACCTGAACGGGGGCAGGGGCCCCAGACCGCGAGATGGTCAACACCGGCACCGGATCCAGGCCCAGGAGTTCGGCCAGGGCTTCCTGTTGTTCGTGAGTGGCATCGAACCGCTCGGACCACCGGGACAAGAAGGTGGAGGGCGATGAGAACCTGACGGCGATCGCCTTGCCCATCACCAGGACTTCTCCGTCTTGGCGGGTGATCTCGGCAGTCTTGTCCATGGCGATCATCGCCCGCTCCAACTCCGGGAACATCTCTTCGAGAATGTCGTCGTCTAGCGCGCAGAAATTGAGCCCATCGGCTCCCGGACTGGCGATTCTGGACAGGAACACGGTCTCGAAGCCGTAGGCGGCCTGGTCGCTGACCAGCATGAGATGGTCCGACACCCGGCCTGACCAGAGGGCAAGGAACACTTCGGCGACGTCGACGGGAACGCGACCCAGCCGCAGCGCCTTCGAGACCCGTGCCTGGGTCTCGAGGTCTTCCGTACCGGAACCAATGGCCGCGGCGACTGCCTGGCGCCGGGAGATGAAGTCGGAATAGGCGGCCTCGGTCTCTGGACCCCGCCGCCCCAGTGAGGTGGAGCGCTTCTTCCGGGTGATCGGGTCCGGCTGGTACCGGTATAGGTATTCGTTTGCACCGACCTTCTTCCACTGCAGGCCGCCAACCAGTTCCTGTTGCTCAAGGAGGAGGGGCGCACGGTCCCGCCAAGAGGCTGAGACCTCTGACAGGTGGCGCTTCTGTTCGCGGGAATATGGCGCTGGCTCGATCATAGGCTACCACATAATGCATCAATTGCGTTTTAGGTAGTAAAATCGTGCGTATAAGGATTCCATAGTTAATTTGAGTGCGCCGGTAGGCGCGAGAAGTATCTAGCCTTGACATAGGGATGCCGTGTGATACGGTGTGACCCAAAGAAACCCACTAGGAGTCCGATCGTGACAAGCGCCGAACGTACCCAAATCTCAATTCGAGTTCCGGTCGAGATGATCGGCAAGTTCGAGGACATCGCTATGATACTCGATCGCGACAGGAGCTGGGTCATGTTGACGGCCATGAAGTACTACTTGGATCGCGAGGGCCTGGGCCTGCTTCAGGATGCTGCCGGAATCGCAGCAGTTGATCGCGGCGAGACGGTTGAGTGGAGTGTCGCCCTCGGGCGGCTTGATGCTGCCATCGACCGTGGCGAAGCCGCTTCTTCGAAGAAGGCTGGCTGATGCCAAAGAAGGTCAGTATCTCCGAGCCGGCGCTAGCATGGCTTGAGCGCACGGCAGAGGAGATCGCCAGCGAATTTGGCCGTGGCGCTGCCGTGGCATTCCGGAACCGGATCGACACGGCAGTCAAGAATCTTGCCATATTCCCGCAGATGACGGGACATGGAGATATTCCGAATACACGCATCGTCATCGTCAATAACCGGACCCTGCTCACGATCGTGGAGCGCGACGGCGAGGTTGTGGTTGCTGCCGCGAGGAGCCATAATCAGGAGGACGCGCGGGCGCCCCATGAGGCCTTCGATCTTGCGCAGGAAGAAGACACGACAGACGACCACGACGGCGGTAGTGGCTTCAGCCGATAAGGTGAGCGAAGCATTCCCGGTTCCCGATCAGGCTCCGAAGACCTGGAGGCAACGTAGTCGCCTAGGTAGATGAGCTTCGCTCCGGGGGCAGGGCGCACCTTTCCCGTGGTGCCTTGCTCCTTTCACTTGCAACCTTGCTCAAACAGCAAGGTGCATGATGCCGGGTATTCATTTTCAGACGACGGATGGGATCGAACTGATTGGCCTGGGCGAAACAGCGCGGACGATGCTCTGCGCTGACTTCGCCCTTCCGGGGGATTATGTCGTCCTCGCGGAGAACAGGGACCCAGAGGCGTCCATGCGTATGCTGCCTTTCGAGCAGCAGATGCAGGTGGAATTCAAGACCCTCAGGGTCAGTGACGTCTGGCTGACCGTGGACGAACTGGACCCGACTGCGGTGTGGCGGTTCCAATACCAATTCGAAGGATTACCTGGCACGTTTCGTGGGGGCGCCTTTATCGACGCCGGCTTCGACGGTTATGCGTACGGAGCCCTTGTCCCTTGCCATGACAAAATCTGGTTCGTGCCGGCAAAGCACAGATCCCAACGGCAACCACCGACATTCGGCGAACCTATCCTCGTTGCCGGGCTTGGGCGGTCGGTGCGGCATCATTTGATTGGCACCTTCCAGCTTCGAGATGGAGCGAGTTCTGATCTTGTCGACCTGCAGATGGTCAGCGACATCAAACCCGTCTGGGGAAAAGCCACGTTTGGTTCCTATGGCGATGACACACACGTCATTGAGATGAATTACTGGGAGGCCTGCGAGCCGGCGGTCATCTCAGAAGCGTTGGACGCTGTCGACCTGTTGGCAAACTCCTTGAAGTTCGGATGAGCCATGCCATCTTGCACCAGGGCAGGTGTCCAGTGACAGATTCGATTATCGCCAGTGCCAGATTCAATAACGAGCGACAGCCGGCGTTCACATCGAAATTGCTACATCGTGTTTTCGCATAATATATATTATGGAACAATTTGATGTGACGAAAGCGAGGAAATCCAGAGCTCTTGAGTTTAGACGAGGAATTGGCCCCGGGGATAAGTTCTTCGTGCTGGCCGCTCAGGCGGTTTTATCGGTTGATGATCGCGCCTTGCCTGACGTCGATCTTCATTCCATCAAAGCCCGGCGTGACATTGCCGGGCGTGGCCTGGTCGGTGGCGACGTAGTCGAGATCGATGTGCATATTGGTGAGCACAGCCTGGCGCGGCGCGAAATGCTCAATCAGTTCAAGAGTTTCTGGCAGGCTCAGATGGCTGGGATGCGGCGTCGGCCGCAAGGCGTCGATGATCCAGACGGACAGCCCAGTGATAGCTTCGTATGAGGCTGCCGGAAGCCCTGAAAGATCGCAGCTATAGGCCAGGTCGTTGATGCGAAAACCCAGCGAATTGATGTCGCCATGCAGCTGGTCGAAGACGCGAATGGACAGCGCTCCGCCGGGACCTTCGACGCTAACTGTTTGGCCCGCAACGATTTCATGCGCGTTGAGGATGGGCGGATAATTGCTGCCCGGCGGCGATGCGAAGCAATAGCCGAAGGCTTCGCGCAGGCGTGCGCCGCATTCGGGAGAAAAATAGACGTCGACGCGGCGGCGGTTGAGCAGCGCCAGGACGCGGAGGTCGTCAATTCCGTGGGTGTGGTCGGCGTGTTCGTGGGTGTAAAAAACAGCGTCGACCCGGTCGACTTTTGCGTCGAGAAGTTGCTCGCGCAGGTCGGCGCCGGTATCGATAAGTACCCGTGTCGGCTCGGAAATTCCCTCTTGCCAGCCTTCGATTAAGAGCGAGCAGCGACGCCGGCGATTGCGCGGTTCGTGAGGATCGCAGACGCCCCAGTCATTGCCGATGCGGGGTACGCCGCCGGATGATCCGCAGCCCAGAATGGTCGCGATAATCCGGTCGGGTTGAGACATTACAGAATGCCGGTTTTGGCGAACAGGCGGCCGAAATTTGCGGTGGTTTCGTGGCCCACTTGTTCGAGGCTAAGCCCCCGTATTTCCGCGACTTTTTCGGCTGTATGCCGCACATAGGAAGGCTCGTTGGACTGGCCGCGATGCGGGATTGGTGCGAGATATGGCGCGTCGGTTTCTACAATGTAGCGATCGGCCGGCACGAAAGCCGCAACGTCTTGAATTTCCTTGGCATTTTTGAAGGTGATGATGCCGGAAAAGGAGATATAGCCGCCGAGAGCCAGGGCGCGCTGGGCGAGGTCCATTCCGGCGGTAAAGCAATGTAAAACAAAGGGAAAAGCCCCCTGCCCGGTTTCCTCCTCCAGGATCGCGGCCATATCGTCGTCTGCAGCGCGGCTGTGGATAATTAGTGGAAGACCTGTGATTCGAGCGGCCGCGATATGGCGGTGGAGACCGATAGCCTGGGCCTCGCGCGGGGCATTGTCGTAGAAATAGTCGAGGCCAGCCTCGCCGATGGCAACGCAGCGCGGATGGGCGCTGAGGCGGACTAAGTCCTCGATTTCTATATGCAATTCCTGATCCGCATTGTGCGGATGGGTGCCGACGGAGCACCAGACATTGTCAAAGCGCTCAGCCAGATTGGCATATGTGGAAAAGTTATCCACACGTGTGGAAATCGTGACCATGCCGGTGACGCCCGCGGCTTTCGCGCGGGCCATGACGCCGTCGATATCGGCAGAAAGCGCCTCGAAATCGAGATGGCAATGACTGTCAATCAGCATGATTTTCGTCACTCAGCCGGCTTTTCCACGCGCGCAAATACGCCCTGGGGTAGCGGCAGAACGGTATTCGCTAGCAGACTGTTAGCGTTGAGCGCAGCACTCAGCGTCCTGTCGTCATTTTCGACCGCAAGCTGGTCAAGAAGCCGCGCGGCAGAGGCCGGGACGAAAGCAAGCATCGGAATTGCGAGCCGGCGAACGGTGTCAGCCGTAACATAGAGTACGGTTGCCATGCGGGCCGGATCGGTCTTTTTGAGCGCCCATGGCTCCTGTCCGGCGAAGTAGTTATTGGCCGAGCTGAGCGCCGCGATGATGGCACCGGTGGCTTCATGGATCAGTTGCTGGTCCATGGCCTTCTGGGCCGTCGTTAGCGCCTCGGTGACTTCGGCGATGATTGAATTATCCGCTTCAGTCAGCGGACCGCATTCGGGCACCTTGCCGTCGCAGTTCTTGTTGATCATCGAGAGCGAGCGCTGCGCAAGATTGCCGAGGTTGTTGGCGAGGTCGGCATTGACGCGATTGACCAGCTTTTCATGGCTGTAGTCGCCATCATTGCCGAAGGAGACTTCGCGCAGGAAGAAGTAGCGCAGGGCATCGGCGCCGAAGGTTTCGACCAGATGGAACGGGTCGATGACATTGCCGAGCGACTTGCTCATCTTCTGGCCGTCGACGGTCAGGAATCCATGGGCGAAGACGCGGTGCTGCACGTCGATGCCGGCGCTCATCAGGAAAGCCGGCCAGTAGACGGTGTGGAAGCGGATGATGTCCTTGCCGATGACATGCAGGTCCGCCGGCCAGAATTTTTTGAACAGCGGGTTCTCGACATCGGGATAGCCGACGCCGGTGATGTAATTGGTCAGGGCGTCGACCCAGACATACATGACGTGGCCCGGCGCATCGGGAACGGGAATGCCCCAGTCAAAGGTGGTGCGCGAAACGGAGAGATCCTTGAGGCCGCTTTTGACGAAGGAGATGATTTCGTTGCGCCGCTCTTTGGGCGCGATGAAGTCCGGATTGGCTTCATAAAGATCGAGCAGCTTCTGCTGATAGGCCGAGAGGCGGAAGAAATAGGTCGGCTCTTCGACCCATTCGACTTCGGCGCCAGAGGGCGCAAAGCGCTTGCCGTCTGTCTCCGTCAGCTCGTCTTCGTCGAAATAGGCCTCGTCGCGGACGGAATACCAGCCCTTGTAGGTGGACTGGAAAATGTCGCTGTCAGCGTTTTCGGCCATCTTCTTCCAGATGGCCTGCGAGGCCTTGTGGTGACGCTCTTCGGTGGTGCGGATGAAGTCGTTGTTCGAGAGATTGAGCAGCTCGGCAAGGCGGCGGAATTCGCCGGCATTGCGATCAGCCAGTTCGCGGACCGGAATGCCTTCCTTGGCCGCGGTCTGCACCATCTTGATGCCATGCTCGTCGGTGCCGGTGAGGAAATAGACGTCCCTGCCCTCAAGCCGCTTCCAGCGGGCGATGGCGTCGGTGGCGATCATCTCATAGGCGTGGCCGATATGGGGCGCGCCATTGGGATAGGAAATCGCAGTGGTGACGTAGAAGGGCTTGGCTGTCATTGTGGCTCGATGGAATAGGCGGTCAGGGCGCAATGCTTCCGGATGGCGTCAAATATCACGACAAGCGTCTGTTTCATGTCGAGATTGACACTGTCGGCTTCAGCCAGAAGCGCGTGGGCCTTGTCCCATAGCTCGGTTGCCGAGGCAAGACGCCTGCGATCGCCACCCGTCAGCGCCGATTGGCGCATTTCCTCGGCCATCCAGTCGGCAAGCATCTCACGGGCAAAGGACATGTCCGGCCCCTGCGGGTCGCTGCCCAGGGCATCGGCAAGCTGGAGTTCGGCGGCAATGGGTGCTGCATCAGGCTGGCGCAGCCAGAGCTGCAAGGCGCCAACGGCGGAGTTTTCCTCCAGGGCAAGCGTTTCGAAGGCGCGGCGGGGGCGGCCATTAGCCAGTTGCACGGCGCGGTCAAGCGTGGCCGCATCGAGACCGGGCCGTTCCGCCGAGACGATGTCGCGGAGAACTGCGTCGGGCAAAGGCCGCAGCGCCAGATTGTGGCAGCGCGAGCGAATGGTCGGCAGAAGCGAGCCGGGGCGATGGGAAATGAGAAAGAAGAGCGTTTCCGGTGGCGGCTCTTCCAGGGTCTTGAGGAGGGCATTGGCGGCGGCCGGATTGCAATCATCGATGCTGTCGATGACGGCGATGCGGTGCCCTGCCCTGCCCCTAGTGTGATGCAGGGCCGCGCGCAGGTCGCGGACCTCTTCGACACGGATGACGGTGTAATAGCTTTTGCTGTCCTTGAGGCGGCGGCGCAGCACCGAAAGATTGGGATGGGAGAGCGCCGCGATCTGCTCATGCACGCGCTCCAGCGGTTCATCGCCTGTGGCGGTGAGGATGGCGGCGGCCAGCTCGAAGGCCAGCGTAGCCTTGCCGACGCCTTGCGGGCCATGCAGCAGGATAGCACCCGGCAGGCGGCGTTCGGCCAATTGGGCAAGGATGGCGTCGCGGACGGCATCATGGCCCAGGGCCTTCTGCCGCTGCTCGGGCAGAGGCAGGCCTTCAAGGGCTGCGGGATCGGTCACGCCGTTTGTCCGCTCTGAAGCTCGGGAAAGCGCGTGCTGACCGTTTTCCAGATAGCGGCCTCAAGGGCTTCCTCGGGCTGCTCGGCCGATATGACCACACAGCGATCAGGATTGGCGCGCGCAATATCGAGAAAGCCCTGGCGCAGGCGCTGATGCCACTCGAGCTCTTCCTTCTCGAAGCGGTCACCGGTCAGCGCGAGACCATCCTCGACGGCGCGATCAGCCACCCGCCGGAAGGCAATTTCTGGGTCCATGTCGAGCATGATGGTGAGATCGGGTGTGTGCCCGTCGAGCGCCAGCACTTCGAGGGCATCGATGAGCTTGTCGTCCACGCCACCAGTGAGGCCTTGATAGGCCCGGGTGGAATCGTGGAAGCGATCAGATACGACCCAGATACCGCGCGCCAGATTTGGCGCCACAAGCTGATTGACGTGATCGAGGCGGGCCGCAGCAAAGAGCACGGCTTCGGCGCCGGGGCCCCAAGGCTCGGACCGGCCTTGCAGGATGAAAGAGCGCACGGCCTCGGCCTTGGGCGTGCCGCCGGGCTCGCGCGTGCGCACGGCCTCGATCGACTGCCGGTTCAGGCGGGCAAGCAGGCGCTTGACCTGCGTGGATTTTCCCACGCCTTCGCCGCCTTCAAAGGTGATGAACCGGGCGGGGCGTCGCTGGGTCGATTCAAGCATTGGCAAGGTGATTCCGTTATCCGCTGCTAATTTAGGTCACATGGCCGGGCGCGGAAAGAAGCGAGTTCGCCTGATGCATGGTTCTGCCCGCCATTCAGACATAGCCTTCATGGCCTTTGAACCTAAAATCCGTCCACCGGACGGATTTTGCCGCACAGCGGTCGGTTTGCCCGCCTTTCGAGCGTAGCTCTCAAGGCCTCTTCACCTAAATTCGCTCCACCGGAGCGAATTTGCCTACGGCACGGCTTAGAGCCAACCTAATGCCAGCTGCTTCAGTGCATCCGTGGCGCGGCGGACGAGGTCGCCCTGTGCGACGGTTTCGGCGGCGTAGAGCGGTGCAGCCTGAACGAGCTGGTCGTTGCAGAACACGCGCAGTTCCGCGACCTGATCGCCCTGCCTGACAGGTGGCATGAGCGGGCCGGTATAATTGATGCTGGCTGTGAGGCATTGGCGGGAGCCGCGTGGGAGATAGAGCGCGAGTTCGCCCTGCCCGACAAGGCCCACGCTGCCGGTTTCGCCGCCATAGACATCGGCAAAGCCTACAATCGCGCCGTCGGGGAATGGCGAGAATTTTTCGAAGGCGCGAGCGCCCCAAGTGAGGAGCTTGCGGCCTTCCTCGGCGCGATCCCGCATCGTTTCAAGCCCATGGACGACCGCGACCAGGCGACGGTCGCCCTGGGCGGTTGAGACGACAGAGCCATAGCCAGCCGCGTCGGTATGGCCGGTCTTCAGGCCATCAACGCCAATGCCGACCTCGATCAGCGAATTGCGGTTGGCCTGTTTTATATTGTTCCACTCCATCTCCGGCTCGGAGAAATAGTGGTAATATTCGGGATATTCGCGGATCAGGTAGCGGCCCAGATTGGCGAGGTCGCGGGCGGTCGAATATTCATTCGGGTCCGGCAGTCCGGTCGAATTGGTGAAGTTGGAACCGGTGAGGCCCAATTGGCCGGCCAACTCGTTCATCATCACCGCAAAAGTGCCTTCGGAGCCGGCAATGCCTTCGGCGAGGATGATTGCCGCGTCATTGCCCGACTGGATGATGACGGAACGGATCAGGTCTTCGACGCGGATCTGCGAATTGAGCTCGGCAAACATGGTCGAGCCGCCAGAGGCCGCACCGCCGGTGCGCCAGGCGTTTTCCGAGACAAAGAAAAGATCATCGAGAGAAACGCGGCCCGCGCGGATTTCATTGAACACCACGGCCAGCGTCATCAGCTTGGTCATGCTGGCTGGTTCCAGGCGCGCATCGGCATCCTTCTGGAAGATGACGGTTCCCGATTCATAATCCATCAGCACGGCAAAGCGGGCCTTGGTATCGAACTCGGCCTGCGCAGCAGCCGGCACAATCATGGCCAGCAGCGCAGCAATGGCGAACAGCAATCTCACGCGGCATTCCCCTGCATTTCAGGCATTTTTTGGAGCATATCGCCCCATAATGCCGGAATAGCTAGAATTAATTGAGAATTATGTCGTTCAGGCCAAGATCTCGCGCCAAATTGACCGCATCCTCCGGGGCGACGCCGGGCTTGAGCTGCGTCAGCACGAGACGCGTGGCCGAACGGCCATTGGTTGTTACCGGTTCTTCCGTCACCGCGCCGAGCACGGCGAATTGCTGGGCGAGCTCAATGGCGTTACCCGCATCGGCGAAGGTGCCCAGAACCATATGGACGGCGCGCTTATCCGCATCGACGCTGGCGGCCCAGGCGGCGAGATCGCCCGAGCTGGTTGCCATGGCATTGACGGCAGCATGGGCGCTGGTGATGTTGCGGTCCGCCTGTTCGGGCGTGGTATCGGCGTAAGAGAACAGATTGCCGAGGAAATTGGTGGTCATGCCGACAAGGCTGCGCCCGCTTTGGCCGGAACCGCCGGAGCTGGCCACGCGAATAGGGCCGGAATCGAAATCGTTGGGGCCGGTATAGGAGGCGACCAACATGCGGGTATCGTCGCCCTCAAGCGGCGCCTGGCCGACATATTCGACGCGCACATTGGTGGAGCCCTTGTTAACATAGCCCAGCATGGAGGCGGCGCGATAGCTGAGGTCGATGATGCGGCCCGAGACATAGGGGCCACGATCATTGACGCGCACGACGACCGAGCGGCCATTGTCCTGATTGGTTACGCGGACATAGGAGGGCAAAGGCAGGGTCGGATGGGCCGCGGTGATGGCATTGGCGGAGAAGATTTCGCCATTGGCGGTGCGCCGGCCATGGAAATCGGAGCCATACCAGGAGGCGCTGCCGGAGGCGGAATAGGACGGATCGTGTTGCGGCACATAGGTTTTGCCGCGCACCGTATAGGGTTTGCCGACCTGATAGCGGCCGCCACCCTTGGGCGGATTGGGGTTGGACGTGACGCGCGGCGAAACGGCGACGCCATATTCCTTGGAGGTGAAGGCGCCCCGCTTGACGGTGGCACCCAACCCGCCACCTGTCGCGCAGGCGGCAATCATCGGGGCCACGAGGGCAAAAAGGGCGATCATACGGACGGCGCTGCGCCAGGAGGTCGTCACGGTACGCAATACTCAACACACAGGGATATTCGCGCGGAACGATAACGCGATGCGTCCGGCGGATACAGAAGCGAACAATTTTACGGTTTAGGGGAGGTTAAGGCCAATGAAGCGTTAGCGGGGTGAGGAACATTTTCGATAAATCGCCCCGGGGGCGCCAAGACATGTCTTGGACCTTGACTGATATAAAGATATCTTTATGTCATGCCTGCAGCGCCGGATCGCCCGGTGCGATTGACCACCTGAAAGCGAGACGGCGATGAGCCCCTCCCCTAATCAGCCGACAAGCCTGCCCGACTGGACTGAAGTGCGCGCTGCGCTGAGCGCGGCGGCGCGCGAGCGCATCCTGATCCTCGACGGCGCCATGGGCACGATGATCCAGCGGCTGGGGCTGGCGGAGGAGAATTTCCGGGGCGAGCGGTTCCGCGACTGGAAATTGCCGCTGCAGGGCAACAATGACCTGCTGGTGCTGACCGAGCCGCAGATGATCGAGGATATCCACTACGCCTATTTCATGGCCGGAGCGGATATTGCCGAGACCAATACATTTTCGGCAACCTCTGTGGCGCAGGCCGATTATGCCTGTGAAGAAGCGGTCTACGACATCAATTATCAGGGCGTGCTGGTGGCGCGGCGGGCGGCCCAGCGCGCCGAGGCCGAAGATGGCAAGCGGCGGTTCGTGGCGGGTGCGCTCGGGCCGACCAACAAGACCTCGTCCATGTCCACCGACGTCAACAGCCCCGGGCACCGCGCGATTACGTTCGATGACCTGGTGGGCGTTTATGGCGAGGCCATTCGCGGGCTGGTGGATGCGGGCGCGGACCTGCTGCTGTTCGAGACGATTACCGATACGCTCAACACCAAGGCGGGCATCTTTGCGGCGCAGCGGCTGTTCGAGGAGCGCGGCATTGATGTGCCGATCATGCTCTCGGGCACGATTACAGACCTTTCGGGGCGGACGCTGTCCGGCCAGACGCCGAGCGCCTTCTGGTATTCGGTGCGCCACGCCAATCCGATCACCATCGGGCTCAATTGCGCGCTGGGCGCCAATGCCATGCGCGAGCATCTGGGCGAATTGTCCGATGTCGCCGATACGCTGATCTGCGCCTATCCCAATGCCGGCCTGCCCAATGCCTTTGGCCAGTATGACGAAACGCCCGAATTCATGGCCGAGCAGATCGAAGGCTTTGCCAAGGCGGGTTATGTCAACATTGTCGGCGGCTGCTGCGGCTCGACGCCGGACCATATCCGCGCCATTGCCGAGGCCGTGGGCCGGCACAAACCGCGCGCTATTCCCGAAGTGAAGCCGCTGCTGCGGCTGGCGGGGCTGGAGCCATTTACGCTGACCAAGGACATTCCCTTCGTCAATATCGGCGAGCGGACCAATGTCACCGGCTCGGCGCGGTTCCGCAAGCTGATCACGGCGGGTGATTATACGGCGGCGCTGGAAGTGGCGCGCGACCAGGTGGCCAATGGCGCCCAGATCATCGACATCAATATGGATGAGGGCCTGATTGACTCTAAGCAGGTGATGATCGAGTTCCTCAACCTACTGGCGGCAGAACCCGACATCGCAAAGGTGCCGCTGATGATCGACTCGTCCAAGTGGGACGTGATCGAGGCGGGGCTAAAATGCGTGCAGGGCAAGGCGCTGGTCAATTCCATCTCGATGAAGGAAGGCGAAGAGGCGTTTCTGCATCACGCGCGGCTGGTGCGCGCCTATGGCGCGGCCGTGGTGGTGATGGCCTTTGACGAAACCGGACAGGCCGATACGGAAGAGCGCAAGGTCGAGATCTGTACCCGCGCCTATAAGCTGCTGACCGAGGAAGTTGGATTCCCGCCGGAAGACATCATCTTCGACCCCAATGTGTTCGCCGTGGCGACGGGTATCGAGGAGCACAATAATTACGGCGTCGACTTCATCGAGGCGACGCGGCGGATCGTCGACACCCTGCCCCACGTACATATTTCGGGCGGCGTCTCGAACCTGAGCTTCTCGTTCCGGGGCAATGAGCCGGTGCGCGAGGCCATGCACGCGGTGTTCCTCTACCATGCCATCAAGGTCGGCATGGACATGGGCATCGTCAATGCCGGGCAGCTGGCGGTCTATGAAAGCATCGACCCGGAATTGCGCGAGGCCTGCGAGAACGTTGTCCTCAACCGGCGGGAGGATTCGACCGATCGCCTGCTGGCACTGGCCGAGCGCTATAGGGGCCAGGCCGGCGGCGAAGGCAAAGCCAAGGACATGAGCTGGCGCGAATTGCCGGTGGGTGAGCGCATCACCCACGCGCTGGTCAATGGCATTACCGAATTCATCGAGAGCGACACGGAAGTGGCGCGGCAAGAAGCGGCGCGGCCATTGCACGTTATCGAGGGCCCGCTGATGGCCGGGATGAATGTGGTGGGTGACCTGTTCGGGTCGGGCAAAATGTTCCTGCCGCAGGTGGTGAAATCGGCGCGGGTGATGAAGCAGGCGGTGGCCTATCTCATGCCCTATATGGAGGCAGAAAAGGACGCCAATGGCGATGCTGCCGGGCGGCAAAGCGCCGGAAAAGTGCTGATGGCGACGGTGAAGGGCGATGTGCACGATATCGGCAAGAATATCGTGGGCGTGGTTCTGGCCTGCAATAATTACGAGATCATCGATCTCGGCGTCATGGTGCCGACGCAGAAGATTCTCGACACGGCGCGCGAGGAAAAGGTCGACATCATTGGTCTCTCCGGGCTGATAACGCCTTCGCTCGACGAGATGGTGCATGTGGCAGCCGAAATGGAGCGTGAGGGCTTTGATATTCCCCTGTTGATCGGCGGAGCGACGACCAGCCGCGTGCATACGGCGGTGAAAATCCATCCGCGCTATGAGCGTGGTCAGGCAGTCTATGTGAATGACGCAAGCCGTGCCGTGGGCGTGGTTTCGAGCCTGCTGTCGCAGGACACCAAGGTGACCTTTATCGATCAGGTACGGGCCGAATATGCCAAGGCAGCAGCGGCGCATGAGCGGGCGGAATCAGAAAAGAAGCGGTTACCGCTTAGCTCGGCGCGAGAAAATGCCTTCCGGCCGGACTGGTCCGCCTATACGCCGCCGAAGCCGAGTTTCCTCGGCACGAAAGTGTTCGAGGATTTCGACCTGGCCGAACTGGCGACCTATATCGACTGGACGCCCTTCTTCCAGACCTGGGAATTGAAGGGGCGTTTTCCGGCAATCCTCGAGGATGAAAAGCAGGGCGAGGCAGCGCGGGCGCTATGGGCCGATGCGCAGGCCATGCTGGCACGGATCATCGACGAAAAATGGTTTGTGCCCAAGGCAGTGGTCGGGTTCTGGCCTGCAAACGCGGTGGGCGACGATGTGCGGCTTTATGCCGACGAGAGCCGCAAGGAGACGCTCGACACGTTCTTCACCCTGCGCCAGCAACTTTCAAAGCGCGATGGCAAGCCGAACATGGCGCTGAGCGATTTCGTGGCGCCGGACGACAGCGGCAAGCCGGATTATCTCGGCGGCTTCGTGGTGACGGCCGGTATCGAGGAAGTGGCGATTGCCGAGCGCTATGAGCGGGCCAATGACGACTATTCGTCTATTCTGGTGAAGGCTTTGGCCGACCGCTTTGCCGAAGCCATGGCCGAATTCATGCACAAGCGGGTGCGCCGCGAATTCTGGGGCTATGCCGCGGATGAAACGCTCAGCAATGAAGAACTGATCGGCGAAACCTATCAGGGTATTCGCCCTGCCCCGGGTTATCCGGCGCAGCCTGACCATACCGAAAAGACGACGCTGTTCCGGCTGCTCGACGCGGAAAAGACGGTCGGCGTAACGCTGACCGAGAGCTTTGCCATGTGGCCGGGTTCGAGCGTTTCTGGCATGTATTACAGCCATCCGGATGCCTATTATTTCGGTGTCGCCAAGGTGGAGCGCGATCAGGTCATCGACTATGCACAGCGCAAGGGCATGGACGTGCAGGAGGTCGAGCGGTGGCTTGGGCCGATCCTGAATTACATTCCTGGTCCAGGGATTGTGGCGGCGGAGTGAGGTGGGACCAGGGAGTCATTCCCGCGAAAGCGGGAACCCTGTTTGCATCATGGCAAAGGAAACGGAGGTTCCCGTTTTCGCGGGAATGACATAGTGATGGACGCGACTATTTCCAAAGCCGATCCAATCCCCGTCACTCTCGTCACCGAGCCGGGCCATTTAATGGCGCTTGGACCCGACACAGCCCTGATCCGGCTTCCGGCTAATTCGGGGCACGGGCATGAGGATGGACAGCACTGCATTGCCTGTGTGGCGCGCACGGATGTGCGGGCGCTCCTGCACGATCTGCTCGAAGGCGTGCGGCAGGGTCTGCGACCCGAATTCACCAGCGTGATGGTGGATGCGAGTGCATCACCCGATACGGCGCAGGTCATCGCGGCGCTGACTGGAAAACTTCCAGCACAGGCGCTGCGTGACCACATTGTGGCGCGGCGGTTTTATCTCGTGGGAAGCGCGTAGCGCCTAGAAATGCAGGCGAACGCCGAGGGCCGTGGCGTTGGCGCCATCGCGAAGGCCGCCCAATGTGCCGCCACCACCCGAGCGGTGATGCAGGCGCCAGAAGAATTCCAGATCCGGATCGTCTGTGCTGGCCACGCTGAGCTCAGGACCGAAATAGTAGAGCAGAGTGGTGTCGCCATTGGTTTCGCGCTCGCGCTGTGCCTCGATGCCGATGGTATCGCTGGTCAGTGACAGGCCAGCGGTGGCGCTGAGGGAAATCTTCACGTGATCGGTCTGGATGAGGCCATCGGCGCGCAGCACCGGGCCGACCCAGATTTCGGTCGAGGTCTGGTTACCCATGCGCAGGGCCGCGCCGACTTCACCGCCGAGTTTCAGGCCACCGTCCTCGCCGAGGAAAAATTCCTGATATCCCGCGCCGACAACATAGTTGTTCTCGTAACCTACGGTGAACGGGTTGAGGGCGTTCTCGATATATTGGTTGGTATAGCGCCCGCCGAACACAAAGGTGTTCTGGTCCCTGTCGGACTGCGCGGCTGCGCCTTGCACAGCAAGAAGCGCCCCGGCAATGCCGAGTATGTACTTGATCTGTGTCTGCAATTTGTTGCCTCAACGCGTAGGTCTGCGTAGAGGGACAAAGAGTTGAGGCGCTGGTTGGTTCCAAATTGTGATTGAAACGCAATAAATGTGATCAGCTTGGAAATGGCACCAATTGGGTGTCAGACCGCAGATAGAGCGGATGCTTTGGCGAGCCATCGGCATTGGTGCCGAAGCACCAGAGAGCGTGGCCATCCGAGCGCAAGACAGCAACAAGTTCGCGGCCGGCGGGTGCCAGAGCCTTGTTGAGTTTGCCGTGACAGAGGACAATGCGCCCTGCCCCGCTCGCGGCGGCGCGGATGGCGGGAATATTGGCCTCGGACACGGCGACCATGCCCGGCTGCAGCAGCATTTTGGGATTGGTGGCGCGATAATCTCCGACATTGCATTTGACCATCGCCGAAAAGCCCTCGCGGCGGGCGAAGGTCCACTCGCGGGCGCAGGTCGGGTCATCCACGGTCGCATCGGCGGTCGACGGGTTCATGCCGATGAAGAGGATGTAGTCCGGGGGAAATGCGTCGCCCAGCCAGCGGCGCATGATCTGGCGGTAGCGGCCATCGGCGCTCATGACGGCGTCGCCGCGCACACCTTCGCCGAGGCGCAAGCGCACCTTGCCACCCGGATCGTGAGCGTCAGCACTCATGCGGTGAGGTCGCTGGGGGGCACGAGTCCATTGATCAGCGAGGCCGTAGTGATGGTATTGGCCAGGAGGCAGGCAATGGTCATGGGGCCAACGCCGCCCGGCACGGGGGTGATGGCGCCAGCGACTTCGGCGGCTTCGGCATAGGCGACATCGCCCACAAGGCGCGTCTTGCCCTCGCCGCGCTCAGGCGCGGGAATACGATTGATACCGACATCGATGACAACGGCACCCGGCTTGATCCAGTCGCCACGGACCATTTCGGGGCGGCCAACGGCGGCAACGACAATATCGGCCTGGCGGACGACGCTGGCGAGATCTTTTGTGCGCGAATGGGCGACGGTGACGGTGCAATTGTCGCGCAACAGCAGCTGCATCATCGGCTTGCCGACGAGATTGGAGCGGCCAATGATGACGGCGTGCTTGCCTTCAAGGCTGCCGAGTTGATCGCGCAGCAGCATGAGGCAGCCGAGCGGCGTGCAGGAGACAGGGCCCGGCAGGCCGATCTGCACCTTGCCGACATTGGCAGGCGTGAAGCAATCGACGTCCTTGCTGGGTTCGATGGCTTCGATGACCTTGTTGGGGTCGATATGCTTGGGCACCGGCATCTGAACGAGAATGCCGTGCACGGCTGGATCGGCATTGAGCTTGTGCACCAGCGCCAGCAGGTCGGCCTCGGAAATGTCTTCGGGCAGTTCGTGCTTAAAAGAATTCATCCCCACTTCGGCGGTCTGCTTGGCCTTGTTGGAGACATAGACCTGGCTGGCCGGGTCGTGGCCGACAATGACCACCGCGAGCCCGGGGGTGATGCCGTGATCGGCTTTCAGACGGGCGACGTGGCCGGCAATGGAGGCGCGCAGATTCTCGGCAAAGAGTTTTCCGTCGATGATTTTTGCGGTCATATCGGCCTCGATCTGCTTGAATTGAGGCGCGGGAAATCGCTCCCGCGTTCGGGTTTCGACATAAGGGAAGAGAAATGATCCGTCCATTGCTTTGGCTGTCGCTAGCAGCGCTTTGTGCGACCCCTGCCCTGGCGCAGGACGCCTCGCTGGAAACGCAGGCGCGAGCGCTGCATGCGCTGGCCGGCGGCACCAATTGCGAGCTTTTCGAGGGCAGCTTCGTGCCCGAAGACGCCTATTTGCAATGGGACCTCACCTACAAGCCCAGCTGGAGCGCGGACGCGGAGGAAGAAACCGTCACGCTGATCCGCATTTTCTGTGGCTCCGGCGCCTATAATGTCCAGCACGCCTATTACATCAATCGCGATTATGACGGGCTGACGCCACTGGCCTTCGCCAATCCCAGCTTCGAGGCGAAATATGCCGAGGACGACAGCATCGACAGCGCGCTCGAAAGCCTGACCGTCACCGGCATGTCCTCGAGCCTGATCCTGGTCAATTCAGAATTCGATTCCGAAACCGGCACGATCAGCGCCCATTCCTATTGGCGCGGCATTGGCGACGCGAGCTCGTCGGGGACCTGGATATTCAACGACGGCGAATTCGCCCTTGTCCGATACGATATCGACGCCAGCTATGATGGCGAGATCAATCCAGAAACAGTGCTCGACTATACTAGCCCCTGAGGTTTGAGATCGCGCAGGCCTGCGTAAGCGAAAGGCCGCCCGGCGTTTCTGCCGGACGGCCTCCTTGGGGATGCGGCCCCGCTGCGCTGTTGAGGGCTTGGGGGACAAGCAGCGAACCGTACCCTGCTCATCGGTGCATGGGTCGTTTGCGTCTCCGATGAACTGAATAAAAGATGGTGGGTAATTGCGGCAGGAAAAGTGAGCTCACCGAAGTGTGAAGGGGCTGCAAAGCCGCTAAAACCACTGGTGGAATGCGGACGAAACGACACTAGAGCGAAAACGTCATCTGCCCGCTATAATCAGGGCAGAAACAGACGCGATTCCACAACCAATGCGGCGGCCCGATCCGCGGGCCGATAGACGAGGACCGATATGAGTACACTTTCCCCACCCCGACTTGAGAAGCAATCCTTCACCGATCCGGAGGCGGCCTGGAGCCATATCGCCCATATCTATCACCGCAACTGCGCCTTTATCCGGGACCATCTCAATTCGCTGACCAAGGGCCAGGTGCCCTCAGGCCGGGTGCGGGCTTTTTACCCCCAGGTGGAAGTGCGCTCGACCAGCTATTCCAAGCATGAAAGCACCCTGCCCTATGGCTATCTGCATACGCCCGGGCTTTACCGCACCACAGTAACGGCGCCAGATCTGTTCAAGGGCTATCTGCAGGAACAGTTTGCCGTGCTGCTCAGCAATCATGGCGGCACGATTGACGTGGGCGAGTCGGAAACCCCGATCCCGCTGCATTTTGCGCTGGGGCCGCGCGACCATCTCGATGGCGCGGCGATCAATGCGCTTGATGTGCCGCTGCGCGATGTTTTTGACGCGCCGGATCTCGCCAATACCGATGACGAAATTGCCAATGGCACCTATGTGCCGCCGCGTGGCGGGCCCTATCCACTATCGGCGTTCACCGCGCCGCGCGTGGACTATTCGCTGTTCCGGCTGGCCCATTATACCGGCACGGATGCCGACCATTTCCAGAACTTCGTGATCTTCACCAATTACCAGTTCTATATCGACGAGTTCTGCCGCATCGCCAAAGGCTGGATGAACGAAAAGCATCCGCATTACCTGCGCTTTATCGAGCCGGGCAATGTGTCGACCGACAATATGCTGACCGGCGGCGGCATTACCGGTGAGCCTCCGCCGCGGGCGCCGCAGATGCCAGCATATCATCTGGTGGGCGAGCGCGGGCGCGGGATTACCATGGTCAATATCGGCGTGGGCCCATCCAACGCCAAGACGATCACCGACCATATCGCCGTGCTGCGCCCCCATGCCTGGATCATGCTGGGCCATTGCGCCGGCCTGCGGAACAGCCAGGAGCTGGGCGACTATGTGCTGGCGCACGCCTATGTGCGCGAGGACCATGTGCTGGACGCAGACCTGCCGCTTTCCGTGCCCATCCCGGCGCTGGCCGAAGTGCAGGTGGCACTGGAGCAAGCGGTGGAGGAAGTGACCCAGACGGCGGGCATCGAAACCAAGAAGATCATGCGCACCGGCACGGTGGCCACCTTTGACAACCGCAACTGGGAATTGTGGGATCAGACCGAAGTGGTGCGCCAGCTCAGCCAGTCGCGCGCGGTGGCGCTGGACATGGAGAGCGCGACCATCGCGGCCAACGGCTTCCGCTTCCGCGTGCCCTATGGGACGCTGCTCTGTGTGTCGGACAAGCCGCTGCATGGCGAGCTGAAACTGCCGGGCATGGCTTCGGATTTTTATCGCACGCAGGTCAACCGGCATTTGCAGGTCGGGCTGCGCGCCATGGAGATTTTGCGGGACCAGCCGGTGGAACGGCTGCATTCACGCAAGCTCAGGAGCTTTGCGGAGACGGCGTTCCAGTAGGGCAAATGGCCGAACCAGAGCGCATAAAAAAAGCCCGGTGTCATCACCGGGCTTTTGCATTCTATGCGTCGAAACTCAGCGGCCCTTGACCACCGAGTAGCCGGCATATTTGGCCGAGGTGCCGAGCTGTTCCTCGATGCGGATGAGCTGGTTGTATTTGGCCATGCGGTCTGAGCGGGAGAGCGAACCGGTTTTGATCTGGCCGCAATTGAGGGCGACGGCGAGGTCGGCAATGGTCGAATCCTCGGTTTCGCCCGAGCGGTGCGACATGACCGAGGTGTAGCCGGCGCGATGCGCGGTATCGACGGCATTGAGGGTTTCAGACAGCGAACCAATCTGGTTGACCTTGACCAGGATCGAATTGGCAACGCCCATCTTGATGCCCGAAACGAGGCGCTTGGTGTTGGTCACGAAAAGATCGTCGCCAACGAGCTGCACCTTGTTGCCGATGGCTTCGGTCAGCGCCTCCCAGCCATCCCAGTCGTCCTCGGCCATGCCGTCTTCGATGGTGATGATCGGGAAGCGGTTGGCGAGATCTTCGAGGAAGCGGACATTTTCGTCGGAGGTGAGCGACTTGCCCTCACCCTTCATCTCGTATTTGCCGCCCTTGTAATATTCGGTGGCGGCGCAATCGAGGCCGAGGAACACGTCCTCGCCCGGCTTGTAGCCGGCCTTTTCGATCGAACGCATGATGAAGCCGAGGGCTTCGTCGGCCGAGGCGAGATTGGGGGCAAAGCCGCCTTCGTCGCCCACATTGGTGTTGTGGCTTTCGGCAGAAAGACCCTTCTTGAGGGTGTGGAAGATTTCCGAGCCGATACGGACGGCATCGGCGAGGTTTTCGGCGCCGGCGGGCAGGATCATGAATTCCTGCATGTCGATGGGATTGTCGGCGTGTTCGCCGCCATTGATGATGTTCATCATTGGCACGGGCAGAACATGGGCGTTCGGGCCACCGATATAACGGTAGAAGGGCAGTTCGCTCGATTCAGCGGCGGCCTTGGCCACGGCCAGCGACACGCCGAGAATGGCATTGGCGCCGAGCTTGCCCTTGTTGGGCGTGCCATCGAGATCGATCATGGCCTGGTCCACGGCCAGCTGATCGAGGGCATCCATGCCCTGGATTTCGTCGGCAATGACCGAGTTGATATTTTCAACGGCCTGGGTCACGCCCTTGCCATTGTAGCGCTTGCCGCTATCGCGCAGTTCGACAGCTTCGTGGGCGCCGGTTGAGGCGCCGGAAGGGACCGCAGCGCGGCCAAAGCTGCCATCATCGAGAACCACATCGACCTCGACGGTCGGATTGCCGCGGCTGTCATAGATCTGGCGGCCATTGACGTGGATGATTGAAGACATGCGTGCCCTTCCCGGAAAGCTTTTTGGGTGTGAGTGCCTGTCTAGACGGGCCGTGTGACAGTGAAAAGAGGGGTAACGCAAAAAAGCCCTGTAGCGGCCATGGAAACGTTGCCGCTGGCCTCTGGAATGGGCGCTTGCCTTGCCCTAACATGTCAGCAATGGCCGTCCGGCCCGCATATCCAGAGGATAGAAGTTGAGCAAAGCCCTCGTCAGACAGGTGGCCCACACCTGCATTTTCGCCCGCGACCTTGACGCCGTGGAGGCATTTTACCGCGATGTGACCGGCGTGACGCCGAAATTCGATTTCAAGCGGGGCGAAGACCGGATCGGGTTCTATCTCGATTTTGGCAATCGCACCTTTGTCGAAGTGTTCAGGAAGGGCGAGTCGCGGTTTTCCGAGGCGGACCAGATCAACCATATCTGCTTTGAAACCGACGACATCGACGGCTTCATCGCCAATGCCCGCGCCAAGGGCGTGACAGTGACCGACAAGAAGCTGGGCGTCGACCATACGTGGCAGTGCTGGCTGGCCGACCCCAGCGGGGTGAAGCTGGAAATTTTCCAGTACACCGCGGACAGTATGCAGTTTGGCCCCGAAGGCGTGGACTGCCAGGTCGACTGGTGACGCTGGCGGGTTGCCGCCAAGCATACGCCAGTATTCCAATACCATTCAGTTTGGAGGCAATCGAAAATGAAGCGTCTTGCAGTCGGTCTTTTGATGACGATCTGTGCAATGCCGGTATCAGCGCAATCCGCCATCGTCTCGGGGATGGGCGAGACTTTGCTAGAAACCTATACGGCCTATATCGGCCCGGATGATCTCTACAATTCGAACGGCCAGCGGCTAAAACAGCCTTGGCAGATCATTCGCCAGGATCGCGCAAATTACCATCGCTATGGGCTGAGAGACCGCGGCGATGAGGGCGACAGCTTTTTTGACAGTGCCGACAATCGTGCGGTGATGGAGCAGATGCTGAAAAATGGACAGATTTCGAACGCGGCAGCACGCGAAATTGTTGGGGGCGATGTCCTGATCCAAGTGGATATATACGGGCGCGGTAATCGTGGCACGTCGGTCTATGTGACGACGTTCCGCTAACCCCAACGGCAGCACGGGCCGCCAGTACCAAGGCGCTACTCGTCGCGCTTGTGCCCGTCCACATGCTTTTCGGTCAGCGCCTTTTCGGCCGCCTGCTTGAGCTTTTCGCCTTTGGTGCGGCCGAATTTCAGGCGATTAGCTTCGGCGGTATTTTCCTTATCAGCGCGCGCCTTTTGCTTGCGGACGGTGCGGAGGTTTATGATGTCGGCCACGGCTCTAATCCACCATCGGAAGCGCCCAAACCCGCCTCCATTCAACCAAATCAATACCCTCAATGGTATTTGCAAACCACAGTCCTTCAACGGTATTTGCAATTAATGTCTCGAGGTCAGACATAACTCCACCCGCAGCTAGCTGTCCAATCATGGTGCCCGCTGAGCCTTCGCCGTCCGGCTGATATATCGCGCGGTGAAAGACGAACCTATCGCCTACAAAAGCCCGGATATATTCCTCACGAGACTGTTGATCAAAATGATTGGGAGGGTACCACCTTGCCAGGTAAATCCAAATTTCCTGAAGGGCAACAACGACCTCATTAGAAGCTTCGTCCATCGAATTGGATATGCCAGTGTCCCAGCCTTGATGGGCAATTTCATAAAGCTTAGTTCTCTGACTAGGCAGCGATTCCATGTAGGGAACTAGCAGCGAAATCGGTAAGCGTGGCTGTGTATCTACTTCGGGCATCGCCTCCAACGAGCCGCCTGCATAGCGCTCGTGTAGTCGAGATACCTGCTTAGTCCAAGAATCTCGATATAAAATGACCTCTTCCGCTTTCAAATGTCTGCCAAATCCGCCACGTATCTGAGTGCGATCGTGATCCTCCAGACATAAGACGGCCAAGTTCTCCAGCCTGTGGTCAGCAGGATTTTCATTCAGGTGATGAATTTGAACGGACTTGCCGCGTTCCCGGCAGATGCAGCAAGTATGATCACTGAGAAATAAAACCTCTGCCGCTTTACGTTCAGGGATTTTACTTCTCAGCTTCACAGCTAAACCAGCCGGCTCTGGTCCATCGCGGCAGCGATGAAGCTGGTGAAGAGCGGATGCGGCTCGAAGGGCTTTGATTTGAGTTCGGGGTGGAACTGCACGCCGATGAACCATGGGTGGTCGGTGCGCTCGACGATTTCGGGCAGCGTGCCGTCGGGCGAGACGCCGGAGAACAGCAGGCCGTTCTTTTCGAGCACCTTGCGGTAGTCCATGTTCACCTCATAGCGGTGACGATGGCGCTCGGTGATGCGGGTGGAGCCGTAGATGTCGGCAACGCGGGAGCCGCGGGTCAGCTGGGCCGGATAGGCGCCGAGGCGCAGTGTGCCGCCCAGGTCGCCTTCAGCGCCGCGGGTTTCCTTCTCATTGCCCTTTACCCACTCAGTCATCATGCCCACGATGGGTTCGCGGGTGGGGCCGAACTCGGTGGAGGAGGCCTGCTTGATGCCGGCGGTGTTCCGTGCCGCTTCGATACAGGCCATCTGCATCCCAAAGCAAATGCCGAAATATGGCACGTCCTTGGTGCGGGCAAAGCGGGCGGCTTCGATCTTGCCGGCAGAGCCGCGCTCGCCAAAACCGCCGGGGACGAGAATGCCGTGGACATGTTCGAGATAGGGCGCCGGGTCGTCGCGCTCAAAGACTTCCGAGTCGATCCACTGCACATTGACCTTGACCTTGTTGGCAATGCCGCCATGGGTCAGGGCTTCGGAGAGTGATTTGTAGGCGTCCTTCAGGCCGGTATATTTGCCGACAATGGCGATATTGACCTCGCCCTCGGGATTGTGGAGGCGCTGGGACACATCGGTCCAGGCAGTCAGGTCCGGCTCGGGCGCGTCGGTGATGCCAAAGGCGGCGAGCACTTCGCGGTCGAGACCCTCATTGTGATAGGCCAGCGGCACATCGTAGATCGAGCCGACGTCGAGGCCCTGGATGACCGCGCTTTCGCGGACATTACAGAACAGGCTGAGCTTTTTCTTTTCGCCATCAGGAATGGGGCGATCGCAGCGGACCAGCAGCACGTCTGGCGCGATGCCGATGGAGCGCAGTTCCTTGACGGAGTGCTGGGTCGGCTTGGTCTTCAATTCCCCGGCCGAGGGGATATAGGGCATCAGCGTCAGGTGAAGATAACAGGCGTGGCCGCGGGGCAGATCATTGCCAAGCTGGCGAATGGCTTCAAAGAAGGGCAGGCCTTCAATGTCACCGACCGTGCCGCCGATTTCGACCAGCACGAAGTCGAAATCCTCATTGCCCTCAACGACGAAATTCTTGATGGCGTCGGTGACGTGGGGGATGACCTGCACGGTGGCGCCGAGGAATTCGCCGCGGCGCTCCTTGGCCAGGATATCGGAATAGATACGGCCGGTGGTGATGTTGTCGCGCTTATTGGCGGCGCGGCCGGTGAAGCGCTCGTAGTGACCCAGGTCGAGGTCCGTTTCGGCACCGTCGTCGGTGACGAAGACTTCGCCATGCTGGGTCGGCGACATCGTGCCGGGATCAATGTTGAGATAGGGGTCAAGCTTGCGCAGGCGGACCTTATATCCGCGCGCCTGCAGCACTGCGCCAAGCGCCGCTGAAGCGAGACCTTTGCCAAGGGAGGAAACCACGCCTCCGGTGATGAATACGTACCGAGCCATGGGCGATCACCATAATCAAATCAGTCACGATTCGCAGAGCGGCAATGACGCTCTACACAAAAAGAAGAAGGGGATGTTGCCATCCCCTTTTTCGGTTGCCTTGCGGCGGGTCAGTTGCCTGTCGGCGCGGACGGCGTTTCGTCCGGCGCGGCGGCAGGTGCCTCGGGGGCAGCAGCAGGCGCCTCGACGGGCGCGGCGGGCGCTGCCGGCGTTGGCAGATCGGAAGCCGTGCCGGCATCGGCAGGGGTCTGTGCAGCTTCAGGCAGCAACAGATCGGAGCTGGTGTCATCGCCCTGAAGCGCGTTAAGCGCATCAAGAACGGTGGTCGGCGCCTGGCCATCCTGGGCGCTTGAAGCGCGATCGAGGATGGTGGAGCTGCCGCGATCGAATTCGCTCAGAATGGTCAGGCCGATGGCCGAGGCGAAAAACAGGGTCGCCAGAATCGCCGTGGTGCGGGTCAGGAGATTGGCCGAGCCGCGCGCGGTCATCAGCCCGCCGCCGCTACCGCCGCCGATACCAAGCGCGCCGCCTTCGGAACGCTGGATCAGAATGACGACAATCATCGCCAGGACGATCAAAAGATAGGCGACAAGCAGAACATTGGCCATGAAACTTCGTCTTCGCTTCAGTCTGGCGCCGATTTCCGCTTTTGGAGGAAGGCAGCGCCAGGAATGTTTATTGAAGCGTTTTCCCGGCATAGAAATGCCGGAACCTTGGACGAAAACGCTCCAGAGGATGCGGGGTCATACACCCCTCATCGTGCAAATACCAGCCGATTGCGGCGATTTTTGCCGCAAGGTTTACCGGGGCGGCAACTAGACCGCCGAGATGATGGTGTAGAAGTCCCGCGCGAGCAGGCTTGCGCCGCCCACAAGGCCGCCATTGACGTGCTCGACATTGAGGATTTCGCGGGCATTGTGGGGCTTTAGCGAGCCGCCATAGAGAATGCGGAAGGTTTCGCCACGCTCCTGGCCAAACCGCTCGTTGAGGCGGGCACGGATGGTCGCGTGCATCTGGCCGATCTCGTCGAGCGTGGGCGTGCGGCCGGTACCGATGGCCCAGATGGGCTCATAGGCGACCAAAACCTCGTGCTGACCGGCAGCGTCGGGAATCGAGGCGGCAAGCTGGGCCGAGACCACCGCTTCAGCTTCACCGGCATCGCGCTGAGCTTCGCTCTCGCCGACACAGATAATGGGGCGAAGGCCGGCGCCAATGGCGGCCTCGGCCTTTTCGCGGACGGTTTCGTTGGTTTCGCCATGGTCCGAGCGACGCTCGGAATGACCGACGATGACGAATTGGGCGCCGGCATCGGCCAGCTGGGAGGCGGAAATGTCGCCGGTATGGGCGCCTTCGGGCTTGGCGTGGCAATCCTGGCCGCCGGCCAGAATGCCGCTCGAAGCGCCTTGGGCGGCCACGGCGGATAGCAAAGTTGCGGGGGGACAGACGACGACGACAGCGCGTGGAGCCTCGCCCGTGGTGAGCAGCCGCGCCAGTTCGGCCAGCTCCTCGAGGCTCTGGGTGTGCCCGTTCATCTTCCAGTTTCCGGCGATCAGCGGTGATATCGTGGACAAACTTGGTGCTCCTGCCTCTTGCGCCAAAGAGGGCTTTGCCCTAACCCCGGCAGTCGATGTGTCTTACTAGTCCTGCTCTGCCCTCGTGGTAAAGCCTTGGACCCACAAACGGAACGCTCTAAATGCTCGATGGTTTGCGTGGTTTTGCAAAATCCTGGCCCGGCAAGGTCCTCGGTGGATTTTTGCTCGTGGGTGTCGCGGGCTTCGGCATCAACAATGTCATCCTCGACTTTGGCAGCAATACCGTAGCGCGCGTGGGCGACGAAGAGATCACGTCACGTGAATTTTTGCGGGCCTACCAGACCCAGATCAACCGCGTCGCCAATCAATTCGGCTCAGTGCCGACGACGGCTGAGGCCAAGAGCCTCAATATTCCGACCTCTGTGGTTGTGCAGCTTTCCGAAGGCGCGGCGCTCGATCTGCTGGCCAAGCAGTTCGGGCTGGGCGTTTCCGAGGAAAAGCTGAGCGTGATGCTGCGCGAGGACCCGTCGTTCCGCAGCGCGTTGGGCCAGTTTGATCCGAGTATTTTCCAGCAGGTGCTGCAGGCCAGCGGCTGGACAGAGGCTGAATATTTTTCGGCGCGCGGCGACGAAGCCAAGCGCGAGCAATTGGTTCAGGGCCTGCTGGGCAATGCCACCCTGCCCGCCGTTGCGACCGGCATGATCAACAATTACGCCGCGACCGAACGCACCATCGACTATATCGCGCTGACCGATACGAGCATCGAAGCCCCGGCGGAGCCTACGGAAGAAGAGCTCGCTGCCTATCTCACCGAGCACCAGGCTGAATATCGCACCGTGGAAACACGCAAGGTGCAGATGCTCGATCTGTCGCTGCCCGCGCTGGCGGCGACCAAGACAATCGACGATGCGGCCATTGCCGCCGAATATGAGCGCACCAAGGCCGGGCTTTCGACGCCGGAGCGCCGGGTGATCGAGCAGGCCGTGCTGAGCACGCCGGAGCAGCAGGCAGCCTTTGCTGCCGGCCTTGCCGCAGGCGGCGGTTTTGACACGCTGGTGGCCGACAACGGCCTCAGCGTTTCCCAGCTTGGCACCCGCACGCGCAGCGAAATCAGCGATGCGGCGCTGGGCGACGCCGCTTTTGGCCTCGAAGAGGGCCAGTTCGTCATCATCGACGGCATTGTCGGCCAGCGCGCCATCCATGTGCCCGAGATCATTCCCGCCGGGCAAACAAGCCTTGAAGACGCGCGCGACACCATCGCCGCTTCGCTGGCGACTACCGAAGCGCGCAATGAAATCAACACGGTGCTCGACGAGATCGAAGAGCTGCGCGCCGCCTTTGTGCCGATCAGCGAAATTGCCGATCGCTATGGCCTCGATATCTATGAAGCCGATGTGACGGCCAGTGGCGAAGAGCTGAGTGTGCTGCCGAACCTGACTGCGGAAGACCGCCCGCGCGTCAGCCAGGCGATTTTCCGGGCTGAGGAGGGCAAGCTGGTGCCGGCCATTCCGCTGGCGGCGAACGCCCACATCTGGTTCGATCTGCTGGAAGTGAGCCCGGCGCGTGACCAGACGCTTGATGAAGTGCGCGCCGAAGTCACTGCCGCGCTGACCGCAGAGCGCACCAATGCCGCCCTTGAAACGCTGAGCGATGAACTTGTCGAGCGCCTCCGGAATGGCGAGAGATTGGCGGACATTGCCATTGGTCTCAATCTTTTCCCGCAGATCTCGGCGCCCTTCTCGCGCTTTGGCTCCGACGATGGCACGATTGACGCTGCCGTGGCCTCTGCCGCCTTTTCGGGCGGGCCTGACCACAAGGGCGCGGTACTCAGCAGCAGCGGCGAGCATATTGTATTTGAAGTGGTGGAGAACACGCCGCCGGCAGAGCCGCTGGATGCCGAGACGATTGCCAGCCTCGACAATGAAGCCCGTGGCACGATCTATTCTGACTTCGTGACCGCCGTGCGGGACGATGCGCAATTGCGCATCAACCAGCAGGCCATGGACCAGCTTCTCACCCTCAATTACGGCCCATAAGACAGGCCGCCGACCTCCAACCGGAACCAGACCACGATGGACGACGATTTTTCCAGGCGTTTTGCGGAGCAATATGATGCTGGCAAGTCGCAGATCGTCTGGCGTCGCATCGTGGCCGATCTTGAAACGCCGATCGGCACCTATCTCAAGCTGGCGCAGGACCGGACCCATTCCTTCCTGCTCGAAAGCGTGCAGGACGGGACGACGCGCGGGCGCTATTCGATCATCGGGCTATTGCCGGACCTGATCCTCAAGGTTGAGGACGGGAAGGCGGAAATCAACCGCCAGGCCCAGATGAACCCGACCGCCTTCGAGCCGATGGCGGCAAAGCCGCTCGATGCCCTGCGTGAGCTGGTGGCCGAAAGCCAGATCGAAGTGCCCAGCGGGCTACCCCCGCAATCGGCCGGCATCTATGGCTATCTGGGCTATGAGATGGTCCGCTATATGGAACTGCTGCCCAACAGCAATCCGGACGATCTGCAGACGCCCGAAGCGGTGCTGATGCGCCCTTCGCTTCTCGCCATTTTCGACACGGTCAAGGACGAGCTTTACCTCACCGCGCCCGTCTATGTGCGCCAGGGTGTTTCGGCCCGGCAGGCACTGGAAGCGGCAGAGGGGCGGATTGATGATGCAATCGGAAGGCTGGGCCGCGCTCTGCCCACCAGCCCTGCCCTGCCCGATCTCGAATCCATTTCGGTGACCAGCAATACGAGCCGCGAGGCCTATGGCGCCATGGTAGCGCGGGCCAAGGACTACATCACGGCGGGCGACATTTTCCAGGTGGTGCTGAGCCAGCGCTTTTCGGCGGACTTCACCTTGCCCCCGACAGCGCTCTATCGCGCGCTGCGCCGGACCAATCCCAGCCCCTATATGTATTTCCTTGATTTCGGCGACTTTGCCGTCGCGGGATCAAGCCCCGAAATCCTGGTGCGGGTGCAGGATGGCGAAGTGACCATCCGCCCCATCGCCGGAACTCGCAAGCGCGGCGCGACGCCGACGCGCGACAAGGAGCTGGCCGAGGAACTGCTGAGCGACCCCAAGGAACTGGCCGAGCATCTGATGCTGCTCGACCTGGGGCGCAATGATGTTGGCCGCGTGGCCAAGACCGGGACCGTGAAGGTCACCGACAAGTTCTTCCTCGAATATTATTCCCACGTCATGCATATCGTCTCCAATGTTGTGGGCGTGCTCGACCCGCAATATGACTTTGTCGATGCGCTTTCGGCGGGCTTCCCGGCCGGCACCGTTTCGGGCGCGCCAAAGGTGCGGGCCATGGAAATCATCGACGAGTTGGAAACCTCGCGGCGCGGCATTTATGGCGGCTGTGTCGGCTATTTCGGTGCGGATGGCACCATGGATACCTGCATCGTGCTGCGCACCGGCATCGTCAAGGATGGCAAGCTCCATGTGCAGGCCGGCGCCGGTATCGTCGCCGACAGCGTGCCCGAACTTGAGCAGCTCGAATGCGAGAACAAGTCACGCGCTCTTTTCAGCGCCGCCGAAGAAGCGTTACGCTATGCGGGCGAAGCGAGAGTGGGCCAGTGATGCGTATCCCAGTTGAACTCTTTCGATGGCGGGGCTGGTTCTGATCCCGATCACCAGAACCGCTCCTTCTGAGGCAGGCCCCAATGACCAAAACCCTCGTCATCGATAATTACGACAGCTTTACCTACAACCTCGTCCATTTGCTCGGGGAACTGGGCGCGGATATTACCGTCAAGCGTAACGACAAGAT
>JAEYTY010000139.1 GCA_023433775.1 Pseudomonadota bacterium | reverse complement strand
CCATCGGTCAGCAGGTCGGAAAGCGCATTGGTGCGATCTTCGATAGCGGTCGAAAGCGTGATGGTCTGGGTTTCGAGCACGCTGCTGATCGAGCTGGCGCGGCTGTCGAGGGCTTCCGAAAGCGCGTTCATGCGGCTCTCGATGGTCGAGGAAAGCGCGTCGGACTGCTTTTCAAAGCTCCGCGCCATGGTCTCGGTCTTGTCGTCAAAAGTCAGCGCCAGGCGGCCTGAGCTGTCATCGAGCGCCGAGAGGAATTCATTGGTGCGGTTGTCCACCAGGCTGACAAAGATGTCGGTGCGCTCGCCAAAGCTGTTGGTCAGCGTATTGCCAGCGGTTTCCAGCGCGCGGGTCAGGTTGCCGCCGCTTTCCACGATCGTGCCGGCAATGCGCTGGCTGATCATGTCGAGGTCAAAGACGAGGCCGGTATGGCTCTCGGTGATAGCTTCGCGCACACGTTCGGTATTGGTCAGCACGCTTTCGCGCTGGCTGGCGAGTTCCGCAATCAGCGCGCGCATCCGCGATTCATTGTCCGAATAGGTGCGTTCGAGGGCGGTGACCTCGTTGTGGATCATCACTTCGAGCTCGCCGGCGCGGCTGAGCGCGCGCTCAAGGCCATCGCCCAGCGCATTGACTTCGCGGCGCACGGCCTGGCCCACCGAGGCGACCTTGTCGGCGGCGGTCACTTCGGGTTCGGCAAGGCGAATGGCGGCCTGGGTGATGGAGGAGGCGGCATTGCGCAGATCCTGCGCGCGACGGAACAGGGTCGCCACGGCAAAAAAACCGAGAACCGGCAGCACCATGATGGCGAGCAGGGCAATGAACTCAATCGAGCTGACGAATTCGCCGACATTGGTAATGGCTTCGCCAAAACGCAGCCAGGCGACGGCACCCGAAGCGCCCAGCCAGATGACGGAAAGCAGCAGCGCCAGCCAGGTCGGCGTCGTCGAAGACCGATTCTGCAAATTGTAGAGCAGGCGCGAGGTCGCTACCCGATCATCATTGGCAACAGAGGTGGCCTGTTGGGCGATCTTGTCGGCGGTGCGCAGGCGCTCCGAGCGGGCAGCGTCTGACGCGCGCTTTTCCGGCGCGGCCGGTCCGGGTGTATCAAGGCTGAAGACGGAATCCTTGAGGGCGTCTTCAACGGCCGAAAAGGCCAACGCAGCCGGATCGTTCTGTGGGGTCGGGTTCTTCGCCATACTCTCTACAACTCTCGCGTCGGCACTTCAGCGACAAGGCGGTATTCGGGAGTTGTCATGACACCCCACCCGTTTCCGGGCAGATGGTCAAACTGGAACAATTCGATGCAAATGCCCCGCATCATTCCCCCAACCCTCGCCGCCGCGCGCTGGTTTAAAGCACATTCTTACATTCAATTTTATGCAAACCGAACGGTTTCTTACCCAAAGGTTAATTTTTGCGTGGAAACGCTGGCGACACAAGCCTCAAACAAAGGCGGTCCTGTGGCTTAATCACCTGTTCACGTGCCTATTTTACGCTATCCACACGGAAAAAGCCTCTGGACCACCGGTCGGCGTTTCCGTTTGTGTACGGAGTAGCCAGAATGGCGCAGAGAGCTTTCGTTGAACATCTGACCCCGGCCCCTCGTTCACGGGCCATGCGCCCGGTGGATCTGGTGCATCTGGCAAAGCAATGCCTGGGCGATGAAGGCCTCGAATTCGAGATCCTGCGCCTCTTCGATACGACGCTGGCCACCTATCTCGACCGCCTCAAGCTCGCCACCACCTTTGATGAGCTGGCGCTCAATCTTCATTCCATAAAAGGCGCGGCCTCGGGCGTTGGCGCCTGGAGCATTGCCGAGCTTGCCAGGGCCATGGAAGCCGAATTGCGCGATGCCCGCCCGATCACGCCCGAGCGCATTGCCGATATGGAAATGGCCGTGGAAGAAGTCCGCATCTTCGTTGCCCGTATGCTGGCCAACGAAACCGCCTGATCTGCCTCAGACGGAGGAGGGCGGTCACAAATTGACCCCCTTGGTGCCATACCTTATATACGCGCCAACATTTGACGCGCCGCGCCTCAGCCTGCGGCCCAACAGTCCGCAGTTCCATGTCATCAGTTTCTTCCGCCGCCGTGGCTACGCCCCGGCCCAATGCCGAGCCATTTAGCACCCGCCGGACCTTTGCGATCATTTCGCACCCGGACGCGGGCAAGACGACGCTCACCGAGCGCCTGCTCGCCGCCGCTGGCGCCATCCAGCAGGCCGGCGCTGTGCGCGGCAAGGCCGGCGCCCGTTCGACCCGTTCGGACTGGATGGAAATGGAGCAGCAGCGCGGCATTTCCATCACCTCGTCGGTCATGACCTTCGACTATGACGGGCTGACCCTCAACCTGCTCGATACCCCAGGCCACTCGGACTTTTCCGAGGACACCTATCGCACCCTCACCGCCGTCGACGCGGCCATCATGGTCATCGACGCCGCCAAGGGCATTGAAAGCCAGACGCTCAAGCTCTTCGAAGTCTGCCGCCTGCGCGACATCCCCATCATCACCTTCATCAACAAGGTGGACCGCGAGGGCCTTTCCCCGCTCGATCTGATCGATGAAATCCAGGGCAAGCTGGCGCTTGACCTCACCCCAGTGCTCTGGCCCATCGGGCAGGGCGTCGATTTCGGCGGCTATATCGACCTCCTCGAAAAGCGCGTGCTCTCGCCTCAGGGCAAGCCGATTGCCGAATACGACGCCATTGAAGACCTCCTCGACAACGAAAAACTGGTCGACGATCCGGTCTTCATGACGGCGCTCGAAACCCTCGAAATGGCGACCTCCATGCTGCCGCCCTTCGATCTTGCGACTTTCCACGCCGGACACCTCAGCCCCGTGCTGTTCGGTTCGGCCCTCAAGGGCATTGGTGTCGCCGAACTGTTGCGCACTTTGGGTGAGTGGGGCCCCGAGCCGCGTCCGCAGCCTGCCATTCCGGCGCCCATCGAGCCCTCCGAGAAGAAGGTCACCGGCTTTGTGTTCAAGGTGCAGGCGAATATGGACGCCAATCACCGCGACCGTATCGCCTTTGTCCGCCTCTGCTCGGGCACCTTTACCCGCGGGATGCGCCTCAAGAATGTCCGCTCCGGAAAAGATATGGCCGTCGCCAATCCGATGTTCTTTTTCGGCAATAATCGCGAGCTGGCCGAAGAGGCCGTTGCCGGCGACATTGTCGGCATTCCCAATCACGGTACGCTCTCGGTCGGCGATACGCTCACCGAAGGCGCGACGATCAATGTCACCGGCATTCCCAATTTCGCGCCCGAAATCATCCGCCGCGTGCGTCTCACCGACCATATGAAGACCAAGCAGATGTCCAAGGCGCTCAGCGACCTCTCCGAAGAGGGCGTTACCCAGGTCTTCCGCCGCATGGTCGGCGCGGACTGGATTGTCGGCGTTGTCGGCCAGCTGCAGCTCGAAGTGCTGTCGGCCCGCGTCGCCAAGGAATATGGCGTGCCGATCACCTTTGAATCTCTGGGCTACGAAGTCGCCCGATGGGTCGAAAGCGACGATGCCGACGAACTCAAGCGCTTCATCGCCGCCCAGAAGGTCAATATGGCCGAGGATCGCACCGAAGCGCCGGTTTTTCTCGCCCAGAACGCCTGGTGGGCTGATCGCGCCAAGCAGGACTGGCCAAAGATCCGCTTCCTCACCACCAAGGAACGGCATTGAGCGCCCCCGACCGCATCGAGGAATTTTTGGCCGCCATCAAGACCGCCTTCATGGATGGCACGATGGTCGGCCTTAAATGCGCCGGCTATCACGGCCCCGAAGCCGATCTCAAATCGCTGGAAATCAAGAAGATCACGATCAAGGGTGGCGATCGCTTCTCGATCACTTGGCGCTACAAGACCCGCGATATCATCAAGAACTACATCCAGCCCGAGGCACTCGCCTTGCTGCGCGCCGGCCTTGCCGAGGCCTTTCGCAGCGCCCGCCTCTCGACCACGGAGTTCGATCTCACCTTCGAGCGCAATGGCGATAAAATCCGTTTGAAGCGCAGCGACGTCGCTGGCCGCGACGCGCCCTCCACCGACCACAATCGTGCCAAGAACAGGCCGCTCGCCGCCAGCGACAAGCCGTGGCTCCACGCCCTCGGCATTACCGGCAAGGACGGTCAGGTCCGCAATGATGCGCAGGATAAGTTCAGGCAAATCAACAGGATGGTGGAGATTTTCGCGCCTTTGATTCAAGCGATCAAGGCCGACAAACCCCGCATCGTGGATATGGGTGCCGGCAAGGGCTATCTCGATTTCGCGCTTTACGATTATCTCTCAACGGTCGCAAACCGCCCCGCCGAGATCATCGGCATCGAAATGCGCGACGGGCTGGTGAAAGATGGCAATTCCACTGCTGCTGCCTCCGGCTTTACCGGCCTGAGCTTCGCGCCGGGCACCATTCTCGATTATGACGCCAGCGGCGCCGACGCGGTCATCGCGCTCCACGCCTGCGATACAGCCACCGACGACGCCATCTATCAGGGCATCAAGGCCGGCGCCTCCCTCATTGCCGTCGCGCCCTGCTGCCACAAGCAGGTGCGCCGCGAGATGGAAAAGGGCCGCCCCGACGCCAATCTCGATTTCCTGCTGCGTCATGGCACGATGATGGAAAAGCAGGCCGAAATGGTAACCGACGGCCTGCGCGCCCTGCTGCTCGAAGCCCATGGCTATCGCACGAAGATTTTCGAGTTCGTCTCCGATGCCCATACGCCCAAGAACAATCTCATCGTCGCGCAAAAGGGCGGCACCGGCGATCGCGACGCGGTGCTCGAACAGGTCAAAGCCACCAAGGCCATGTTCGGGGTGGAGCGGCACTATCTCGAAACCCTCTTGGGTCGCTAGCTTGCCCCAAAACGCTGCCTTGCCTATATCCAGGGCATATTCCAGACGGACCCCAGTTTCATGACCAAGATCACCTTCATCACCGCCTCGGGCGAACGCATCGAAACGGAAGCGGAAAACGGCGCGACGGTCATGGAAACGGCCATCATGAATGGCGTGCCCGGTGTCATTGCCGAATGCGGCGGCGCCTGCACATGCGCTACCTGCCATGTCTATATTGATGACGCCTGGACCGAAACGGTCGGTGGCCCTTCGGCGATGGAAGAAGACATGCTCGATTTCGCCTTCGACGTGAAGGCCACGAGCCGTCTCTCCTGCCAGATCAAGGTCAAGGACGGTCTCGACGGTCTCGTTGTGCAGGTCCCCAGCCGCCAGGGCTGACCCGGTTTAGGGACAGCGCGTGAAGAGGAACGGCGTTTCCCAGTCCGTTTCGCCTTCTTCACTCACCTGATGCAGGTGAAAGGCGTCTGCGCTCAGCCAGATGGATTGGTAATTCGCGCCGCCGACGCGGGACAGCCAGACGGTGCTGTCCATCAGCGTGGTCAGGTCCAGTTCGAGCTGATCTTCGGGCCGCATATCGGGCGAGAAATAGTCGATGACGCCGTGCTCCACCGCGATGATGAACACCGGCATGTCGCATCTATAGACGGCGAGATCGGCCTTTGCCGGGTCGTCTCCATAGCGATCAACCCGCCAGGTGCCTTCAAACATGCCGGCGATGCCATTCTCAATTCCCGCCACGCCGCGTTGCGGATAGTCGGCCAGCGCCGGCATTGTGCTGGTCAGCAAAAGCAGTGCCACTGTCGAGAACCGCATGGCTAACTCCCTCGTCATGTTGAACCGGCAGGATAGGGAAGTACCGGCTCTGCTTCGCCCCTGATTTAAGGGGGCGCTATGGGCATAGGTCAAAACGGGCTGGTCTTTTGCGGGCAAAATGGGCATGTGCCTGGGCAAAATATTCTATCCCCGCGCTTGCGAAAGATTCATTTGGCGGGCACGGCAATTTCCTGCGCCGGGCGTTCCAAGGCAGGGCGCTGCAGGGAAATATAAAAGCGATTGAAATTCAACGCATTGCGCCACTTGGCCGCTTTGCCCTATCTTCCCCCATCTCTCAAACAGGCGAATAATGGGTCATCTCAACACATTTCCGTTGAGCTACAAGGTCAAGGGCAGACGCATCATCGTGGTCGGTGGTGGAGATGAGGCCCTCAACAAGGTCCGGTTGGTCGCTAAGACTACTGCTTTGATAGAGATTTATGCGCGGGAGATCGAAGCCGATTTTTCGGCCTATCCCGTCGCCATTCACAATCGCCCCCTGCGCGCTGACGACATCCAAGGCGCGGCGCTGGTCTTCGTGGCCGAAGAAGGCGACGATGCGGAACTGGCCAAGGCCGAAGCCCGGCGCCGCAATATCCCGCTCAATGTGGTCGATGTTCCCGCCGAGTGCGACTTCTACACCCCCTCTATCGTCGAGCGCGCGCCGCTGACCGTCGCCATTTCCACCGAGGGTGATGCGCCGGTTCTGGCTCGCCTTGTTCGCGCACAGGTTGAAGCGCTGCTTTCTCCCGGCCTCGGCAAAATCGTGAGTCTGGCCGGTAGCTTGCGCCAGCGCGTTGAAAGTCTGATTCATGATGGCGCCGCCCGCCGCCGCTATTATGAGGCGCTGGTTTCGTCTCCCGCGGTCGAGCGCGCGACCGCTTCCAGTCCCATCGCCGGCATTGCCGAAGCCGAGCGTCTTCTGTCGGCCCATGTTGATGCGGGTGCAGGGCAGGGGACTGTCTGGCTCATCGGCGCCGGTCCCGGTTCTGAAGACCTTCTCACCCTGCGCGCGCAGCGCCTGCTGCAACAGGCCGATGTCATCGTGCATGACCAGCTCGTGCCCGCCGCCGTTGTCGAAATGGGCCGCCGCGATGCCGAGCAGATCAATGTCGGCAAGGCCAAGGGGCATCACTCCTTCTCGCAGGCGCAGATCAATACGCTCATCGTGCGCCTGGCCGGGGAAGGCAAGCGGGTGGCCCGGCTCAAGTCGGGCGATCCCATGGTCTTTGGCCGTGCTGGCGAAGAGATTGCCGCCCTGCGTCAGGCGGGCATTGCCTATGAGATTGTCCCCGGCGTCAGCGCGGCGCTGGCCGCAGCCGCCGATACGGCAACGCCGGTCACCCTGCGCAAGGTGTCGAGCGGCTTTGTCATCGCTACCGCCCATGGTGCCGATGACGGGGATCTGGCCCATTGGGCCTCGCTCTCCCAGTCGGGCTTGACCCTGGCGCTCTACATGGGCAAGTCCATCGCCGCTGAAATAGCGGGTCGCCTCATCGCCAATGGCGCGGCGGCAGACCTGCCCGTTGGTATTGTGGTCAATGCCGGCCGGGCCGACAGCGCCGCCTATTCGGGCACGCTGGCCGGGCTCGCCGCCGGGGCCGTGGAGTTTATTGATGGTCCGGCCGTTATCCTGGCTGGCCGGACGGTCGCCCACGGCGACTGGGCCGGGGTGGCCGTGGCCGCCGCCGAAAGTTTTAAGGTAGCATGAGCATGGAAATACTGACCGGCAACGAATTGACGTCCGGCGCGACGGTTTATCTGGACGCCAATGGCGCCTGGGTCGAAGACCTGCAGGCGTCGCGCGTTTTTGCCAAGGAAGAGGCCAGCGAGCGCGATGTCGCTCTGGCCGCGACCAAGGCCGGTGGCCGGGTCATCAGTCTTGAAATCGAAGAAATCGAGCAGATCGACGGGCAGATCGTGCCCAAGCGCCTGCGCGAACGCATCCGGGCGGCGGGCCCCACCGCGCCCCTAACTCTCAACGGGCAGGCGTATGATCGCCAGCATCTGGGTGAAGACGGCCATGTATCGATATGACGAATTTGACGCGGCTTTTGTTGAGGGCCGCACCGCGCAATTTGCCGATCAGGTCAAGCGCCGCCTTTCGGGCGAGCTGACCGAAGACCAGTTCCGCCCCCTGCGGCTGATGAACGGTCTTTATCTGCAATTGCACGCCTATATGCTGCGCGTCGCCGTGCCCTATGGCACGCTGTCATCGCAGCAGATGCGCAAGCTCGCTCATATCGCCCGCACCTATGACCGTGGCTATGGCCATTTCACCACGCGCCAGAACATCCAGTACAATTGGCCCAAGCTGAAGGACATTCCGGTCATTCTGGCCGAGCTGGCCTCGGTCGAAATGCACGCCATCCAGACCTCGGGCAATTGCATCCGCAATGTCACCACCGACCAGTTTGCCGGTGCCGCCGCCGACGAGATCATCGATCCGCGTCCCGTCGCCGAAATCATTCGCCAATGGTCGAGCCTGCACCCCGAATTTTCCTATCTGCCGCGCAAGTTCAAGATCGCCATTACCGGCTCGCCGAATGACCGCGCCGCCATTCGCTTCCACGACATTGGCCTGCAGGCCGCGGTCAATGCTGCTGGCGAAATCGGCTGGGAAGTCTGGGTTGGCGGTGGCCTTGGCCGTACGCCGATGATCGCCAAGCTGATCAATTCCTTCGTGCCCAATGAGCACCTCTTGGCTTACCTCGAATCCATCATGCGCGTTTACAACCGCTATGGCCGCCGGGACAACAAGTACAAGGCGCGCATCAAGATCCTCGTCCATGAAGAGGGGCTGGAAAGCATCAAGGGCCAGGTCGAAGCCGAATTCGCCGAAGTGCGCGGTGGCGTGCTTACCCTGCCGCAGGAAGAGCTCGACCGCATCACCACCTATTTCGCCCCGCCGACCTTTGATCCGGCGCGCACCGAAACCGTCGACATCGCCTATCAGTCGATCATCGACCCCGCCTATGGCCGCTGGCTCGACAATAACCTGCATCCTCATGTCCAGCCGGGCTATGCCTCGGTCACCATTTCATTGAAGCCCATCGGCGGCGCTCCGGGCGATGCCACGGACGTGCAGATGGACGCGGTCGCTGATCTGGCTGAGAAATATTCGTTCGACGAATTGCGCGTCACCCATGAGCAGAACCTGGTTCTGCCCCATGTGGCGATTGCCGATCTGCGCGCCGTCTATGACGTGCTGGTCGCCCATGAGCTGGCCGAGGGCAATAGCAACCTCATCACCGACATGATCTGCTGCCCGGGCCTCGATTTCTGCGCTCTGGCCAATGCCCGCTCGATCCCCATCGCGCAGGAAATCTCGAAGACCTTTGCCGCGCCCGAGCGGCAGAAGGATATCGGCGATCTCAAGATCAAGATTTCCGGCTGCATCAATGCCTGCGGTCATCATCACATCGGCCATATCGGCATTCTGGGTGTCGAGAAGAAGGGCGGCGAGCTCTATCAGATCACCCTGGGTGGCGACGCCACCGAGGCGGCTTCGGTTGGCAAAATCCTCGGCCCCGGCTTTGAAGCCGACAAGGTGCCCGGCGCCATCGAAAAGCTGGTCGATGCCTATATCGCCCGGCGCACCGGCCCCGAGGAAACCTTCATCGCCGCCTATCGTCGTCTCGGCGAAGCGCCGTTCAAGGAGGCCCTCTATGGCAATGCCTAAGTTGGCCCCGGCGCCCGTCGCCAATGACAAGCTGCGCGCGCTGGGCATTCTGGCGCTCAATGGCATGTTCGACGAAATGGATGCCGTCGGCGTGCTGCGCTACGCGGTGAGCGACGTCCTGCCGGGCGATATCGCCATCGTCTCGTCCTTCGGCGCCGATTCCGCCGTGCTGCTGCATATGGTGTCGCAGGTCGATCCGGACATGCCGGTCTATTTCCTCGAAACCGGCAAGCATTTTGCTGAAACGCTGGACTATGTCGAAACGCTCAAGCGCACGCTGGGCCTGCGCAATGTTCACGCCATCCATCCCAATTCGGATGACGTGAAGCGCTTCGATCCCAATGGCGATCTGTGGGAAACCGACCCCGATTCCTGCTGCCATATCCGCAAGACCGAGCCGCTGGAGCCGATCACCGAGCAATATGGCGGCTGGGTCACGGGCCGCAAGCGCTACCAGACCAAGGAGCGCGGCGTTCTCCCCCATTTCGAATTGACCAGCGATGATCGCATCAAGGTCAATCCGCTGGCCTATTTCTCCGATGCCGATGTCATCGAATACCGCCAGAAGCATAACTTGCCCGAGCATCCGCTCTATGCCAAAGGCTACAAGTCCATTGGCTGCGCCCCCTGCACCTCGGCCGTTGCCGAAGGCGAGGATCCGCGCTCCGGACGGTGGCGCGGCCTCAACAAGAAGGAATGCGGCATCCATTATGACTTCAGTGGAGCGATCGCCAATCCGATGACTGCCGCAGCCCGCCACACGCTCTGGAAAGACGGCGCCTTTGTCGCCGACCCGTTCAAGGAATGGGTCGAGGGCACAAACCCGTCCGAGGCGCGCTACACCCATGTGCCGCTGCCGGTGTTCCTGGCCGACCGCGAGGCCTTCCTCGCCAATCCGCATCCGCTTGGCCTGCTCGTCTCGCCCGGCGACAAGATCGAGGATGTCGAGGCCGATATCGGGCGCTTTGCCTCCATCGCCATTCGCTTCCCCGCCTTTTCTGACGGCAGGGGCTATTCAACCGCGCGTCTGCTGTCTCAGCGTTACCAGTCTGTTAACGAAATCCGGGCTGTGGGTGACGTTTTGCAGGACCAGATCCCGCTCATGCGCCGCTGCGGTTTTAACGCCTTCGTGGTCACCCACGAACCGACAAGGCAGGCTCTCATCGAGAACCGCCTGCCGGAAGTTTCCGTGTTTTATCAACCAGTTGGGACAACGGAAATCCCGCTGGGCACGCGCCCCTTTCTTCGCCGCGTCACGTGAGGTAAGTGGAGCGTATCAGTCATCTTAATTGATGGCCGGGGCCGCGGGTGACAGCGGCGGTTCCCATTCACAAGCAAGCGGGGCAGGTGCCCCGATGGGACCAATGCCGGGGCGCCAAGCCCCTGGTTTTGAACGGACTTTGACAAAATGAGCACAGAGATCACCACCGATGTTGTCGTTATTGGCGCCGGCCCCTGCGGGCTGTTTGCCGCCTTCGAACTCGGGCTCCTCGACCTCAAATGTCACTTCATCGACATTCTGGACCGCCCCGGCGGCCAGTGCGCCGAGCTCTATCCGGAAAAGCCGATCTACGACATTCCCGGTTTTCCGGTCGTCACCGGCCAGCAGCTGACCGATAATCTGATGGCGCAGATCGCGCCCTTCGCGCCGGAATTCCACTTCTCGCGCATGGTCAATTCCATTGAGAAGCAAGAGGATGGCTCGTTCAAGCTGGCCACCGATGCCGACGAAATTTTCAACTGCAAGGTTGTGGTGATCGCTGCCGGCGGCGGCTCGTTCCAGGCCAAGCGCCCGCCCGTCGACGACATTGAGCAGTATGAAAACAAGTCGGTTTTCTACGCCGTCCGCAAGATGGAAGATTTCCGCGATCAGGACGTCGTCATTGTCGGCGGCGGCGATTCCGCGCTCGACTGGACTCTCAATCTCCAGCCCATCGTTCGCTCGCTGACCCTGGTGCACCGCCGCGACGCCTTCAAGGCGGCGCCCGCCTCGGTCAACAAGATGAAAGAGCTGGTCATGGAGGGCAAGATCCAGTTCCTGCTCGGCCAGATCGCCAAGCTCGATGGCAAGGACGGCCAGATCGACCACGTCCACCTGACCACCGATGCCGGCGATCTATCGGTGCCCGCCACGCGTCTGCTGCCCTTCTTCGGCCTCACCATGAAGCTCGGCCCCGTGGCCGATTGGGGTCTTGAACTCAACGACAACACCATCGTCGTCGATACCGAAAAGTTCGAGACTTCGGTGCCCGGCATCTTCGCCATTGGCGATATCAATTCCTATCCGGGCAAGCTCAAGCTCATTCTCAGTGGCTTCCACGAAGCTGCGCTGATGGCCCAGGCGGCCAAGGCCATTGTGTCGCCGGGCGAACGCGTGGTGTTCCAGTACACCACCAGCTCCACCAAGCTGCAGAAGAAGCTCGGCGTCGCCTGATCCGAATTGCCAATAGGCCGGGCCCTTGCAGCCCGGCCCGTTGAGGGCTATGGACGCCCCGCTGTTGAGGAGCGCCCGATGAAGATAAATGTGACCGATCAGGCTGGCGACGTCCACGAGCTCGAAGGGCTCGAGGGCTGGCGTGTTATGGAAGTCATTCGCGACTGGGGCCTCAACATCAAGGCCGAGTGCGGTGGCGCACTGAGCTGTGCCACCTGCCATGTCTATGTCGACAAGGACTGGCTCGACGTAGTTGGCGCCCCTAGCGACGAAGAAGAAGACATGCTCGACAGCGTCGGGGATGTGAAGTCCAACTCGCGTCTCTCCTGCCAGATCCTCTGCAGCGATGCGCTCGATGGCCTGACTCTCACCCTCGCGCCGAGCGCGGCCAAGGACTGAGCCCACCCTCATAGGGGAGGTTAGGTGGGGGTCGTG
>JAEYTY010000081.1 GCA_023433775.1 Pseudomonadota bacterium | reverse complement strand
GATGGGGTTGCAACGATCACCGCCCGGCGACAGTCGGGCGGGCTCGTTATCGTTATCGGAGCCTGGGTCTGGAGATGGGTCCGCGGCAGCAATGTCCCCCTACAAAACCTCCTCGCCAGAAACCCCGGCGCCCCGAGGCGAATTTCGTCTCATTATTAATTAGTCAGAGGCGGAATCCGCCTCGGGGCTCCATCAACTAAAGAAAAACCGGGGGTCCGAAGACCGCCCGGTAAGAAAGCACGCCCGTTCTTTGAAATGGCTTCGGGCTTACCCCCGCAGCCCGATCAGCGCCTCGACCACGGCCCGCCCGTCCCGGCTGTGCCATTCCGCCGGCCCCTGCAGCACGGCCAGTTCGCACCCCTCGGGATCGAGCAGCAGCGTCGCCGGCAGGCCCACGGCCACCGCTTCGCGCTTCAGCCGTTCAAAGGCGGCAAAAGTGTTGTCGGCATAAAGCGGCAGGTTCTGGAACTGCCCTTCGTCAAGAAAAGCTTGAGCCTTCTCCAATCCCCCCGCCCCGATATCGAGATTGATCGGCAGCACTTCGAACTTGTCCGAATTGTATTCTGTCGCCAGGGCGTCCAGCGCCGGCATTTCCTCGCGGCAGGGCACGCACCAGCTGGCCCAGAAATTGACCAGCAGCGACTTGCCCCCGAAATCGGCAATGCTCATCGCTTTGCCCGCCGCGTCCCGGAAGGCCATATCGGCATAGCCCCGCCCCTCGCCCGTGCCATTGAGCGCCGCCAGTTCTCCCGTTGCTGCCGCGTCGATCACCTGCGCCGGCATGGATTGCACCGGGCATGAGTTGGCCGTCGCGGCATTGCCGAGATAAAACCACGCCGCTATAGCTACGCCCAATCCTGCCACCACCAGCAGAACCGGCAGCTGCCATGCTCGACGCTGGTTCGGGTTTGGTGCGCTGGTATCCGACATGGGTAACTCCCGAAAGGCTTTGCGATGAGCAACAAGATGTGGGGCGGCCGGTTCGCTTCCGGCCCCGACGCCATCATGGAAGAAATCAACGCCTCGATCGGCTTCGACCAGCGTCTCTTCCCCCAGGATATTGCCGGATCAAAGGCCCATGCGACAATGCTCGAAGCCATGGGCATTTTGACGCGAGATGACCGCGACGCCATCCTCTCCGGTCTAGACGAGGTGCTGGCCGAAATCGAGACCGGGACCTTCACGTTCTCGCGGGCGCTGGAAGACATTCATATGAATGTCGAGAGCCGTCTGCGCGAAAAGATCGGCGACGCCGCCGGGCGCCTGCACACCGCCCGCTCCCGCAATGATCAGGTCGCGACCGATTTCAAGCTCTATGTCCGCGACAGCATCGATACGCTGGTGACGCAGATCCAGACCCTGCAACTGGGCCTCGTCACCCGCGCCGAGGAGGAAGCCGAAACCATCCTGCCCGGCTTCACCCATCTGCAAAACGCCCAGCCGGTGACCTTCGGCCATCATCTGCTGGCCTATGTCGAAATGCTCGGCCGCGACGCCGGCCGCCTGACCGACGCCCGCAAGCGGTTGAACGAAAGCCCGCTCGGCTCCGCTGCCCTCGCGGGCACGCCCTATCCCATCGATCGCGACATGACCGCAAAAGCCCTCGGCTTCGACCGGCCCACCGCCAATTCGCTCGACGCCGTTTCCGACCGCGATTTCATTCTCGAGACCCTGGCCGCCGCCGCCATCTGCGCCATGCACCTCAGCCGTTTCGCCGAAGAAATGGTCATCTGGTCCTCGGCCCAGTTCGGCTTCATCCGGCTCAGCGACAAGTTCACCACCGGTTCGTCCATCATGCCGCAAAAGCGCAATCCGGACGCCGCCGAGCTGGTCCGCGCCAAGATCGGCCGCATCATGGGCGCGCTCAACTCGCTCCTCGTCGTTATGAAGGGCCTGCCGCTCGCCTATTCCAAGGACATGCAGGAAGACAAGGAAATCGCCTTCGACGCCCTCGACGCGCTCTCCTTGTCGCTGGCCGCCATGATCGGCATGGTCGCCGACCTGACACCCAATCGCGAAAAGATGCACGCCTCGGCTTCGGCTGGCTTCTCCACCGCCACCGACGTGGCCGACTGGCTGGTCCGCGAAATCAACGTGCCCTTCCGCGATGCGCACCACATCACCGGCCAGATCGTCGCCCTTGCCGAGCAGAAGGGCTGCGGCCTCGAAGGCCTCACCATCGAGGACTTCAAAACCATCGACCAGCGCATCGATAGCCGCATCCACAAGGTGGTTACGGTCGAAGCCTCGGTCGCTGCCCGCCAGTCCTATGGCGGCACGGCCCCGGCCAATGTGCTCGCCCAGGCGGCCCGCTGGAAAACCGCATTGACCGGCACGCCACACGAGCCGCGCCCGCTAGGCAAGAAGCAGCAGAAGAGCCATGGTGAAGGTCTCGACTGATTTGGACCGCGTATGCCCCTCAAACCGCGACAGATGCGCCTCACCGAGCGCCATGTAGGCTATCTCCAGCCTGACAATCCGTCCGAGGACATGCCGCCCCCGCCCGAGGGAATGCGCGCCGCCACCACAGATGACCATCAGGCCATCATGGCGCGCCTGCTTGGTGATGCGGCGGCAGAGAACGAAATCTGGATATTCGCCTATGGCTCGCTGATCTGGAAACCAGCCTGCAATTTCGTCGAAATGCGCACCGGACTGGTGCGTGGCTGGCACCGGGCCTTTTGCCTGGGCTGGAACAACCGCTTCCGCGGCAGTGACGAGAACCCGGGTCTCATGCTTGCGCTTGACCGGGGTGGCGCCTGCAAGGGCGTGCTCTATCGCTTGCCGCCGGGCGAGATCGAAACCTCGATGCTCCAGCTGCTCCAGCGCGAAATGGGCTGGCTCCCCTCGGCCTTTCCGCCCCGCTGGGTCAATGCGCATACCGGCGACCGCACCATCCGCGCACTGACCTTCTGCATGGATCGCAATTCGGGGCGCTATGTCACGGGCCTTGCCGAAGACCAGATTGCCGATGTCCTCTCCCGTGCCGTCGGTTCGCGCGGATCGATGGCAGAATATCTCCATGCCACGGTCTATCATCTCGAACAGATGGGCATTCGCGATCCCCATCTCTGGCGCCTGCAACACCTCGTCGCCGAACGGATTGAAGCCGTTTATGAGGCCGATGAATAAGTCCTGCTTTCGTTTTGGCAGCACCTGCAATAGAGGTGCAGCCAACAGACGGCAGAACAAATTATCCCCGTTTCTTCAGGGGATGGCATTGTAGCTGGCAATTCCAGCGGGGCAGGTAATCGTGGTCCATCATTTTCAGCAGCGCGACGGCGTGCTTTTTGCCGAGGACGTCAACCTCAACGAGCTGGCCGAAAAGGTCGGCACACCGTTCTATGTCTATTCCAGCGCTACGCTGCGCCGACACGTCCAGGTTGTGACCCGCGCATTTGAAGGCATTCCCACGCTTATTGCCTATGCCATGAAGGCCAATTCCAATCAGGCCGTACTCAAGCTGATGGCTGCCGAAGGCTGCGGCGCGGATGTGGTGTCGCTGGGCGAACTGGAACGTGCCCTGGCCGCCGGTATCGCGCCCGAAAAAATCGTCTTTTCCGGTGTTGCCAAGACCATTGCCGAGATGCGGCGAGGGCTTTCGGTCGGCATCAAGTGCTTCAATGTTGAAAGCGAGCCCGAACTGGAGCGGCTTTCCATAGTCGCTGAAAACATGGGGCTCACGGCCCGCGTCTCGGTCCGCATCAATCCAGATGTCGATGCGCGCACGCACGCCAAGATCTCGACCGGCAAGTCCGAAAACAAATTCGGCATTCCCTATAAGCGCGCCCATGAAGTCTATGCCCGCATCGCCGCTCTGCCGAACATTGAAGCGGTGGGCGTCGACATGCATATCGGCAGCCAGATCACCGATCTCGAACCCTTCGGCAATGCCTTCACCCTGATGGCCGAGCTGGTGCGCGATCTGCGTGCTGCCGGGCACAATATCCGCCATGTCGATGTGGGCGGCGGTCTCGGCATTCCCTACCATCATGATCAGGAAGCCCCGCCCCATCCCGATGCCTATGCCGCCGTCGTCCGCGACAAGGTCGGCCAGCTCGGCTGCACCCTGGTCATCGAGCCTGGCCGGCTGCTAGTGGGCAATGCCGGCATACTCGTCACCAAGGTCGAATATGTGAAGGAAGGCTCGTCCAACTTCATCATTGTCGACGCGGCGATGAACGATTTGCTCCGTCCCACGCTTTACGAAGCCCATCACGACATTGAGCTGGTCAACCAGTCGAATCGTCCTCCGATCACCGCCGACATTGTCGGCCCGGTCTGTGAAACGGGGGACTATCTGGCCAAGGGCCGCACCATTGCCGGCGTGGTCGAGGGCGATCTCTTGGCTGTGATGAGCGGTGGCGCCTATGGCGCCGTGATGGCATCGACCTACAATTCCCGGCCACTGATCCCCGAAGTGCTGGTCGATGGCAGCCGTTGGCACGTTATCCGGCCACGCAAATCCATCGAGGAGCTCCTGGCACTCGATAGTGTGCCGGACTGGCTCTAGCCGTCGAGAGCCTGCCGTCCGAGGGAAACAACCTCGACAGGCCGCCCCTCCAGCGCGTCGTCCACCTTGGCCAGCAGATCGGCCAGGGTGAACGGCTTGGGGATGACATCGTAAATCAGTGCATCAAGCCCATGCGCCCGTTCGCGCTGATCGGCAAAGCCGGTCATCAGCAGGATGGTCACATCGGGATATCGCGCGCCCACATGCAGCGCCAGCGCGATACCATCCATCACCGGCATCTTGATGTCGCTCAGCATGAGGTCAAAGCGCCCCTCTTCAGCATCGGCCGTTTCGGCAGCCAGTCCGCCGTCTTCTTCGGCCACGACCTCATGCCCCTTCATGGTCAGGGCACTGACGACAAAGGCGCGGACCGAAGGATCATCTTCAGCGACAAGGATGCGGGCCATGGGCACTTTTCCTAGTGGTGTTGTGGTGACGGCGCCGATGGCTCCGGCGGGGCCGGCTCTGCCCTCCCACCTTTAACATCAACCGCATTGATCGGATCCGGTTGCATTGCGCTACCCCCGGCAAAACTCAAACGAACCCGTACAGCCTCCTTGGGCGGCAGCGTCAGACGGGTCTCGAACGTGGCGCGCTCACCCGCCATGAGGTCCCTCGCACGGGACGTGACGCTCCATTCGTAGATCGATCTGCCCCGATTATCGAGCAGGCTGACGACGACCGGCGGAACATAGGAGGGGTCTGGACGCAATCCTAAAATCTGTGCGGAAACAATCAGCACATCCTGCCCATCATTAATCGTCCGCAGCGTCTCAAGGTTGGTGAAGTCCAGCCCGACCACGTTCACGCCAAGGCCCACGGCACTATAAAGGCCCGCCATATCCGGGTAGCGCTCAACAATGGGAACCCGCGCGATATAGGCAATCGCAGTGACGGCGACGAGAATCAATATTCCTGTGACACGCGCCGTCCGGCGCAGCCGCGCCAGAGGCAGGCTGGAAATCATCGCACTCTGGCGACGGGAAAAGGCCTGCTCGCGCTTCTTAATTTCAGCCGCGTCAGTCGGGCTCTTTGCCTTTGCCGCATTGGTGTCCGCAAGGCGCTTTTCCCGCTCCGCCCGCTCGCTCAGCGACTCCGCCACAGCGCGTTCTTCGGCCTGATGCGCCTCGTCCAGCGCATCTTCCTTAATATCCTCAAAAAGCTTGTCACCTTCAGCCTCAGAATCAGACTTGGACAGCGCCTTCTGCTTCCACTCCTGCTGACAATGCGCGCATTGCACCTTGCGACCAGCCGATCCGATGGCCTCATAGGTCACCTGGTATTTGGTCTGGCAATGTGGGCAGGTGATGATCATCTGGCCGGCGAACAGGGGTTCCGTGGGTTTCTCAGAACCTAGCCCGCGTGGGGTTAATACTCCTCAAACTGCGCGGGAATCACAATTGTGCCGCTTTCCCCCGTCCAAACAGCCCGCAAGTCCGCAGCGGACTCGTGGCGCTGCTATGATGCGTGGGAAATTGATTCGCCCGAACACGATACCGGCACGAGCCAGCTGGGGAGCATCCGTTCTTGATTGAGTTTTCCGATGTGGGCCTGCGATATGGCAATGGTCCAGAAATCCTCAAGGATTTGAGCTTCTCCATTGAGCCCGGCTCGTTCCACTTTCTCACCGGCCCCTCTGGCTCCGGCAAGACCAGCCTCCTGCGCATGTTGCTGCTGGCGCTCAAGCCCAGCCGCGGCAAGGTCACCATGTTCGACGAGGATGTGGGCAATCTCGATCAGGATAGACTGCTGCAAATGCGCCGTCACATCGGCATTGTGTTCCAGGAATTCCGCCTGCTCGACCATCTGACGACGTTTGAAAATGTGGCCCTGCCGCTCCGCGTGCTGGGTCAGCCGGAAAGCGAATATCGTCCCAATGTGATCGAACTGCTCGAATGGGTCGGTCTCGGAGAGCGTATGCACGCCTTCCCCACGCTTTTGTCCGGCGGCGAAAAGCAGCGCGCCGCCATTGCGCGGGCTGTCATTGCCCGGCCAAAAATCCTGCTGGCAGACGAACCAACCGGCAATGTGGACCCTGACCTGTCGAGCCGGCTGGTCCATCTATTTGCCGAGCTCAACCGCACGCTGGGCATGACGATCATTCTGGCCACGCACGAACTGCCGCTGTTGGACCGGTTCTCCTACCCGCGCATGGTGCTGAACAAGGGGAGCCTCACAATCGATGCTTAGACGATTGCGCTCCCTCGTGCTGCGTCCCGGTGGCGCCGCCCCCATCGTGCCGGAAAAAAGCGTCGCCGGTCGTACCCTGCTGCTGCTGATCACCATCATGGCCTTTCTTTCGGCCGTGACGCTAGGCGGCGTGGTGCTGGTGCAGAAATCGGCCATAGCCTGGTCAGCCGATGTCGGACGCGAACTCACAATCCAGATACGCCCGGTCGAAGGCGAGGTGATGGACAGCAATCTGCGCACCGCCGTTTCTCTGGCCCAGTCCACCCCTGGCGTGGCCGGAGCCCGCGCTTTGACCATCGAGGAAAGCCAGGCCCTGCTGGAGCCATGGCTCGGCGCCGGTCTCGATTTTTCAGTCATCGCCATTCCGCGCCTGGTCGTCGTACAGCTTGCCGATCCCAATGACGCCGACATCGCCTCGCTCGAGCGCAATCTCGCCGCCATCAAGGGTGCCAGCCTCGACACTCACGCCGCCTGGCGGCAGCAGCTCAACACCATGGCTGGCACCATGGTTCTCTCCGGCGTCCTCGTGCTTGGCCTGATCGGCGTGGCAACAGTGCTTGCCATCGTCTTTGCCACGCGCGGTGCCATGGCCAGCAATCGCGAAATCGTCGATGTGCTGCATTTTATCGGCGCATCCAATCGCTTTATTGCCGGCGAATTCCAGGGCCGCTTTCTCTCCATCGGTCTCCAGGGCGGACTTTTGGGCGCTGTATTGGCGGGATTGTTCTTTGCCTTGATCGGCGCGGCTGCCGGCAATGTGTTGCCTTCGGAAGCCACGGCGCAAGTCGGTGTTCTGTTCGGCCAGTTCCTGCTGGGCTGGATCGGCGTGGCCGCCATTCTGGCGGTGGTTCCGGTCATAGCGGCACTGACCGCGATTACCTCGCGTATCACCGTTCGGCGTTATCTGAGCGAGACGTCCTGATCGGGACCCCTCGCCAATAGCTCGTCTCGCCGCTATGACGAATATAGCCGCGCCATGCCGGAGAGAAAAAGAATGCCCATCAAGACCGCCGTCCAGGCGATCCGCAGCGCGCTCTTCTATGTCGTCTTCATCGGCCAAACGGTCATTCTGGCCATTATCGCTGGCACCGTCGGGGTCATTGCCGGTCGCACGGCCCTCGGCTGGGCTATCGTCCGCTTCTGGTGCTGGTCCAATATCCAGTATCTGCGCTACATCACAGGCCTCAAGACGGAGGTTTCCGGCGCTGAGAACATCCCCGAAGGCGGCTGTATCATAGCCTCCAAGCACCAGTCGGACTGGGATATCTTTGCGATCTTCCCCCATACGGGACGGCCGGCCTATATCGCCAAGAAGGAGCTGATGCGCATTCCCTTCTTCGGCTGGGCGGCCCGATCACTGGATTGTATCGAAATTGACCGTAGCCGCGGCACCGAAGCTATTCCGGCCATGATTGCCGACGCACGCGCGGCGATAGAGCGCGGCTGCAGGATCGTCATCTATCCCGAAGGCACCCGCCGGCCGCCGCTGGCAGAATCGGATTATCGCCAGGGCATTGTGCGGCTTTATACCGAGCTCAACGTGCCTGTCGTGCCGGTGGCGCTGAATGCAGGCCTCTTCTGGGGGCGCAACAGCCCTGTCATATGGCCGGGGACAGCCCAGGCACAATTTCTGCCCGCCATCCAGCCCGGCTTGAGCCCCGAAATATTCCGCCAGCGTCTCCACGACGCCATCGAACCAGTGTCTGAGCGCTTGGCGCTGGACGCTTTAGACCGCGGATTGAACCGCCCAGTGGATAAATCTCTGCTCGCCCGGGCAGATGCGCTGCGGAATCAGCAAAACCGCTAGATATTGATCATTTATTCACATTCCATCATACATATAGAGGTTACTGCCAGAATCGCTTGGCATTAACGATTTTTTGTTCTATTTTTGTTCTTCTCTGGTGGACGCAGAGGAAACGGGCAGATGATGTCAGGCAGGGAAGCAATGCGGATGACCGGTTCAATGGGCCAGCTTGCGCAGTGGCAAGGTCAGTCGGGTCGCATTTATCGGCTCGATCATGAAAGCCTTGATGGCTTTTCGATGCATGATTCCGATCTCTATCTGGTCGCCAAGGGCGGAAATCCCCTCTGGGTCGGTTCAACCGATGACCTGGTCAGCGAGCCCATGAGCCGTGCCCGCTTCCGTCTGGCACTCAATTGCGCCGACCGGGTGTTTCGCCTGTCCGCCGGCGCTGATGTTCACAGCCGGCTAGCCACGATTTCAGATCTCGAAAACGCCAAGCCCCTGCCCGAGACCAGCGCTCAGGCGGCCTGACCGGAATTTTCCTTCAGTTGGCGCACCAGCGCCATCAGTGCGCGGTCGCGAATGCCCAACTCCTCGAGATGGCGGGCGGTATTGGCCACATAGTCAACATTGCGGCCCGAAATGCCCACACCCACACGGATCATGGCCAATTGCTGCTCAGGGGTCATAACGCCGGCAAACTGCTCGTGGCCCTCGTCGACCACGTAAGTCAGCGCCGGTAATCGGCGGCCATCGGCGAGAATGACCGGGCGCATGACTTCGCGATAGACCGATGTAACCAGTTCCCTTTCCTCAAGATAGGCGCGCACGGCAGCCCAGTCCGCTTCGCTCACCTCAAACGCCATGCCCCGGCACGAGCCGCCTCGGGTCAGCCCAAAGACCAGACCCGGCTGCTCGCGTGTGCCGCGATGATGATGCGAGATGATAGAGAGTGAACGATGGGAGCCACGCAGCAGGGCCTGCTGGGCGCTGACAAAGGAAAAACCCGGATTCCAGATCAACGACCCGTAACTGAATACCCAATGGGTATTATTTTCGCCCATTTTGTCGTCACTTTGCATGTCTGAACCAGATTCTAGCCGAGCCCGTTGCGCTCGACAATGTCGACCAGCTGCCCCGGCAACGGAAACCCGCTTCTGACAAGCGGCAACCACGGATAGAAGACAGGCATGAAAAAGCGAATCATCATTCTCGGCGCTGTCATCCTGCTCGTGGTTGTTGCCTGGATCGGCACCTGGCAATTCCTCGCGGGCCAGTTGCGACAGCAGGTGGAGCTCCTCGCCTTTGCCGATGGCGAGACCAGCCCGCAGCTGACCTGCGGCGCCCTCGACATTGCCGGCTTCCCCTTCCGCTTCGACATTGACTGCGCCAATGCCGCGATCGTCACCGGCGATCTGCTGGTCGAAATCCCCGGCCTGCGGGCCAGCGCCATGGTCTATCGCCCCAACCACATCCTGGCCTCAGCCCAGGGCCCGGCAAAAGTCACGGATGCCTTTACCGGGCAGCGCAATGCTCTGGCATGGGACAATATTGAAGCCAGCCTTCGCCTTGAGAACTGGCGTATAGCACGGCTATCAGTCATCGGGGATAAACTGGAATGGATCGACCAGCTTATGGTCGACACCACCATTGCCCAGTCCCCCCATGCAGAGTTCCATCTGCTCGACATGCCCGAAGCCCACAATGCCGAGCAGCAGCTGGCATCTCTGGCGGGCTATCTCCGCGCCGAAGCAGTCGACCTGCCGGGCCTCGGCATCGCCCAGGCGGATGCGGAGGTCGAAGCCGAGCTTACCGGCCTGCCCGATGACATCCGCAATTGGGGCGCCGAGCCCGTGCTGCAAGCCTGGCAGCGCAATGGCGGTGTCCTCCGCCTTGTCGGCCTCCGCGCCCGCGATGCCAATGCCGATCTCGATGCCAGTGGCGAGGTAAGCCTTGATGAGGCTGGCTTTGCCACGGGCTCGATCAATATCAATTCCATGGGCGTTGCCGAGCGCATCGGGCCGATGATCGAAGAGCCATGGCGCACGCTGGTGCTGGGCGTGCCAGGCCCCGATGGCCGCCATACCAATGCGATCAACCTGCGCGGCGGCACGATCTCGTCCGGCCTCGTGCCGATTGCCGCCATGCCGTCATTGTTCTGAAGGCAAGCCAGCCATTCGAGCATAGCTCTCATGGCCTTGAGCCCTAAAATCGCTCCACCGGAGCGATTTTGCGCGTCGCGCCGGGCTCAAGCGTCGTCGCCTCAGCCATGTTCGCGCACAAAGCCGGCCTGCGGAACGGGTGGTTGTTCATGCGGGCGGCCGAAGTCGGGGGCTGCGGTTTCCTGCCCGGCCGAAATGATCGAGCGGCGAATGGCGCGGGTGCGGGTGAACATGCTTTCGAGTGCCGGACCATCGCCGGTGCGGACCGCGCGCTGCAGCACCGACAGATCCTCAAGGAAGCGTCCGAGCATTTCAAGAACCGCATCGCGATTGGTGAGGAAGACGTCGCGCCACATGACCGGGTCGGAGGCAGCAATGCGCGTAAAATCGCGGAAGCCGGAGGCCGAGAACTTGATGACCTCGGACTGGGTCGCCGCTTCCAGATCAGCCACCGTGCCCACGATATTGTAGGCGACGAGATGCGGGATATGGCTGGTGATGGCCAGCACCATATCGTGGTGCCCCGCTTCCATGCATTCGACCATCGAGCCCATGGCCTGCCAGAAGGCGACCAGCTTGTCGGTCTCGGACTGGGCCACTTCTGGCCCCGGCGTCAAAACGCACCAGCGCCCGGCGAACAATTCGGCAAAGCCGGCCGAAGGGCCCGAATGCTCGGTGCCGGCAATGGGATGGCCGGGGATGAAGCTGACGCCGGCGGGCAGATGCGGCGCCACCACCGACACAACATGCTTTTTGACCGAACCCACATCGGAGACAATCGCCCCCGGCTCCAGCGCCGGACCGATAGCCTTGGCAAGGCCTGCATAGGCGCCAACGGGCGCGCAGAGGATGACAAGATCGGCCCCGCGCACGGCTTCAGCGGCGTCGAGCGTATAGATGTCGCCCAGCCCCAGATCGCGCGCTTCATCGAGCGTTTCCTGCCGGCGCGTGGCGATGGAGATGACATCCACCAATCCCTGCCGCCGCGCGGCCAGAGCAATGGATGAGCCGATAAGGCCGATGCCGATCAGGGCCAGCTTGCGAAAGTGGACGCTCATGAAATCTTGTCCAATGCCTTGAGAATGCCGGCGACGCCGCGCATCGCCTGTTCCGAACCGATGGAAATGCGCAGCCCGTTTTCGATGCCATAGGAGGGGCCGATTTCGCGCACCACCAGACCACGCTCCCACAGCGCCGTGAAGGCCATGGCCGCGGATTCGGCATCGGCAAACAGCACCATGACGAAATTGGCCTGGCTCGGGACCACGCGCATATGATTGGTGTTGAGCTCGGCGGTCAGCCAGTCGCGCCATTTGGCATTATGCGCCTTGAGCGCCGCGTTGAATTCTGTGTCGCGCGTTGCCGCGGCACCTGCCAATTGCGCTGGCAGATTGACATTGAACGGCCCGCGAATGCGGTTGATGGCGTCGACCACATGGGCTGGGCCGACCATCCAGCCGATCCGCGCCGCCGCCAACCCCATCTTGGAAAAGGTGCGCACCATGACGACATTTTCAGTCTCGCCGACGAGATCAAGACCAACGGAATAGTCCGCTGCCGTCACATATTCGGCATAGGCACTGTCGATGACGAGCAGGATATCGGGACGCAACCCGGCATGGAGGCGCCGCACTTCGGCATCGCTGAGATAGGTGCCAGTGGGATTATTGGGATTGGCCAGCCAGACCATTTTCGTCCGCTCGGTCACTGCCGCGAGCAGTGCATCGACATCGGCGGTGTAATCATCCTCATCGACCATGATGATGGTCGCGCCGGCGGCTTTGGTGATGATGGGATAGACGGAAAAGCCGTAGCGGTTCATCACCGCTTCGTCGCCTTCACCCAGATAGCACTGGGCGAGCAGATGCAGCAGGTCATCCGACCCATTGCCGCAAACGATCCGGTCCGGATCGATGCCATGCACTTCGCCCAGCGCTGTGCGCAGGATGCGCGAGGAACCCTCGGGATAGATTTCGAGCATGTCGGCGGCGCTGCGAAACGCCTCTACCGCCCTGGGGCTGGCGCCCAGCGGGCTCTCATTGGCCGATAGCTTCACCGCCTTGCTGCCGGCGGCACCCGCCTTGCCGGGCAGGTAGGGCGCAATATCTAGAATTCCGGGCTGTGGCGTCGGTCGAATAGGATCGGACATCTGTTTATCGAAGGCTAGGGAAGGCCGCGCGGACCATAGTGAAAGCGCGGTGCAAAGGCAAAACCTTCTGCTGGCTGCGCATGGCTTTTTGCCAGGCGGTCCGAAAACCCCCGGTTTCGCTTTAGTCGATGGTGCTCCGAGACGCCTTTTGTCTCGAAATTTAAAAATGAGACGCAAGGCATCTCGGAGCGTCGGGGTTTCTGGCGAGGAGGGTTTGTAGGGGGACATTGCTGCCGCGGACCCATCTCCAGACCCAGGCTCCGATAACGATAACGAGCCCGCCCGACTGTCGCCGGGCGGTGATCGTTGCAACCCCATCCGTGCCCGGCTGATGGGGACAGTATGACTGAGGTTTTTGGGGCGGGGATAAGATGGATAAGTTTGGTGCTGTGTGGCGGGTAGGGTGAGAGATTGTGTGCGTTGCCTCACCCCCTCCGAGCTTCGCTAGGGCCTTCGGCCAAGCTTCGCTTGCCTCCCCCATCTAGGGGGAGGTGTCGCATCGAGTTTGTTGGAAAAATTGTGCCACCCGGCTAAGCCAACAAGTTGCATCAGAATGTTCTGCCGCGCCGTGACAACAACCACCGGCGCCCACCTCCCTCTTGATGGGGGAGGCAAGCGGAGCTTGGCCGTCAGGCCTTAGCGGAGCTCGGAGGGGGTGCCCTTGTGACTGCCGATACACCGCATCAGACCTGACCGCTACGAACTTCGCGCAGTCGCGGTCGCAAGACCCGGAAGGCGGACATAGCGCTCGGCTTTTTTGCGGCGGGGAATGGCCGGGAAGGCTTCCTTGCGGGCGCGGACGCAGATGACGCCGCTCATGGCGGGGCCGAACAGACGCCCGAAACGCTCGAAAAAGCGCGTCGATTTCAGCACCAGAGAGGACTGGAGCGGGGGCACGAACAGGCCATCGCGCCAGGCTTCGGGCACGAAGCTGTGGTCGCGCAGCAGCTTTTCCAGCTGGCCGCCGGAATAGGGATTGCCCTGACCAAAGGGGGTATTGTCGCGTTGCGCCCAGATGCCGCGCCGCCGGGGTACGATGATGATGAGGTGCCCATTGGGCGCCGTCACCCGCCAGAGTTCGCGCATCAGCTCTTCGGCATCGGCAATATGCTCAAGCGCATGAACGGCGATGGTAAGATCGATTGCGGCATCGGTCAGCGGCATTTCGAGCGGGTCGCAGAGCACCGTGCACGACGGGCCCTCGCGCGGCCAGGCCGAGGCGCCTTGCCGGTCGGGCATGAAGGCCAGAACCCGCTCGGCCTGCCCCAGCGTGAAGCGCAAATAGGGCGTGGCAAAACCCAGCCCCAGCACGCGCTTGCCGCGCACATCGCCGGCGAGGGCCATGATCTGTTCGCGCACGAGCGAACGCGAGATGCGCCCCAGCGGAGACTTGTAATAGCCAATCAGGCGGGCGACATCGCTGCTCATGGCCCAAGTCTGCCAAAGCCACGGGAACTTGTCCAATCCGCGGTTGTGTTCCGCGCCCCACCTCCCTAGCTTTCAGCCAAATCAGTTTTAAGGAGTTTGGCCATGGCTTTGATCGTCGACGTGTTTCCCGCCCGCGAGGACAATTTTGGCTATCTCGTGCATGACGAAGCCAGCGGCCGCACCGCGGCGATCGACGCCCCGGAGGCCGCGCCCATCCGCGCCGCGCTGGAGCGCCGGGGCTGGAATTTGACCGATATTTTCATCACCCATCACCATATCGACCATGTCGAAGCCATTCCCGAACTCAAGGCCGCATTCGGCGCAAGGGTGGTCGGGCCGCGCGAAGAAGCCAGCAAAATCAATGATCTCGATGAACTGGTCGGCGATGGCGATGTGATCGAACTGGGCGAAACCCGCTTTGATGTGATGGCGACGCCCGGCCATACGCTGGGCCATGTCGTGTTCCACGACGCCAAGGGCGGGCATTTGTTCTCTGCCGATGCGCTGTTCTCGCTGGGCGTGGGCCGCATGTTCGAGGGAACGCCGGGCCCGATGTGGGAAGGATTGAAGCGCTTGCGCGCCCTGCCCGACAACACGCTGGTCTATTGCGGGCACGAATATACGGCTGGCAATGCGCGCTTTGCGCTGTCGATTGACCCGGAAAATCAGGCCCTTAAGACCCGTGCGGCGGAAGTGACGGCGCTGCGCAAGGCCGGCAAGCCGACCATTCCCTTTAATCTGGGCGAAGACAAAAAGGCCAATCCCTTCCTGCGCGCCGACGCGCCGGAACTGGCCAAATTCTACGGTCTTGAAGGCCGCGAACCTTGGGAAATCTTCGCCGCGATCCGCAAGGGCAAGGACAATTTCTGAGCCGCGCGCGCATTAATCACGTTCACAATTGACTGTGACTTACAAAGCTTAGGGATCGTAATTCGTTAACAGACTGTTACCTTCTGGCATGGCGTTTGCCCCTATAGGGGCATGATGCCGGTCAGTCTGTTCCACTTCGGGACAGCTCGGCCCAAAGTGAAACAGTCGAGTTGAACGATGTCCGAGTCTGATGCAATTGTCTCCGGCCTGCCCGTCCCGCTGACCCCCTCGGCGCCGCGCCCATCGCTGGTGCGCAGCGCGCCATCGGTCGCTTTTGTGAGCCAGCTGATTGCCGCGCGCGATCATATGCCGGCGCAACGCCCGCGCCGCACCAATAGCGTCGACAACGCGCTGTGCGCCTATAATCGCGGCGCGACCATCGCCGTTCGCCGCCTGCCCCAGGGGTATCGCAAGTCGGTGAACGTCTGAGTGAAGGGCGCCGTTTCGCGCAATTTCATTGACTTCTGGCCATAGGCTTGTATGAGAAGGCTGCTTTCAAAAGGCAGAAATTCGATCATGCGCAGCACTGGCTTCATCGCCGCCCTGTTGATGACTGGCCCCCAGGCCGGTCTCGCTGCTGCCATGGGCAAAAAAACCACCAAAACCGCCTGACGCTTGTCCCCGGGCTCCCTCCCGCCGGGGAGAGGCGCCAACATCACGAGCCGCATCGGTTGGCCGATGCGCGGGGGCGGGATTGGTAAGGAACCGGAGTTCCAAAATGGGTTATCGGGTCGCAGTCGTCGGAGCCACGGGTAATGTGGGCCGCGAAGTTCTCAACATTCTGGCCGAACGCAAGTTTCCGGCCGATGAGGTGATTGCACTCGCCTCGTCACGCTCCACCGGGCGGGAAATTTCCTATGGCGACAAGATCCTCAAGGCCAAGAACCTCGACGATTTCGATTTCACGGGTGTCGATTTCGCCATCATGTCGGCGGGCGGTTCCATCTCCAAGGAATGGGCGCCGCGTATTGCCGCCACGGGCTGCATCGTCATCGATAATTCGAGCTATTGGCGCTATCACTCCGACGTGCCGCTGGTGGTGCCGGAAGTAAACGGGCATGTGCTCGAGCGCTGGCTGGCCGACCCCAAGCGCGGCAATATCATCGCCAATCCCAATTGCTCGACGGCCCAGCTGGTCGTGGCGCTGAAGCCCCTGCATGACCTAGCCACCATCACGCGCATCGTCGTTTCGACCTATCAGTCGGTCTCCGGCGCCGGCAAGGAAGGCGTGGACGAGCTTTGGAACCAGACCAAGGGCATTTTCGTCAATGACAGCCCGACGCCCGGCAAGTTCCCCAAGCAGATCGCCTTCAATGTCATCCCCCATATCGATGTGTTCATGGAGGATGGCTACACCAAGGAAGAGTGGAAGGTGCTGGCCGAGACAAAGAAGATCCTCGATCCCAAGATCAAGGTGACCTGCACCGCCGTGCGCGTGCCGGTTTTTGTCGGCCATTCCGAAGCGGTCAATATCGAGTTTGCCAAGCCGATCTCGGCCGATGAAGCGCGCGACGCGCTGCGCGAGGCGCCGGGGATTTCGGTGCTCGACAAGCGCGAAGCCGGTGGCTACGCGACCCCGGTCGAGACCGTGGGCGAATACGACACCTATGTGAGCCGCATCCGCGAAGACACCACGGTCGAAAACGGCATTGCCATGTGGGTTGTTTCCGACAATCTGCGCAAGGGCGCGGCGCTCAACACCATCCAGATCGCCGAAGAGCTGATTGCACGTGGTCTGCAGAGCCGCAAGGCGGCAGCCTGATTTCTTGCGGCGGGCGAAGGTTTCGACCTTTGCCCGCTGCCATGCCGTCTTTCGCGAAGGGGAGCGTGAAGGGCCGCGGCAGCGCTCGTAACCGGATGTCTCCCAGTCATGCCCATTCGCCATGTACTCCTCGCCCTGCTGGTCGTTTCGATCTGGGGCTTTAATTTCGTCGTCATCAAGCTCAGCGTCGAGGCGCTGCCACCGCTGCTGGCGGCGGCGCTGCGCTTTGCGGCGGCCGCTATTCCGGCCATTCTCTTCATCCGTCCGCCCAAAGCGCCGGCCTGGCTGGTGATCTGCTTCGGCCTCACCTTCGGCTTTGGCCTTTATGCCTTTCTCAATCTCTCCATCGCCTGGGGCATGAGTGCGGGGCTGAGCTCCATCGTGCTGCAGACCCAGGCCTTTTTCACCATGGCGCTGGCTTTCATGCTGCTGGGCGAGCGGCCGAGCCGCTTCCAGATCATCGGCGCAGGCGTGGCCTTTGCCGGCATCGGCGTCATTGCCTTTGAGCGGTTCGAGGGCGCGGGGCTGCTGCCGCTGGGGCTGACGCTCATGGCGGCGCTGAGCTGGGGCATTGCCAATGTGCTGACGCGCAAGGCGGGCCGTATCAGCGCCATCGCCTTTACCGTCTGGGGTTCGCTGGTGGCCTCGCTGTCGCTTTTCGTGCTGTCCCTCACTACCGAAGGCTGGCCGCTGATTTCGGCGACATTTGCCAATTTCACCTGGCAGGCGGCGGGGCTTGTCGCTTTCCTTGCCTATCCGGCAACCCTGTTCAGCGGCGCAATCTGGAACTGGCTGCTGGGGCAGCATAAGGCGTCCATCGTGGCGCCCTTTACCCTGCTGGTGCCGATCACCGGCATTGCCTCGAGCTATCTGGTGCTGGGCGAGGTGATCACCGGCATCGAAATTGTCGGCGCGCTGCTGGTCATTGCCGGGCTGATCGTGACCCTGCGGAAAACCCGCAGCGAGCCAACCATACGTCCGGCCTGAAACGCCCGCAGCCACCCCGGGAGGTTCGGGGTGGCTGCTGGTTCTGCCTTGCGGCAGGCAAGCTTAGCTGGCCGGCGCAGCGGATGCGTCGAGCAGAGCCTGATATTCTTCAGCCGAGAGTTCGCCATTGGCGTCCACATCGGCGGCAGCAAATGCCTCTGGGGTCAGATCGGGCCAGGCAACCTGCGCCTCAGCCAGCGACACACCACCGCTCATATCGGTATCAACCGATGCGAAATCGGTAGCGGCCTGTGCCATGGCGGCACCGGAAAGACCAAAGGCGAACAGCGATGCGAGAACGATCTTCTTCATGGGATTGCTCCATGTTGGGGAAAAGCAGCCTCGGGTAATCCCGAAACTGGCAGGGCGCTCTCCGGCGGCCTGCGAGACAGAAACTGACCGCCCAATGTGACCAGCAATGGCCCTCACTATGTCGTGACCGGACAATTCTCGCGGCGATTTCTGGGCAATGCAGAGTCCCGGAAACAGGAGCCGCACAAGCAGATGTCAGCCTGAATATTTCGGAAATGAAATAGAGAAGCCGCCACGACCGCTCACGATTGCAGCAGGGCGCGTACAGTTTTCCGGCCAAACCATGGCAATTGAGGGCGCAGCGCAATAGACAGCGCATGATGGCGAGCGGGTCGCCATCACTATTTGGAAAGTCTGCGCCAGTAGGCGGTCGTCAGATTTCGGGGCGAATGAAATCGCCGCTCTGATCCATGATCCAGAGCTCGCCGGTCGAAATATCGAACCAGGCGCCATGCACGGCCAGCCGGCCTTCGGCCTCGAGCGCAGCCACATAGGGGAAGCTGCGCAGATTGCCGATGGAATTGCGGATCGAGATGCGCTCCATGGTCGTCTGCTTTTCGCCCGGCGTCATCAGGCTGTTCTGTGCCACCTGATCAGGCAGCTTGCCCAGCATGTTGAGCCACTTGCCGATGAAATCGCCATCATCAAGGGGCGTCTTGTGCGGATTGAGCGCGGCATGAATGCCGCCACAGCGCCCATGGCCCATGATGACGATATTGGCGATTTCGAGCGCCTTGACCGCGAATTCAATGGCAGCCGAGGTGCCATGCTGGCCGCCATCGGGCTCATAGGGTGGCACCAGATTGGCCACATTGCGCAGCACGAACATTTCGCCTGGCCCGGCATCGAAAATCATTTCGGGCGCCGCGCGGCTGTCGCAGCAGGCGATCATGAGGGTCGTGGGCTTCTGGCCGGCGCTGGCCAAATCGCGGATGCGTTCTTTCTCGCGGGCATAACGCCCGGCCATGAAATTCGCGTGTCCGTCGAGCAGGTGCTGAGGAAAACTGTGCATGAGCCCCCAATTACCGCTAAGAAGCGACAAGATCAATCGCGACGCAGCAAGCGGCGATGCAAAGGGGATATGCATGATCATCTACCGGTTTCTGTCCGGCGAGGACGATTCCAGCTTCTGCCACAAGGTCACCAAGGCGCTGTCCGAGGGCTGGGAACTGCATGGTTCGCCCAGCTATGCCTATGACGCCGTGAGCAAGAAGATGCGCTGCGGCCAGGCCGTGACGCGGGTGGCGAAAGACCAGCCCTATGATCCGGACAAGAAATTGATCGACTTTTAGTTTGCTCTGGAGTTGCAGCTCCTTTGCCTCCCTCCCCCTTGAGGGGAGGGATTGAGGGTGGGGGTCCATCAGTTTGACCACCAAACCACCCCCCCCCCAGCTCTGCTACGGCCCTTACGGGCCCAGCGTCGCTACCCTCCCCTCAAGGGGGAGGGAGGCGAAGGCCATTGGTTCTCAGCCACGCATCATTGCCAGATGCTGCAGCAGGATGATGGTCTTGCCATCAACAATGCGGCCATCGGCAATCATGGCCAGCGCTTCGGAAAGCGGCAGTTCGACAAGCTCGATCTCTTCGCCCTCCGCTGCCAGCCCGCCGCCTTCGCCCGACAGCGTTGTCTCGTCATATTCGCCGATGAAGAGGCTGACCTTTTCCTGCACCGAGCCCGGGCTGAGATAGGTATCGCAGACATGGCGCACATGGCGCGGTGCGTGGCCGGTTTCTTCCAGCGCCTCGCGGGCAATGGCGGCGGCAGCGCTTTCGCCGTCATCGATGAGACCGGCGCAGGTTTCGAGCATGAAGCCCGGATCGCCGTTGCGCGTCGGCGGATAGCGGAACTGGCGCACCAAGAGGACTGTGTCGCGCGCCGGATTGTGCAGCAGCATGGCCGCAGCATTGCCATGGTCATAATTTTCGCGGGCAAGGCGCTGCCAGCTGCCGTCGGCGCGCTGATAGTCAATCGTGGCGCGGGTGAGCGTGCCCCAGTTTTTGGCCAGCGTCTCGACCGAGACAATCTTGATCCGCTCATTCATGCCGGCGCGCTCCTGTTTCGGCCTCGGCAATAGCCCAAGCACAAGGCGCGGGAAAGGCCCGCACCATGGCAATATCCGCCCCTCGAACAGCCTGTGCGCTATACGAACAAAGTGCGGAATGCGCCGAATGTCTAACGTCAAAGCTGATTTGGGGCTTGGATTTGGTAACCAATGACGGCTAGAAAACTCGAACCATTCCAAACTGGACGCGGGGTTGAGCCGCGTCCGAAAAGGCCGGAATCGCCCATGTCTGTCAGAGCCCGCCCCACATCGCCCCACCTTCAGGTCTATCGGTGGACCATCACCATGGCCATGTCGATCCTGCATCGCATGACCGGCATCGCCAATTATGCTGGCATGGTGCTGCTGGTCATCTGGCTCTTGGCCGCCGCCATCGGACAGCCTGAGCTGAACATGGTCAACGAGATCTATGCCAGCTGGTTCGGCCAATTGGTGCTGTTCGGCTTCACCTGGAGCCTCACCCACCACATGCTGGGCGGCATCCGCCACTTCATCTGGGATGTGCCGGTGATGATGGAGCCGGGACAGCGCGAGGCACTGGCCTGGGCCACCCTGGCCGGCTCGATTGTCATCACCCTCGTCATCTGGACCGTTTTTGTGTGGGCTGCCTGATATGCGCGAGCAAGTGATCACAACCAATATCATCGCCGACCCCAAGAGCCATTATGGCGACGCGAAAGCCTCGACGCGCCATTTCAAGACGCAGCGCATAACAGGCGGCATCAACATCGCCTTCCTCGCGCTGCTGCTCTACATCGTCGTCAACCTTGCCGGGCAGGATCGCGCCGACATGGTCGCCACCATCGGCACGATCTGGATCGGCCTGCCGCTCGCCGTGCTGATCGGCATTGTCACCGTGCATATGCGCAACGGAATGCGCGACACGCTGGAGGACTATGTCCACGGGCGTCTCTATAGCCTCCTGATGCTGCTCAACACGCTTTTCTGCCTTGCCATTGCGCTCGCCGGCATCGGCGCTGTGCTCAAAATCGTCTTCTGGGGTTGATCGAATGACTGCTTACGAACTGATCGATCACGAATTCGACGTTGTGGTGGTGGGCGCCGGCGGCGCCGGCCTGCGCGCTACGCTGGGCATGGCCGAGCAGGGTTTTAATACCGCCTGCATCACCAAGGTTTTCCCCACGCGCTCGCACACTGTGGCAGCGCAGGGCGGCATTGCTGCTTCGCTCCAGAATATGGGGCCGGACAGCTGGCAATGGCACATGTATGACACCGTCAAGGGGTCGGACTGGCTGGGCGACAATGACGCCATGGAATATCTGGCGCGCGAAGCGCCGGCGGCCATCTATGAGCTAGAGCATTATGGCGTGCCGTTCAGCCGCACGCAGGACGGCAAGATTTACCAGCGGCCCTTTGGCGGCCATATGACCGAATTCGGCGATGGCCCGCCGGTGCAGCGCACCTGCGCCGCCGCCGACCGCACAGGCCACGCCATTCTGCACACGCTCTATGGCCAGAGCCTGCGCCACAATGCGCAATTCTATATCGAATATTTCGCGCTCGACCTGATCATGGGCGAGAATGGCGAATGTCAGGGCATCATTGCCTGGAAGCTTGATGACGGCACGCTGCATCGCTTCCGCGCCAAGATGGTCGTGCTGGCGACCGGCGGCTATGGCCGCTCCTATTTCTCGGCAACTTCAGCCCATACCTGTACCGGCGACGGCAATGGCATGGTGGCCCGCGCCGGCCTGCCGCTGCAGGATATGGAATTCGTGCAGTTCCACCCCACCGGCATTTATGGCGCCGGCGTGTTGATCACCGAAGGCGCGCGTGGCGAAGGCGGTTACCTCACCAATTCGGAAGGCGAGCGCTTCATGGAGCGCTATGCGCCCAATGCGAAAGACCTTGCCTCACGCGACGTGGTGAGCCGCTGCATGACGCTCGAAATCCGCGAAGGCCGCGGCGTGGGTCCGAAGAAAGACCACATCTATTTGCACCTCGATCACCTCGACCCCAAGGTGCTCCATGAGCGCCTGCCGGGCATCACGGAATCGGCGAAGATCTTTGCCGGCGTGGACCTCACCCGCGAGCCGATCCCGGTGCTGCCGACCGTGCACTATAATATGGGCGGCATCCCGGCCAATTATCATGGCGAAGTGCTGAACCCGACGCCGGAAAACCCGAACCGCATCGTGCCCGGCCTGATGGCCGTGGGCGAAGCGGCCTGCGCCTCGGTGCATGGCGCCAATCGGCTGGGCTCGAACTCGCTGACTGACCTCGTGGTCTTTGGCCGTGCCGCTGCGCTGCGCGCCGGCAAGGTGATGGACAAGTCGACCCCGGTGCCCGGCATCAACAAGGCCCAGGACGACAAGATCCTTGCCCGCTTCGACCGCTTGCGCAATGCCAATGGCAGCCAGCCGACGGCAAAACTGCGCGACGCCATGCAGCAGACCATGCAGGCCGACGCCGCCGTGTTCCGCACCGATGCCTCGCTCAAGAATGGCGTCAAGGCGATGAGCGAAATCTACAAGCGCCTGCCCGATGTGAAGGTCACCGACCGCTCGCTGATCTGGAATTCGGACCTCGTCGAAACGCTCGAACTCGAAAACCTCATGACCTGCGCCATCGCCACCGTGGTGAGCGCCGAGGCGCGCCACGAAAGCCGCGGCGCCCATGCGCATGAGGATTTCCCGAGCCGCGACGATAGCGAATGGCGCAAGCACACGCTGGCCAAGGTCAATGTCGATACCGGCGCCGTGGCACTGAGCTATCGGCCGGTGATCACCGAGCCGCTGACGCCGGAAAGCGCCGGCGGCATCGATCTCAAGAAGATCGCCCCCAAGGCGCGCGTGTACTGATTTGTGCCATCTCTGCGACGAACGCAGCTACGACAATTTCCGCCCGGCGCCCTGCGCTCCGGGCGCTGAGCCGGACAAAGTGGAAACGGGCGCGCGCGATGACGCCGCCCCGGATGTGGGAGCTGACAATGCGGAAATATCTTCTGGCAATCGCCCTCGTAACCGCGACCAGCGCAGCGGCAATGGCCGCGCCGCCGACCGCCGCGCAGAAGGATGAATTCTACAAGGTCTGCGTTGGCATTTCGCAGAACACCGAGCTCTGCTCCTGCAAGGCCGACGCGGCCATGACGCTGATCGATTCCCGCTTCATGGATATCGTGATCGCCGGGATGAAGGGCGGCTCGACCAAGGCGGGCGAAGGCGATGTCTATAATGCCTATGTGGCCAAATCGAACCAGATTTGTAAGCCGAACTATTGATGACGCGCCGGCCGCAAGGCCGGCAGCAAGACCAGATTTCCTGAGCCGGCCCCGGCTTCGTTGAGAAGGAAGAGCGATAAAATGGCCGAACTGACTTTGCGCAAGGCCGACCAGCCGCAAAAGGGCAAGACCTGGCCCAAGCCCGAAGGCGCGACGCGCCTGCGCGAGTTCCACATCTATCGCTATGACCCCGACAGCACGGGCAATCCGCGCATCGACACCTATTTTGTCGATCTCGACAATTGCGGCCCGATGATCCTCGACGCGCTGCTCTATATCAAGAACAACACCGACCCGACCCTGACACTGCGCCGCTCCTGCCGCGAAGGCATTTGCGGCTCGTGCTCGATGAATATCAACGGGCTCAATACGCTCGCCTGCACCAAGGGCATGGATGACTCGTCGGGCCCCATCAAGATCTACCCCCTGCCCCATATGCCGGTGGTCAAGGACCTCGTCCCCGACCTCACCAATTTCTATGCGCAGCACCGCGCCATCGAGCCATGGCTGAAGACCACCTCGCCCACGCCGGAAAAGGAATGGACGCAGTCGGTCGAAAACCGCGCCAAGCTGGACGGGCTTTATGAGTGCATTCTCTGCGCCTGCTGCTCGACCTCCTGCCCAAGCTATTGGTGGAATGGCGAGAAATATCTCGGGCCCGCAGCACTGCTGCAGGCCTATCGCTGGCTGATCGACAGCCGGGACGAGACCCAGCCCGAGCGCCTCGATAATCTTGAAGACCCCTTCAAGCTCTATCGCTGCCACACCATCATGAACTGCTCCAAGACCTGCCCCAAGGGCCTCAATCCCGCCAAAGCGATCGCCGAAATCAAGAAGATGATGGTGGAGCGGAAGGCGGCCTAGGCTGCCGCGCTATTGGTGTCGCGTTTTCGAACCGGAAAGCCGGACCACCTTTACCGAAAAC
>JAEYTY010000050.1 GCA_023433775.1 Pseudomonadota bacterium | reverse complement strand
TCAGCCTTTGACCGCGCCCCCGGTCAGGCCCGAGATCACGTAACGCTGCGCCAGCAGGAAGAAGGCAATTGCCGGCATGATGGAGAGTGTGAGGAAGGCCAGAATGCGCGGCCAGTCGGAGCCGTATTGCCCCTGGAACTGCATGATGCCGAGCGGCCAAGTATATTTGGCCTCGGAATTGAGCACGATGAGCGGCAGGAGGAAGCTGTTCCAGCTGCCGACGAAATTGAACACGCCGACCGTAGCGATGATCGGCAGGCAGAGCGGCAGGGTGACGTACCAATAGATGCGGATATAGCCGCAATTATCCATGCGCGCGGCGTCGACCAGCTCCTTGGGCAGTTCCTTGAAGAAATTGTGGAACAGCAGCACCGAGAAGGACACGCTGAACGCCACCTGAACTGTGATGATGCCCCAATGGCTGTCGAGCATTCCCAGATCGCGCATCTTGATAAAAAGCGGCAGGATGCCCGTTGCGGCGGGGAAGAGCAGGCCCAGCATCAGATAGCCCAGGATGAATTTCGAGCCGAAGAACTTGATATGGGCGAGCGCAAAAGCGGTCATCGAGGCGACGAGCGTGGAGAGAACCACGGTGCCGCCGGCGATGAGCAGGGAATTGCCCAGCGAGGAAAAATAGCGCGGCCCGCCGAGAATTTCGACGAAGCGTACCGGATCCCAACTGGCCGGCAAGCCGAAGGGATTGACGCGCAGCTCGCCGATTTCCTTAAAGCCGCCAAGGGCCGTCGTATAGAACGGCACGATGACGAAGGCCGAGACGATAATCAGGGTGACCCATTGAACCGCCGAGATATTCGGGCGGCGGCGCTTTTTGGCAATGGTGGACATCAGCTTTGCTCCGCCTTGAAGAGAATGCGGCGATAGGAGAGGGCGACCACGACGCAGGCAATGAACAGCAACACGCTGACCGCGCCGCCAAAGCCCAGATTCATGCGCAGGATGCCGAACTGGTAGAGGAAGGTCACGATGGTGTGGCTCGAATGGCTGGGCCCGCCATTGGAGAGCGGAATGATCAGATCGAACAATTGCAGCGCGCCGGTGATGGCGAAGAAGACCGAGATGACGATGGCCGAGCGGATCATCGGGATCTGGATGTGGCGCACGATCTGCCAGCGCTTGACGCCATCGAGACGGGCAGCCTCAATGACCTCGCCGGGAATGGACTGGAGACCGGCGATATAGATCATCATGTGAAAGCCGAAATACTTCCAGGTGATCACCAGCATGATGGCCGGCATGACCCACATCCGGTCGCCCAGAACGAAGGGCATTTCAACGCCGATGGCGCCGCCAATGGCAGGCAGCAGGCCATAATTGCCGTCATAGACGAATTTCCAGATGAGGCCCGCAGCGACTTCGGCCAGCATATAGGGCAGGAAGAACAGCACGCGGATGAGATTGACATGCGCGCCGCGCCCGGCGAGCGCGATGGCGCACCACATGGCGAGCGGCAACTGGATCAGCAGGGACACCGCGACCACGATCACGCTGTTGCGCACAGCGGTGCCGAAATTGCGGTGCGTCAGCACATCCTCATAGTTCTTGAAGCCGACAAAGTCGGTGATCGGGCCATAACCGTTCCACTTGAAAAAGGAGAAGGTGGCCGCATCGATCATGGGAAGAACGACGAAGGCAGTGAACAGAATGAGCGCCGGCGGCAGGAAGAGCAGCAGCGGCACGAGGCTTTTGCGCTCCATATAGCGGCGGCGGCGCGGCGCGGCGGCCAGTGCCGGATTCGATGCGGTGGCGATGCTGGTCATCGGCGTCCTCAGGCCCGGCGGGCTGTGAAATGCGGTTCCGGATGGTTGCGCGCCAGAGGCGGCGGCTTTGGGCCGGAGGCAGAGACAGGCGCGGTCATACGGGTTGTTCGACAAGACTACCGGCGGGCGGGATGAATGCCGCCCGCCGGCACAAGCCTTTAGGCTTAGAGAGAGTCGTCCACGGCTTCCTTGATCAGCTCCGCAGCTTCCTCGGCGCTGATGGCATTGGCGGCCAGGTCAGCAGAGACGTCGTTCACGACGCCGCCGACATTGGGGCCAAGGGCCTGATCGAAGAACAGGGCGTGCCAATGGGCATTGCCGATATTGCGGGCGATCTGCACCTTGAAGGGGTTGGTCATGACGTCAGCCGCACCCTTGGAGATCGGGATATAGTAGGCGTCCTTGGCGTATTTGGCCTGGTTTTCCTGGTTGTTGAAGAACTCGATCCATTTCACAGCAGCATCGGATGCGTTCTTGGAGAACAGCACGCCACCAAGACCACCAAGCGTATCGGTCGGGTCACCCTTGCCACCTTCGATGGTGGGGAAGGGCAGGATGCCGAGCTGGTCATCAGGAATGCCGAGCTTGTTGGCCGAGTTGTCCTTCATGGCGCCGTAGTCCCAGTCGCCCATCAGGTGCATGGCGGCCTTGCCGTCACCGAAGTAACCGGACGCATCGCCATAGCCAGCGGCCAGGAAGCCCTGCTGCCAGGGTTCCATTTCGGCGAGTTCGAGGAAATACTCACCGGCCTTGACGAAATCTTCGCCGGCAAAGCCGTCGCCTTCGCCGCGCGCTGCGGCCTGGAAACCTTCCATGCCGGCCTGGCGGACGACCAGCTTGGACCACCAGAAGTGAGCCGGCCATTTGTCCTTGGCGCCAACGGCGATGGGGGTGATGCCCGCATCCTTGAAGGTCTGGACGCCAGCCAGGAACCCTTCCCAGGTTTCCATGCTGGCCGGATCAACACCGGCCTGCTCGAACAGCGCCTTGTTGTACCACAGCACCACTTCGGCAACGTCGCGCGCAACGCCATAGAGGTGGCCGTCTTCGGCCGTATAGGCAGCAATGCCGGCGCTGCCGACAGCTTCCTTGGCTTCGTCGCTCAGCACATCTTCGATCGGGCGCAGAAAGCCGGCCTTGGCCTGCTCATAGAACACGCCGCCACCCCAGGTGTGGAACACGTCGGGCGCATCGGCCGACTGCAGCAGCGTCGTCAGCTTGGCCTTGAAGGCTTCGTTCTCGAGGAACGGCAGCTCGACCTTGATATCGGGGTTCTGCGCCATGAAGTCGGCGGCGATGGAATTCATCAGTTCCACTTCAGCGGGAATGGACGTGATGTGCAGATGTTTGACGACAGTCTGAGCCTGTGCTGGCGCAATGGCAGCCAGACCCAGCATCGCGGCAAGCGCGAGACGTTTCATGGGTTCCTCCAATCCTTGTGGCGGCCAGAAACCGGTTTTTCGGAATCCTCCCTTGGCCGCAATGACGAGACAGTGCCTGCTGAACTCACCACTTGCTACTTTTTACGCATCCCTTATTAAAGACGCAAGAGGAACGTACCTCACTTGTATCACATCTGGCTCATGCTGCCGCAAAATCGTTATAAGTTATTGATTTTGCAGTGATCTGTGCCAAATGAAATCGTTACCGAAGAATGAATGACCGCGCTGGGCGGCTGTATTTGACCAAAGGATAAAATTAAATGCCACCAGCGCAAATAATCCCGGAGCGCCCCCTTTGGCTGTGAAAATCGCCGATCCGCTGCTCATGCGCGAAATCAACAAATACCATGTGCTGGAGACCATCCGGTGCCATGGCCAGATTTCACGCGTCGAGATTTCGGAGCGCACATTGCTGAGCGGCACGACGGTTTCGGCCATTACCGGCGCCCTGATCGACGAGGGCCTGATCGAGGCTATTCACACCCCCATCAATGGGGACGCACAGCGCGGGCGGCCACGCGTCTTGCTCGGCCTCGTCAGCGACGCCGCCTATGTGCTGGGCATCAAGATTTCCGAGGTGATGACGACTGTTACGCTGGTCGATTTCCGCGGCGAAGTGGTCAGTTCGGTGCAATTGCCCATCCGCATGGCGCGCCAGCCGGCTGATGTGATCGCTGATCTCATAGAGGACGCCATGGATGATTGCGTCAACAAATCCGGCATTGATCGCAGCCGCATTCGTGGCATTGGCGTGGGCGTGCCGGGCCTCGTCGATCCGCGCTCGGGCAAGAGCTATTCAAGTTCGGTTTTCGGGGAGCGCGAAATTCCCATTGGCGCGCTTTTGCACGAGCGGACGGGCCTGCCGGTGAAGCTTGAAAAACCGGCGCATTTGCTGGCTTTGGCCGAAAGCTGGTTCGGCTATGCGCAGAGTGAAAAAAGCTTTGCCGTGGTGGCGCTGGACCAGACGGCCAGTCTCGGCCTCTGGGTGGAATCGGATCTGCGCCGTGGCGCCAGCACGCTGGGGCCGACCTTTGGCCATGTCAAAGTCGGCAGCGAAGGCGTGGCCTGCGAATGCGGGCAGAAGGACTGCCTCAATGCCCATGTGAGCCGCGCGGCAATGCGCCGACAGGCGGCAATGGCCCTGGGCCCGGACTTCCTCGAAACACCCACCGCCCGCCTTGACCTCACCGCCGCACTGGCCGAAGCGAGCGACGCCGGCGATATGCGGGCGCAGGAACTGATCGGCCAGCACGCCGAAAAGCTCGGCATCGGCCTTTCGCACATCATCAACCTGATCAACCCGGAAAAAATCATCGTAGCGCTGGAATCGCCGCGCTATTGCGAACTGCTGGCCCCCGCCGTCAAAACGGTGGCCGAGGCCAATAGTTTCCGGGCCCATTTTGCCAGCACGGACCTTATTTTCCACACGCTGGACGATCAGCTCTGGGCACGTGGCGCTGCGGCCCTCATGCTGCGCGACATCTATAGCGCACCCTGGACACCGGCCTATTAGGCCATTTTTTTAAGAACGTGCATTCCCGGTGCAGTGCCCCCACTGAAACCGGACCAAAGAAGGAGGAAGGCAATGAGCAAAACAGCCCTGATCGTGTGGGGTGGCTGGGATGGCCATACACCGGAGCAGAGCGCTGGCATTGCCGGCGAGATTCTCGAAAGCCACGGGTTTAGCGTCGACATCGAGGCGACCACCGAGGCTTTTGCCGACAAGGGCCTGGGTCAATATGACCTCATCGTTCCCGCCATCACCATGTCGCGGATCGAAAAGGAAGAGCTGACCAATCTGATCTCCGCCGTGCGCGGCGGAACCGGGCTTGCCGGCTTCCACGGCCTCATGTCCGACAGCTTCCGTACCGAGCCCGATTATCAGTTCATGGTCGGCGGCCAATGGGTCGCCCATCCGGGTGACATCATCGACTACACAGTCAATGTCACCAAGCCGGACGATCCGATCATGGAGGGGATCAGCGATTTCCCCTACCATTCAGAGCAATATTACATGCATTTCGACCCCAGCATCGAGGTGCTGGCGACCACGACCTTCACCGGCAAATATTTCGACGAAATCGACGGCGTCGTCATGCCTGTGGTGTGGAAGCGCCGCTTCGGCAAGGGAAGGGTTTTCCATATCACGCTTGGCCATGTGGCCGACGAATTCAAGGTGCCGCAGATGCGGACCATTTTTGAGCGGGGCGCCCTCTGGGCAGCGCGCTGACGGAACAAAGGGGCGCGGAGCGGCCAAACCGCACCGCGCTTCAGGAATTGAACCATCGGCAAGGAGGAAACGATGGCTGAACTACAATTGCGCGGGATCAACAAAAGCTTCGGCACGGTCAAGGTGATCCACGATGTCGATCTCGACATCAAGGACGGCGAATTTGTCGTGTTCGTGGGCCCGTCGGGCTGCGGAAAATCCACCCTGCTGCGCACGATTTCGGGGCTGGAGGAGCCCTCATCGGGCCAGGTGATGATCGGGGGGGAGGACGTCACCGATTTCGATCCGTCCGAGCGCGGTGTCGCCATGGTGTTCCAGTCCTATGCGCTTTATCCGCATATGACGGTCGAGCAGAATCTTGGCTTTGGCCTGCGCATGGGCGGGATGCCGCGCGAGCAAGTCGCCCAGCGGGTCAACGAGGCGGCCCGCACGCTGGAACTGACCGAATTGCTGGAGCGCAAGCCGCGCCAGCTTTCCGGCGGCCAGCGCCAGCGCGTCGCCATCGGCCGCGCCATTGTGCGCCAGCCCAAGGCCTTCCTCTTTGACGAACCTCTCTCCAATCTCGATGCGGAACTGCGCGTGCAGATGCGCATCGAAATTGCCAAGCTGCACCAGCAGCTTGGCGCCACCATGGTCTATGTGACCCATGACCAGGTCGAAGCCATGACCCTGGCCGACCGGATCGTGGTGCTGCGCGCCGGGCGGATCGAGCAGCAGGGCAGCCCCATCGAGCTTTATGACAATCCGGACAATGTCTTCGTCGCCGGCTTTATCGGCTCACCGCGCATGAACTTCCTCGATGGCACGATCACGGCCATCAACGGGCAGGAAATGAGCGTGGCGCTGACGGGCTTTGATGCGACCCCGCTCAAGGTGATGCGGCGCGGCTCCGGCGGCACGGTGGGCGAGACCGTCAGCATCGGCATTCGCCCCGAGCACTTTACCGAAAGCGCCGGGACCGGCAATTCGCTGACAGCCAATGCCCAGGTGGTTGAGCAATTGGGCGGCGTCTCCTTCGTCTATGCTATCGGCAAGGATGGCGAGACCAAAATCACCATCCAGCAAAAGGGCCATTCGCGCATTCCCGCGGGCGCGCCGATTACCGTCGGCATCGAACCCGGCGCCTGCCTCGCCTTTTCCGCGGACGGACAGCGCATCTAGGCGCTTACGGGTGGGCAGGGCTTCCCTGCTCACCCAAGCCATTGCTGAACTCGTTCAGGCCGGCGGATCGAACAGGCCCGTCGGCAGGCCATCAAGGCTCACCTCATTCTTCTCGTGCCAATAGGCCTCGATGCCATCAACGCCCTTGGCCTTGGCCCAGGCGTCCATCTGTGGCCGCTCTTCCTTGTAGTCAAAGAGCGGCACGCCATAACCGCAGGACGTCTGCACCAGATCAAAATCCAGCCGCACCATCTGCCGGGCGCCGAGCGGGGCGGCATTGTCGAATTGATCGGCCAGCAGGCCCGCATATTCGGCGCTGTCGCGGTGGATGACGCGCCCCTCCCCATAGAGCCGCATGATCAGCGGCGGCCCTTCGACCGCGCAGAACATGATCGTCATCCGCGGATCAGCCCGCAGATGCGCCGCCGTCTCATTGCCGCTGCCGGTGCGATCGAGATAGAGCACGGCATTGTCGCCCAGAACGCGAAACATATCGGTGCTGCGCGGCGAAATGTTCACGCGACCTGTGCTGGCAGCCGTCGCGGTAAAGAACATGTGCTGGGCTTTGATATAGCGGTGGTGATGCTCTTCGAGCTGCGGAAACTGCTTGGCCATGGCGTGCTATCGGGCGTTGAGGGTGGTCCCACCCTTGAACGCCGGGCAAGCCCGAAGTGCAACCCGATAGTGGGGCGAAACCCAGAAAAACAAAAAGGGCCCCGAAGGACCCTTTGTCACCAAGGCGTTGCCACACCTTGATATTTGGAGCGCACTACGGCATTCGAACCCACGACCCCAAGTTTGGACAGGGTGGAAACTGGGGTGTTTCAACAATTCGGTCCATGGCGGACGCTGCGCTGGGATAGGCTAGAAATGCCGGCCGCGCATCATCGGAAAAAGAGCTCCTGCGGATTATCGAGCAGGCATTTCCGGCGGCTTTCGTCATCGGGCAGCCAGCTCATCGCCAGATCAAGCAATGCTGCGTCATTGGGGTAGTCAGCGGTGGTCTTGGCGCTGTTATGCGGAAAATTGCTGCCCCAGATGATGCGGTCAGGCGCATGGGCAGCGATGACGCGGGCCACTTCGCCAATGTCTTCATAATTCGGGCCGCCCTGTCTGGACGATTCATAGCAGCCGGCAAACTTGAACCAGCATTGTCCCTTGTCGATCAGCCGCTTGACGGCATCCACCTCAGGGCTGTTGGGCGTGACGCCGAACAGGAACTTGCCGTGATGATCGAGAATCCACCGGCTGTCCAGCGAGGACAGGCGCTGCTCGTGCTCAAGGATATTGGAGCCATCGAACTGAACCGCCAGGCACCAGCCCATGGCTGCGGCCTTGCCATCAACGGCCTCCAGTTCACCAAGGCCGACCGCGCCACCCGCTAGGTCCATGATGCGGGCGCCGACAATGCCACCATCGGCCAGGCGGGCCAGTTCGGCATCGCTGGTGGTCCCATCGATGATCCCGACGCCGCGCGCGATGGCGCCCATCTGCGCCAGGCAGGCCAACAGGTTTCCATTGTCCCGCCCATGCGCATTGCCCTGGGTAATCACCACGCGCTCGATACCCAGCCAGGCCATCACGCGGCGATAGTCATCGGGGCTGGGCGGATCGGGCGGAAGCGGCACCGCGCCCGGAGCAGACGCAAAGCCGGGCAGATAGATATGGTTCTGGGTATCTATCGCGCCGGGCGGCAGGATCGTTTTGGGAGGTTCGCCCGAGAGGGTTCTGGTCAGCATCCGGTGTTCCAGGATTGAGTTTTTATTGTCAGGGACGAGCCCGAAAAACGGGTCCTCGGGCACATATGTGGTCCGATCCGGCAGAGCTTGTGTTCCGCCGGATCGGATAGAAGGTTTTAGGCCGTGACCCGCATCGACATACCGCCATCAACGGTCAGCACTTCCCCGGTGATGAAGGGATTGCACATCAGCTCCAGCGAGGCGGTGGCAACGTCTGCGGTTGTGCCTTCGCGGCCCAGCGGAATGCGGTTGGCGAGGTTATGCGCCTTTGCCGTCTCGGTCATTTTCTCATGGAAACGGGTGCGGATAATGCCCGGCGCGATGACATTGACGCGGATATCTTCCCGCGCATGATCGAAGGCCAGCGCCCGTGCCAAAGGCAAAAGCGCGCCCTTGACGGTCTGATAGGCCACTGTTCCCGGGCAGCCGCGGAGGCCCGCAACCGAAGAGACCAACAGCACCGATCCACCCTCGCGGGCCAGAAATGGATGAGCCGCGCGGAACAGGTGATAGACAGGATGCACATGGATGGCGAAGGCCTGCATCCAGTTGTCCGGCGAGATGTCAAGCACCGAGCCGGGAGCAGGGCCACCGGCGGAATGCACCAGCATGTCCAGGCGGCCGAAATGGCTTCCGGTCTCTTCGACGAGCTTGGTGGCTTCTTCGGGCACGGCAACATCGGCCAGCTTGACAGCAATACGGTCCGCGCCGAATTCGGCCGCGAGCGCCTCAGCCTCGTCGGTCATCTGTCGTCCGTTGATGACAACTCGCGCACCCCGCTCCAGCATATTGCGGGCAATGGCGAGCCCGATGCCCCGGGTGCCGCCGGTGACAAGCGCCGCTTTGTTACTGATGTCGTACATGAAAATTCCTTGATGTTAGATATTGGTCTGGAAGCGGATTACTGGAACGCCCAATTGGGTATGGCGCTCGCAAGGGGCGGAAAGACCATGACAAGCGCCAGCACCGCGATCTCGGCCCCGATAAAGGGCCAGACATAGCGGATGGTCTCGTGATAACGGCACTTGGCGATGGACGTGGCCACGAAGAGCAGCACGGCCACGGGCGGTGTCGTTGACCCGATCTGTGTTGCCATGACCAGCGCCAGCCCCAGCTGGAACTGGTCGATGCCAAAGCGTTGGCCGATAAACACGGCAATCGGCACTGCAATGATCAGCACCGCCATCGAATCCACGAACATGGTGAGGATCAGCATCACCAGAACAAGGAGGGCAAAGACCAGCAGCGGCTCAGTGGTTAGCGACATGATCGTCGCCAGGATCAACTGGTTGAAGTTGAGGTAGGCAAGCAGCCAGCCAAAGCCGCCGGCAATGCCGATAATGCCCGCCACCATGGCGGTAGTCAGGGCCGCGGCAAGCAGGATTGCGGGCAGTTCCTTGAGCTTGATCGTGCGGTAGAACACCACCGAGACCAGGAAGGAATAGACACAGGCCACAACCCCTGCCTCGGTCGCGGTGAAGACGCCACCCAGGATGCCGCCAACGATGATCAGCGGGGCCAGCAAGGCAGACCAGACCGATGCCAGCGACCGGATGGCGGCCCGGCCATCAAACCTGCCCTTGGCCTGCATCTCGGGATATTTGGCCACATTGCGGGACTGGACATAGACCGCGCTCATCATGGCCAGACCCACCAGGATGCCGGGGATGACACCAGCGAGAAAAAGTCCGCCGATCGAAACATTGGCCAGTGCGCCATAGACGATCATGGTCATGGAAGGCGGGATGATGGCGCCGATCGTTGAAGAGGTAGCCGTAATTGCCGCCGCATATCCGGCTTTGTAACCTTGCTCCTTCATGGCGGGGATCAGCACGCCGCCAACCGCCGACGTATCGGCCGTCGAGGAGCCGGAAATGCCGGCAAAGGCCATGGAGGAGACGATATTGGCGTGCGCGAGACTACCCCGCAGGTGTCCCACCACGACCGTGGCAAACTCGACCAGCTTGCGGCTGATGCCGCCCTTGGCCATCAATTCGCCCGCGAGAATGAAATAGGGGAGCGCCAGCAGGCTGAACGAGTCCAGCGTTGAGAACATCTTCTGTGGAAAAAGCGGCAGCACCAGCTGCGGCACGGAGACAATGCCGGCCAGCCCGATCAGGCCCATGGACAGCAGGATGGGCAGGCCCGCGAAAATCATCGCAAGCAGTGCCAGGAAAACAATCAGGATCAACATTTAAAGCTCACCCAAGGTGTCGATGACCTCAAGGCCGGCAAAGGAAGCGACGATGCGCCTGATGCCGATCAGCACCATGTAGAGGGCGCCAATCAGGATTCCGGCATAGACCCAGTTCATGGGCAGCCCGAGCCCGGCGCTGCGCTGGGTGCTCAGCACGCCCATGAATTGCGCGGTGCCCAGGGCAATGGCGCCGCCCAGCACGATCCACAGCACGTCGATGGCCCTGATGAACCATTTGCGGCCATTCTCGCTCAGGACATTGCGCAATCCGGCAATGCCCATATGCATACCGCGGCGATAGGCAATCGGAACCGCCAGAAAGACCAGCCAGATCTGGCCATAGCGCTGGAACTCCTCGCTCCAGCTCAGCGACATATTCAGAAAATAGCGGTTGAAAACCTGAGCAGCACCGACCGTGATCATGGCCGCAAAAGCGACGATAACCACCGTTTCGATGATGCGGTCGATATACGACAAAAACCTGATCATTCAGAGCTCCCCCCTGACAGACCCGCACGCGGCACTGGGGCCGCGTGCGGGGTTCGATTATTGCGCGGCGCGGATATCAGCGAGCAGATCGCTCGCACCAATGCCCGAGGCCAGCTCGTCCTGCAGCGGCAAGGCGGCAGCCACGAAGTCCGACGTATCGACCTCGGTGATCGTCATGCCTTCAGCTTCCAGCTTCTGCAGCGCTTCCTGCTCGCGGCCGGGGGCCATGGCCCGTGCAACATTGAGCGAGAAGTCGGCAGCCTCCTGCAGCAGGGTTTGCTGCTCGGGCGTCAGCTGGTTCCACAGCGGCAGCGAATAGGCCATCGCGGTGGGTCCAAACAGGTGACGGGTCAGAGCCAGATGGTCCGACACTTCATAGAGCTTTGCCGAATAGGCCATCGAAGCCGCGTGCTCAAAACCATCCAGAACACCCGTTTGCAGGGCCGTGTAGACTTCATTGAACGACATCGGCGTTGCATTGGCGCCCATGGCATTCAGCGCTGCGACATAGATCGGCGACTGAATGGTGCGCAGCTTGAGGCCGGCGACATCACCGGGCTCGGTAATGGCCACGCCCTTGGTCACGACATTGCGATAGCCCCAGCTGAAGCCATAGCCCAGCACCTTGAAGCCGGCATTTTCAAAATCGGCCTTGAGGGCAGTGCCCACGTCTCCGTCGAGGGCGCGGGCCACATGGGCATAATCGCCCCACATGAAGGGCAGATCCAGAACGCCGACCTTGGGGACGAACGTGTTGAAGGTCGCAGTGCCGCCAATATACATGGTCGCGCCAGCGCCGAGCTGAAGGCCCTGGATGATATCCGCGTCACTGCCCAGGGCGCTCGAGCCGTGGATTTCGACCGTGATGTCGTCGCTGCGGCTTTCCACATATTGCTTGAACAGCAATGCGGCGGTGCCGTTGTCGTTTTCCAGATCGGCCGTGGACGAGAAACCGAATTTAATGACGACCTCCTGCGCAAGCGCAGGCGTAAATGTCAGCGCCGCGAACGCGGCGACGAGAATAGTCCGTAGCATCTGATCCTCCCTAGATTGCTTTGGCATTTATATTCTCATACAATAATACAAGAACTGTCAAGGCACCCGTTCCGGTCCGGGGAGAGCGCGAGTAGTGACCTTTTGGCGCGGTTGAGATAAGCGGGGAGTCCGTTTCGGGGGAATTGATGAGCAATATTGGCCTAGGGACAGACAGGTTTGCCCCTCCCGCACTGCGCGCGCTGACCCTCGATCCACATCTGCGGGTGCACGACCGTCTTGGCCTGGCCATCGTCCGTGGCGATCTGGCCCCGGGCGATCCCCTGCCGCCTGAATTGCAGTTGTGTGAACTCTTGGGTGTCAGCCGCACGGCGATGCGCGAGGCAGTGCGCGGGCTGGCCGCCAAGGGCCTCATCGATTCACGCCCCAAGCGCGGTACGATTGTGCGTGACCCCGCCCATTGGAATCATCTCGACCCCGACGTGCTGCGCTGGCGGATTGAGGTGGCAGACGTCGAAACCTATCTCAACAAGATGTTCCAGCTTCGCCGCGCCACCGAACCCGAGGCCGCCGCGCTCGCTGCCGAAGCGGCCACGGCAGCGGATCACGCCATGCTCGAAAGCGACTTTCGCGCGATGGAAGCGGCAGGCGATGACAATGCGGCTTGGGTCGAGGCAGACCTGCAGTTCCACCGCTCGATCTATCTGGCCACCCACAACGAATTCTTCTGGCCAATCGGGCAATTGTTCAGCATCGGCCTAAGGCAGATGTTCGACATCGCCGCCAAGGGCTCGCACAGGGCTCGCGCTTTGCGCGAGCACGGCGATCTGTGCCATGCCATCGTCAATCGCGAGCCTGAGGCCGCCCGGCGCGCAGCGCTGCGCCTCCTCGGCAATGCAACCGCCGATATCGATCGCATTCTTCACATCAAGTAGCGCCACGACCCATTATTGGCGGCGCCAACTGGCCACCCGAGGAGGAGGCCGCTTCAAGCCGCCCGCGTTTTCGCGGGAATAGCCGACACGGCGCATCATCGGGATGGTGAAGGTGCACGACGCAACCACATTCGCGACCGCGGAACCCGAAACCGTGCCGAACAAGACCGTTACCTCGCCCGGCCCGCCACGGGGGGCACCAGGCATTGAGAGCCGTTCCGGTGTCGCCAGATCTCGCCCAGCCACTGCAGGTCAACGCGGGAACACACGCCCTTGAGCTTCGTCGGTGCTATCGGGATGCGGAAGGACAGAACCGCATCATCACCATAAGTGTGATGCCGGCAGAGCACTATACCTACGAGATCACGCTTCGCCGCCAGGCTTAGGAAAACCCTGAAAAACAAAAAGGGTCCCGAAGGACCCTTTGTCACCAAAGGCTTGCCGGCCTTTGGTATTTGGAGCGGGCGATGGGATTCGAACCCACGACCCTAACCTTGGCAAGGTTATGCTCTACCCCTGAGCTACACCCGCACTCCAGTCCCGGCACTTGGCAGTGCCCCGACGCGCGCCTATATGCCCAATCGTCTGACCGATTGCAACCCGGATTTTTATCCCAATGTCATCTTGTCCAAATTCCCCCGGCAAACGGGGTTGCCAGTGGGGCATTGAGGGGGGCAAAAAGGCCAGCAACACACCGAACTTTGCCGAACCCAAGAGCTGATTGCCATGACCATGTCCTTTGAGGGCGCACCGAACGCCAAACCGGCCCCTGCCGCCGGCTATATCAGCGAATCGAGCGATGCCGGTTTCCGCGCCGATGTCGTCGAGGCCTCGCTCGACACCCCGGTTCTGGTGGATTTCTGGGCGCCCTGGTGCGGTCCTTGCCGTCAGCTGACACCGGCGCTCGAAAAAGTCGTCAATGAAAAGGCCGGACAGATCCGGCTGGTCAAAATCAATATCGACGAGCATCCGCAGATCGCCGGGCAGCTGGGCGTGCAGTCCATTCCCGCCGTTTTCGCCTTTGCCGGCGGCCGCCCGGTCGATGGGTTCATGGGCGCCATGCCCGAGGGCGAGGTGCGACGTTTTGCCGAGAAGGTGATTGCCGCCGCGCCCGCCGGCGCGCCGCAGGCCGACAGTTTTGAGGCGCAGGTGGCCGAGGCCCTCAGGGCCGCCGAGGCAGCTTTTGCCGCGGGCGACCTCGCGCAGGCCGCGCAGGTCTATGGCATGATCGTGCAGCATGTGCCGGACCATGCGGAGGCCCTGATCGGGCTGGCGCGGATCTATATGCAGGCGGACGAAGTGCCGCAGGCGCAGGCGACCCTCGACATGATCCCCGAGGACAAGCGCAATGGTGACGCCTATAACGCGCTGATTGGCGCCATCCGCCTCAAGGAAGAGGCCGCAGGCCTGTCCGACACCTCGGCGCTGGAAGCGGCGATTGCTGCCGACCCGGACAATCATCAGGCGCGGTTTGATCTTGCCGTGGTGCTCAATGCCGACGGCAAGCGCATCGAGGCTGCCGAAGCCCTCGTGGCGCTGATCAAGCGCGACCGCAGCTGGAACGAGGACGGGGCGCGCAAGAAGCTCATTGAATTTTTCGAGGCCTGGGGCCCCAAGGACCCCGCCACGCTCAAGGGCCGCCGTCTGCTCTCGACGGCGCTGTTCTCGTAAAGGCATAGAATGTCCAAGCGCCCGACCAGCCCAGCGGATCTGCCAAGGACGGTGCCGGTGTTCCCGCTTTCGGGAGCGCTGCTGCTACCCTTTGCCCATCGCCCGCTCAATGTGTTTGAGCCGCGCTATATCGACATGGTCGATGCGGCCCTGCGCGGGGACCGGCTGATCGGGCTGATCCAGCCCGAGGACACCAGCGAGGAAAGCCCCAAGGGCCGCGCGCCGCTGCAGAATATCGGTTGCCTGGGCCGGCTGACACATTTTGAGGAGAATGGCGACGGGCGCTATTTCATCATCCTCGAAGGGGTGACGCGGTTTCGCCTTGCTCATGAATTGACGGTGCTGACGCCCTATCGGCAATGCGTGATCTCGGCCGATGAATTCGCCAGTGATTTCGCGCGCAATTTCGGCGAAGACGCTGTGGATCGTCCGCGCTTCGTCAAGATGATGCGCGACTATGCCGAATTCGCCAATATCGAGCTCAACTGGGAAGAGATCGAACAGACCGGCACGGCCGATCTCGTCAATTTCTGCTGCATGGTTTCGCCCTATGGCGCGGCGGAAAAGCAGGTGCTGCTCGAAGCCCCGACCCTGGAAGCGCGGGCCGAAACGCTGATCGCCATTACCGAATATGAAATGGCGCGCGGCAGCGGCGGCGGAAACGCGCCGCTCAACTGATGGCCGAAGCTTCCACCGACCCCCGCCATGTCGTCGACGTCAAAATGCTCGAAATGCTGGTCTGCCCGCTGACCAAGACGCGGCTGATCCTGTCGGCAGACAAAAGCGAGCTGGTGTCGGTGGCCGCGCGGCTGGCCTTTCCGATCACGCGGGGCGTGCCGCTGCTCAGTCTTGATGAGGCACGCAATGTCGAACCCGACGAATTGCGCGCCTTTTCCGGTGGCGCGAGCTGAGAGCTGACCCAACGCTCAGGCGTCGGGATGCTTGAAGACCAGCGCGGCATTGGTGCCGCCAAAGCCGAAGGAATTGGACAGCACATAGCCCAGATCCACGTCATCGCGGCGCTGGCGCAGGATGGGCATGTCTTCAAAGGCCGGGTCGAGCACGTCGATATTGGCGCTCTGCGCAATGAAGCGGTGCTTCATCATCAGGATCGAATAGATCGATTCATGCACGCCCGTGGCGCCCTGGCTGTGGCCGGTCAGCGACTTGGTCGCGGAAATGGGCGGGCACTTGTCTTCATTGCCGAAGACGGCGCGCAGCGCCTCGATTTCCCTGAGGTCACCCACCGGGGTCGAGGTGGCGTGCGGGTTGATATAGTCGATGGGCGCCTTGACGTTGCGCAGCGCCATTTTCATGCAGCGCTCCGCACCCTCGCCCGAGGGGGCAACCATGTCGGCGCCATCGGAGGTGGCGCCATAGCCGACCAGTTCGGCCCAGATTTTTGCGCCGCGGGCCTTGGCATGTTCATATTCTTCCAAGACCAGCACGCCGGCGCCGCCGGAAATGACAAAGCCGTCGCGGGCCGCATCATAGCAGCGCGAGGCCTTTTCAGGCGTGGCGTTGAAGTCCGAGCTCATGGCGCCCATGGCGTCAAAGAGATTGGACAGGGTCCAGTCGAGATCCTCATGGCCGCCGGCAAAGACGATGTCCTGCTTGCCCAGCATGATCTGCTCCATGGCATTGCCAATGCAATGCTTGGAGGTCGCGCAGGCGGCGGTGATTGTGTAATTGACGCCCTTGATGCCGAAAGGCGTTGCCAGCGTTGCCGAAGCGGTCGACCCCATGGCCTTGGGCACGGCCAGCGGCCCGATGCGCTTGGGGCTGGTATTGGCGCGCGTCGTGTCAGCGGCCTCGACAATGGTGCGGGTGGAGGCGCCGCCCGAACCCATGACGATACCGGTCATGGGATTGGAGATGTCGCTCTCTTCAAGGCCTGCATCGGCAATGGCCTGCTGCATGGCAAGGTAGTTCCAGGCCGCGCCCTTGCCCATGAAACGGGTCACGCGGCGGTCGAGCAGTTCGAACGGATCAAGGCGCGGGTCGCCCTTGACCTGGCTGCGGAAACCCAGTTCGGCATAGTCCTCGGCAAAGATGATGCCTGGCTTGGCGGTGCGCAGGCTTGTCGTCACCTCGTCAAGCGAGTTGCCGATTGAGGAAATGATACCCATGCCGGTTACGACAACTCGTCTCATTTCATCCTCGATTCAGTCATGTCGTGCGTTCGTCCTGGGGCAAGATTCGCACTTATATAGGTACGTTAGGGGCCGGGATTAAGGCCAATCAGGCGAGCTGTTCGGCCTTCATCTGGGCTTCGGTGAACAAACCCACGCGCAGATTGGCCGCCTCATAGATCACTTTGCCGTCAGCCTTGACCCAGCCATCGGCGATGCCGAGGGTCAGGCGGCCCTTCATGACGCGCTTGAGATCAATGCCATATTCGACCAGCTTCACGTCATCGGTCACCTGGCCGGTGAACTTGATTTCGCCGCCCAGCGCGCGGCCGCGGCCGGGCTGGCCGATCCAGCTGAGATAAAAGCCGGTCATCTGCCAGATGGCGTCGAGGCCGAGGCAACCGGGCATGACCGGATCGCCGATAAAGTGGCATTTGAAGAACCAGAGGTCCGGATGGACATCGAGTTCGGCACGCACCTGGCCCTTGCCATAGGCGCCGCCGGTTTCGTCGATCTGGGTGATGCGATCAAACATCAGCATGGGCGGCGCGGGCAGGCGCGCATCGCCCTGACCGGGCAGTTCGCCGCGGCCATGGGCCAGCAGCTCTTCATATCCAAATGCACTCTGCCGCTCGGCCATGGAGATGTCCCCGCTTTTGCTCAAGAACCGTCTCGTATAGGGGCGCATCGGGAGGGTCAAGCATGGCACGGGGACGCGGTGGGCTCTGCGCTTGCCTCACAGGAGAGCCGACACTATAAGAAAGGTCTGTTTTCCGGACCCTTATGACGAGTATTTCCGCCCTTATGTCCGACCGCATTGCCACTGCCCGTGCCCATCCGTCCCGCAAACCCTGCCTGACGGCTGTTCTGCGCATGGCCGGGCTTCGGCCGACACGGCAGCGCGTCGCGCTGGCCGAACTGCTCTTTGGCGGGCCGCACCGGCATGTCAGCGCCGAGCAGCTGCATAGCGAGGCGGGCAATGCCAATGTCAATGTGTCGCTGGCCACGATCTACAATACTCTGCACCAGTTCCATGAAGCGGGCCTGTTGCGCGAAGTGGCGGTGGATGCATCGCGTTCCTATTTCGATACCGACACCTCGGACCACCACCATTTCTATGTGGAAGACGAGCAGCGGATGATCGATATTCCGGCCGATGCGGTGGCCTTTAAAACCCTGCCGCGCGCGCCCCATGGCATGGAAGTGGCCCATGTCGACGTGGTTATCCGCGTGCGCAAGGCGCAGGGCTAATCTGACCTTTTTTGAAGTTCACGTGCTGCCGGGCGCCGCGTGACAAAGCCGTTCGGCTTGCTCATAGTGTGCCCGGTTTCAACAGCGACAAGGGTGGCCGATGGCGGAAAAGGTCAATCTGAATGCTTATTTCGAGCGAATCGGCTTTGCCGGCTCGATAGCGCCAAACCTGGCGACGCTCGAACTCATCCACGCCTTGCACCCGGCCGTCATTCCCTTTGAAAATCTCAACCCGCTGATGGGCAAGCCCGTGGCGCTCGACCAGGCCAGCCTTGAGCGCAAGCTGCTGGCGGAAAAGCGCGGTGGCTATTGTTTCGAGCACAATCTGCTGCTGATGCGCATGTTGGCCGATCTGGACTACACGGTGCGCCCGCTTTTGGCGCGCGTGGTGTGGAACAATGAAACCGGCGCGGCCAATCCGCCCAGCCACATGCTGCTGCATGTTGAAATCAACGGCCAGCATTATATCGCCGATGTCGGCTTTGGCGGGCAGACGCTGACCACGCCGCTGCGCCTGCGCGCCGGCACCGAACAGAAGACCCCGCACGAAACGTTCCGGCTAACCGGGGGCGAGCCCGACTGGACGCTGGAAATCAGGATCGGCGAGGACTGGCGGGCGCTTTACATTTTCAATCTGGACCCGGTTGAAGAAACCGCGCTTGCTCCGATCAACGAGCGGATCAGCACCAGCCCCGAATCCCCCTTTACCCGCGAACTGCGCGTTTCCCTGTCGCCCGGTGAGCGGCGGCTCAAGCTGCTCAATGGGCAGTTCACCATCCAGCCCGTCGAGGGCGAGGCGGTAAAGCGCGAGATCACCAGTATCGAAGTGCTGCGCTCGGTTCTGACCGAAGAATTCGGCCTTGTTCTGCCGGCCGATGAACGGCTGGAGCCGGCGCTGGCCGCGCTGCTGCCGCCACCCCCGCCGCCGGAAACTTCGCCGCCGTCTGAAACCGGCGCATAGGCCATGGCCCCCGTCTTCGTCGATCCAGCAAAAATCCGCGAATTCGTCGATTTTGACGCCTTCTACCAATGGCTGGCGGGCCATCACGACAGCGCCGACGAAGTGTGGATCCGCATTTTCAAGAAGGCCAGCGGCAGGCCGACCATTACGCCGGTCGAGGCCATCGAGGCGGTTCTCTGCTGGGGCTGGATCGACGCCATCAAGAAGAGCTGGGACGATGAAAGCTTCGTCCAGCGCTATTGTCCGCGCCGGCCCAAATCGGTCTGGAGCCAGGTCAACCGCGACAATGTTGCCAAGCTGACCGAGGCCGGTCTGATGACCGAGCATGGCATGAAACATGTCGAGGCGGCGCAAGCGGACGGCCGCTGGGACGCTGCCTACAAAACGACGCAGGACGCCCCGGCCGACCTGCTTGCGGCAATTGCGGCCAATCCTGATGCGCAGCGGCTCTATGATCAGCTGACCGCCCAGAACCGCTTCGCCCTCATCTACCGCACCAATGCCCTCAAGACCGAAGCAAGCCGGCGCAGGAAGATCGAATCCTTCGTCGAAATGCTGGCGCGGGGCGAAACCATCTATCCGCAGAAAAAGCAGGACAAGGCAAAATGAGTATATGGTTCGCATTCCTGCGCGGCATCAATCTGGGAAATCGCCAGATGAGGATGGCCGAGCTCAAGGCCGTTCTTGAAGCCTCTGGCTACACCGAGGTGAAAACTGTGGCCGCCAGCGGCAATGTGCGGTTTGAAGCCGAGGGCGACGAGGCGGGCATAAAGGCAAGGCTCGAAAAGCTCATCGCGGAAAAATTCGGGTTCGAGGTCAAAGTGCTGCTGCGCGCCAGGGGCGAGATGGAGGCCATGCTTGATGACCATCCGTTCAATACGCTCGACCGCAAAGTGGACCTGACGCGCCATGTGCTGATGTTCGACCAGCCGCTTCCCGAAGGCATCGACCTTGATGACCGGCCCGGCGACACGGAAGTCCTCCGCGTCGATCCGCGCGAAATCTATCTCGCGGCCTATCGCCAACCCAATGGCCGCTATACCGAAAATGTCGAAATGGTGCTCAAGCCGCTTTATGCCCAGCTCGGCAAGGATGTGCTCGACACGATGCGCAACTGGAACACGATGGAGAAGATGGTCAAATGATCGTGGTTTTTGGCTCCACCAATCTCGATCAGGTTGGCACTGTAACGCGCCTCCCCAAGCCAGGCGAAACTGTTGCCGGGGGCATATTCTCCATGGCGCCGGGCGGCAAGGGCGCCAATCAGGCGCTGGCGGCGCGCAGGGCCGGGGCGGAGGTGCGCCATGTCTCCGCCGTGGGCGAGGATGCCTTTGCCGATATGGCGCTCGACCTGTTGAAAAAGGGCGGCGTTGATCTTTCGCGGATGCGCCGGACGGAGGCCGCCACCGGCATTGCCATGATCTTTGTTGATGCGGCGGGCGAAAATGTCATCGCCGTGCTACCGGGCGCCAATGGCACGATGAGCGCCGAGGATGCCGAACGCGGCCTCGCCGATCTCAAGGCTGGCGACACATTGCTGGTGCAGCAGGAAGTGCCGCAGGCGGCAACGCGGCGGGCGCTGGAGCTTGCCCGGCAGCGCGGCGCCACCAGCGTGCTCAATACCGCGCCCTTTCTCGACGATACGGCGACGCTGGCCGGCATGGCCGACATCGTCGTTGCCAATGAAACCGAATTTGCGCTGCTGAGCGGCCGGCCGATTGAAGAGCTCGATGCCGCAATGGCGAACTGGGTGAAAGAAACCGGCCGTACCATTGTCGTGACGCTTGGACCCGATGGCGCCCGCGCGCAGACGCCCGACGCCTCGTACGCCGTGCCTGCCCACAAGGTCACGCCCGTTGATACGGTGGGGGCCGGCGACACATTCTGCGGCTATTTCGCCGCCGCGCTCGACGCGGGCCTGCCCTTTGAAACTGCCCTGCGTCGGGCCGCCGTAGCGGGAAGCCTTGCCTGCCTCAATCCCGGCGCGCAGCCAGCCATTCCGCTGGCTGCTGCCGTGGACAAGGTGCTTGCTGGCTAGCTGGCCAGCAGGCGGCGCAGCTTGGCCAAAGCCGTGTCGCTGTTTTCCCGATAGGCGATGGTGCCCTGGAATTCCCCGTTCTCGTCGAGCAGGAAGACGGAGGCGGTGTGATCCATGGTGTAGTCGCCGCCTTCGAGCGGGACTTTTTCGTAATAGACGCCCCAGGCTTTGGCCGCCTTTTCGATCTCTTCGAGTGAGCCGGTGACGCCGGTGACATGGCCGGTCCAGGCGACATAGTCGCCAATGATCTCGGCTGTGTCGCGCTCCGGATCGACGGTGACGAACCAGGCCTTGAGATCCCTGGCCTCATCGCCCAGCGTCTCATACCAACTCGCCATTTCGGCCAGCGAGGTCGGGCAGACTTCCGGGCAATGGGTGAAGCCGAAAAACAGCATGGAAGGGCTGCCCATGAAACTGTCATGGGTGAAAGCCTCGCCCGAGGCCGTCATCAATTGATAGTCGCCCGATCCAAACCCGGCATTCTGGGTCTGGCGCGTGGCGGCATAGGCATAAAGCCCCGTGGCCGTAATGGCCGAAGCGGCCACCAGCGCCCAGAGGACTGCGCGAAGACGGTTGATGGCCATGTCAGTGTCCGCCATGTCCAGCCGGAGCATCGGCAGACGTACCGGCGGCAACAAGATCCACAGTGATCGCGCCGGCCTTTTCAAAGGTCAGCGTCACGGCCACAGACGTGCCTTCCACCACCGGGCCATTGAGGCCCATGAACATCAGGTGATAGCCGCCGGGCTCGAGCACGACGGTCTCGCCCGCCGGAACCACGATGCCGTCCTTGAGCTGCCGCATCTTCATGACATCGCCTTCCATGGCCATTTCATGAATCTGGCCCATGGCGGCAATCGGCGTGGTGACGGAGACCAGCCGATCATCCTCGGCGCCCTTATTGGTGAGGGTCAGAAACCCGCCAGCCACCGGGGCATTGGGCAGGGTGGCACGGGTAAAGGCGCCGGTGATTTCGATATCGCCTACGGTGATTGGCGCCGCCGCGCCATGGGCATGGGCGGGCGCATGACCGGTACTGTGTTGCGCCAAAGCCGGCAGGGCGGGGTTGAGTGCGGTGGCCAGCGCCAGTGCGGCAAGCGTGAGACGGATAGACATGGAATTGTCCTTTCGTTGGATCAGGGAATGTCGATTTCGGTGGCGATGCGGGCAAGGCTGAATCGGCTGAGACGAATGTCGAGGGTCAGCTCCCAGAGGCCGGGAAGCGGAACAGTCTGGTCGTCGACCCGCCAGAGGCCATCGGTGAGCGTGGCGCTGGCCTTGAAGGGCTCAATGCCGAGTGCCGGGGCAGCAAGGGTGAGATCGACACTTTGCGGCTCGATTGGCGCGCCTTCTGCATCAACGACGAAAATCTCGATGCTGACCGGCCCGGCGCGACCCGGCTTGATGGTGAGATCGGCCATGACAGCATTGTCCATGGCATGGGCATAGAGCGGCACGGTGGCCGCTGCCTGTGCGGCTTCGGCGGCAGCGATGGCACGCGGCGGCGGGGTGAAGCGCCAGCCGGCAGCCAGACCGAAAATGGCCAGCACCAGCACCAGTTCGACGAGGATGGACTGGCGCAGCCGATAGCGAGCCCGCAATTCGCCTGCCAGCGCCGGACTGGTGAGCCGCAAGCGGTTCCAGAGGGCCAGCGCAAAAAGCACCAACAACAGAGCCAGCTTGGCGCCGAGAATGAAGCCATAGGGGCTCATCCACGCCGTGCCGGGCGCACCCAATTGCACGACCGACAACGTCACGCCCGAGACCAGCAATGCGCCCACCGCCACAGGAATGAAGCGGGAAAAGCGTGCCAGCGCCAGATTGGCCGCATCACTGCGCTCGCGCAGCCAGAAAAAGAGCGGCAGCAGCGCCCCGACGCAGAACAATGTGCCGGCAATATGCAGGATCACGGCCGACCGTGTGAGCCATTGTGGATCAGCCGCTCCGGCATGGCCGGAAATGGCCAGCGCGACAGCGGGGAGAAGCCAGGCCGGGACGGCGGCCAGTTTTGCCGCAGGCCGCAGCACGGCCAGGATGGCGAGGACAAACGCCGCCAGCAGGCAGAGAATGGTGATGCCATAGGAGGTGGAAAAACCCGCCGACCATGCGGCCCCGCTGAGCAGTCCGTCAGGATCAAGCCCCAGCGCATCGGCGCCGTGCAGGCCAAGGCTCAATGGCGTGGCAATGAGTCCGAGCGCCGAGAACCCGAGAACAGGCTGCCGGACTGCGGCGGGAAGCGGCGCGGTCAGCGCAAACACGGCGCCGCCAATGCCGATGAAAAGGCCGGCGAACAGCAATGCCTTGCTGGCCCAGAGCAGCAGCATGGTGGCGCGCGATGTTGCAACAGTTGGCACCTCCGCGCCTGTTGCCACGCCAATGGAAAAGACCAGCGCCCCGGCAATAGGGTGGGCGTCGACAGAAACCACGCGCCAGCTCAGGACATGTGTGCCCTCGCCCAGCCCCTCGGGCAGGTGGACGATTATGGATTCGCCGCTTGTCGCCGCGCCGGTCAAATCTATCTGTGTCCCGTCGGGCGCGATCAGGCCAATGGCCAGCGGATTCACCGGCTCGTTGAAGGTCAGCCGGACCAGCTCCGGCGCTTCGGCCACAACGGCATTGGCCGCCGGTTCGGTCGACAACAATTGGGCATGGGCAAAGGCTGCGGACGTGACGAAGAGCGTCAGGGCCAGCATGAGGAGGATGGCGCGAAGGCGAGAGATGAGGATGCGCATGACGCTGCTCCGGTACAGAAGAGGAAGCGCGGTTTTCATCGCGCTCCCCGCCATGCCTTAGTGGCCGTGGCCGCCCGAAGCGGGAACCAGGGTCAGCTTGGGGGCCGGGCCATCGACGCCTTCGTCGCCTGTCGTGTCGATCCAGGCTTCTTCGCCCGTGGCGCATTCCTGGATGGACGGGAAGTAGAACGGGCCGGGCTCGAGCGAGTCGGCAAAGGTGCCGCGGAAGACGAATTCGTCATACCATTCGTTGAGCAGGTTGCCGCCCGACCAGACGATTTCCTTGACGCCTTCCTTCACCTCGGTGCCGTGGTTCACATAGGTGTTTTCATAGGGCCCGGTGATGATTTCCAGTTCCCAGCCGGCCTTGGGCATGGGCTTTACCGCAAAGAAGCCCTCGGGGATTTGCACCCGAACGGTGTGGGTGGCTTCGGTGCCGCAACCATGGGGCACGCGCAGGACTGCCTTGTAGCTGGCGCCGATCTTGGCTTCCTGCACTTCAAGCGTGGAATGGGCGAAGGCCGGGGCGGCGAGGGTAGCGAGAGTGGTGGCCGCAAGAGCGGCGCGTACGAAAGTACGGATCATTTGGATATTCTCCAGTCAAAAGGGTCTGATGCGGCAGCCTTGGCTGCCCGTGTGCAGAATCAGACCGTGACCGGGGGTGCGCGCGATTGCCCGATATGGCGGGGCAGGCTTGGCGCATGGACCGGCGCTTCATCGACATAGCGGATGATATCGGCAGTGGTCGGCGGATCGATGACGAGCACCGGCGGCAGCACGGCGGCCATCTGGTGCTTGGCAATGCCGGTGGCCGGACATTGGAGCGCCGAAGCCTCGACCGGCGCGCCGCTGTCGTCCTGCGCCAGCGGCTGACAGACGGACCAGCTATCGAGCGTTGAATAGCCGATGGCGTTGAGATCGCGCTGCAGGCCCGCCGCCTGATGCAGCGGCATGAGCAGGGTCAGCACATAGATGGCCAGCACCGCAAAAGCGGTCCCCATCTCGCGCACCATGATCCGCCAATTGTGTTGCATCGGGTTCCTCAGCCTATGTCCGCAATAGCCCGGAGGCGCTGCGGTCACAAGCTCTTATGCCCCGGTGAGACCCTGTTCACATTGCCGCAGCGCAAAAACCGATTGCCCAAAACCGGCAATCGGCCTATTCATAGTTTGGAACTATTCTAAACTATGAGCCCTGTGATGTTTCGTCTCTGGCCCGACAATCGCCGCGATTTTTCGACCCTGTCGGAACGCGAAATCCTGTCCCTCGCCATTGCCGCCGAGGAGGAGGACGGGCGCATCTATTCCGAATATGCCACGCGCCTGGGCGAAACCTATCCGGGCAGCGGCGCGCTTTTTGAGGGCATGGCGGCAGAAGAGGACGAGCACCGCCGGCGGCTTCTGGACCTCTATCTGGAGCGCTTCGGCACCCGCCTCGTGCCCATAAGGCGCGAGCATGTGCGCGGCTTCCTCACCCGCAAGCCGGTCTGGCTGCAGAAAACCCTCACCCTCGAACAGGCGCGCCAGCAGGTGTGGGAGATGGAAGAAGGCGCCTGGCGCTTCTATCTCGCCGCTGCCGAGCAGGTCACCGATGCCGGGATCCGCAAGCTATTGGGCGATCTCGCCATGGCCGAAAAGGGCCATGCCACCCGCGCGACCCAGATCGACAAAAACGTGCTGGGCGAGGAGGGCCGGGAAAAGGAAGCCAGCGAGGCGCATCGCCAGTTCGTTTTGACCTATGTGCAGCCCGGCCTTGCCGGCCTGATGGATGGCTCGGTTTCCACCCTCGCCCCGGTCTTTGCCGCCGCCTTCGCAACGGGCGACACGCACCAGACCTTTCTCGTCGGCCTCGCCGCAGCCGTGGGCGCGGGCATTTCCATGGGCTTTACCGAAGCCGCCTCCGATGATGGCAAGCTGACGGGCCGTGGCTCTCCCATCAAGCGCGGCTTTGCTGCCGGCATCATGACCGCGGTCGGCGGGCTGGGTCACGCCCTGCCCTATCTCATCCATGATTTCACCATCGCCACCACCATCGCCGTGATCGTCGTGCTGATCGAACTCTGGGCCATCGCTTTCATCCAGAACCGCTATATGCAAACCCCGTTCTGGCGGGCGGCCTTGCAGGTCGTGGTCGGCGGCGCACTGGTTTTCGGCGCCGGCATTCTCATCGGCAGCGCCTGAGTCTGGCCGCGCAGCCAACGGGTCTCTATACCGGCGCCATGGAACAGCAGAGCCTTATCGCCAGCGACGGAACCCGCCTCGTCTATCAGGATCTGGGGCCGCGCGACGGCATACCAATTGTTCTTTGCCACGGCCTCGGCGCCGGCGCGGCGCAATTTGCCGCCGATGCCGCATGGTTCGCCGCACAAGGCTGTCGCGTCCTCGCGCCCGATCTGCGCGGCCATGGCTTTTCGGACGTCTCCCACGGTAATGGCGCCGATGCCTATTCGCTCGATCGCCTCGCTCGCGACCAGATCGAAATGCTCGACCATGCCGGGCTCGAAGCAGTGCATTGGGTCGGTAATTCGCTGGGCGGCATTATCGGCCTCACGCTGGTCTCCGCCCATCCGGCCCGCTTCCTGTCGCTCGCCACATTCGGCACGGCGCTGGCGCTCAACCTGCCAGGCTGGACCGCCGGCATAATGCCGCTGATGGACCGCTTTCCCGGCCGCGCGCCCATGGCTCGCCTCACGGCCTGGTCCACGACCCGCAATAGAGCGGCGCGACCCGTCATCCAATCCCTCCTCCGCCGCTATGATACAAGCGCCGTAACGGCCATCGTCCGCCACATCGCCCGATACGATCTCACCACTGCCGCCTCCGGCTGGCAGGGGCCGGGGCTGGTCCTCGTGGGCGGGCGGGACAGGGCGGTCAATCGCGCCCTTCTCGGCCAGTTGGCCCCGTTACGCGCTCTGCCCAATTGGGGCGTCGTCGACCTGCCCCATGGCGGGCATTGCGCCAATCTCGATGCGACAGACGCATGGCGCGAGTCTCTGCTCGGCTTCTGGCGCGCGGCGACTAGGGCTTAGCCGCCAGCCGGTCCTCGATGATCTCGCCCACAAGCGAGCATTCGCGCACGATTTCGCGCACGAAATCGGCCAGCATGGGACGTTCCAGCGCCGCGAGATTGCGCACCACGATGGCGGTGTCGCGATGCAGCGGTTCGAAATCGGTGGGTGCAATTTCGACCAGCCGGCCGGCCTGCACATCGTCTTCGACCGCCGAATTGACGAAAAAGCCGAGCCCCTCGCCCTTTATCGCCAGCCGCCGGGCCGGGCCGGTGGGCAGTTCCACACTGGTCTGGGCCAGGCGCACCAGCGCCGCCGCGGTCTCCGGATCGGCCTGCCACCAGCGCAGCGAGATGACGCGCGGCACCAGCGCCAGCACCTCTTCGATGGTGGGCTTGCCCGACAGTTTTGCCGCCACTTCGGGCGACACCACGAGCGGCACGCGCTCGCGCATGATCACCAGCGGTTCAAGATCGACCACCAGCGGATCGATATTGGGCCAGCACAAAATGCCCATTTCCACTTCCCGCTCATGCAGCATCGCGGCGATCTGCGCCTGCCGACCTTCGCGCACCACCACGTCGACGGCGGGATATTTCTCCTGAAACCGCAACAGGCTTTCGGTGATAAGCGGGGAGACCAGCGTGCGCAGCGAGGCAATCGACACCCGCCCGCGCTCGACCCGGCGCAGCGCCTCGCGCCCCTCCTGCGCCGTGCCGATAATGCGCCTTGCATAGGGCAAGAACGTCATGCCCTGATCGGTAAGCGTCACCGTGCGCCCGCGCACGAAAAGCGCCACGCCCAGCAATTGCTCCAGCGCCCTGATCCGCATGGAAGCAGTGGCCTGGGTGATATTCAAATAAGCCGCAGCGCGCGTAAAACTCTGGTCCCGCGCGATACGATCAAAAGTGCGAAGCTGGTCGAGGTCCATCGGAAAGGCTTATGCAGATGATGATTCTGCGCGGAATATCGTCCAAAGCATTGACAGAGTCGATGCGTCGAATGGCGTAAGCGGCCTAACCCTTATTCGCCAGCCGGGATTGCTCAGCCTGCGCCTGCTTCTCCGCCTTGCGGCGGGCGGCGGCCTCGGCGGCAGCATCGCCCAGATGGGCAGCGCCGCGCTTTTTCGCCAGTTCCATCTGGCGCTGGCGTTCCGCCGCTGCTTCGTGCTTTGCCGTTTCGCCCACGCAATGCGGGCAGGAAATGCCTTCGGCAAAAGCCGGATCGGCACGATCTTCCGGGGTCAGCGGGTGGCGGCAGGCGCGGCAGAGGGTTGCCGTGCCCAGTTCGAGCCCATGACCAACCGAAACGCGTTCATCGAAGACGAAGCATTCGCCGGTAAAGCGGCTTTCTTCCTGCGGCACCACTTCGAGATATTTGAGGATGCCGCCCTTCAAATGAAACACCTCCTCAAAGCCCTGGCTCAGGAGATAGCTTGATGCTTTTTCGCAGCGGATGCCGCCGGTGCAGAACATGGCGACTTTCTTGTCCCGCTGCGGATCGAGGTTTTTGGCGACATAGTCCTTGAATTCGGTGAAATTGGCCGTGGCCGGATCAAGCGCGCGCTGGAACGTGCCGAGCCCCACCTCATAATCATTGCGCGTATCGACCAGCACCACGTCATTGCGCTCGATCAGCGCATTCCAGTTTTCGGGCTCCACATAGGTGCCGACCACCTTTGAGGGGTCGGCCTCGGGCGCGCGCAGGGTGACGATTTCGGGTTTGACGCGCACCTTCATGCGGAGGAACGGGGCCGTATCGGCAAAGGAATATTTGACCTCGGCTCCGGCCAGCCGAGTGCCGAACGGCCCGCTCACAAAGAGATAATCCGCCAGGGCGTCGATAGCCTCCGGCGTGCCGGCCACCGTGCCATTAATGCCCTCGGGCGCCAGGATCAGCGTGCCGGTAATGTCACGCCCACAGCAGAAGGCGGCCAGCGGGGCTTTGAGCGCCTCGACATTATCCAGGCTGGCAAATTTGTAGAGCGCCATCACCTTGTATGGATGTTGGGGCTGGGGCAAAATGGGGGTCATTTCAGCTTTGCTCGGCGTCATGCGCCGCTCATATCACTGGCAGGACCCGGCGTCACGGGCCGCCGCAAGCAAGACATCGGGAGTGACCAATATGACCTATCGGGCCGATACGGCGCGCTATGATTCCATGCAATATCGCCGCTCGGGCAAATCAGGCCTGAAACTGCCGGCGATCAGCCTCGGGCTCTGGCAGAATTTCGGTGGCACGCGGGACTATCCCTCGGCCATGGAAATCCTGGGGTATGCCTTTGATCAGGGCGTGACCCATTTCGACCTGGCCAATAATTACGGCCCGCCCGCCGGCTCTTCAGAGGAATTGTTCGGGCAGGTCATGGCGCGCGATTTCCGCCCCTATCGTGACGAGATGATCATTTCGACCAAGGCGGGCTATAATATGTGGCCCGGCCCCTATGGCGAATTCGGTTCCCGCAAATATCTCTTGGCCAGCCTCGACCAGAGCCTCAAGCGCATGGGGCTCGACTATGTCGATATCTTCTATTCCCACCGCTATGACCCGGAAACCCCGCTTGAGGAAACCATGGGCGCGCTGGCCCATGCTGTCCGCAGCGGCAAGGCGCTTTATGTCGGTATTTCCTCCTATCCCGAAAAGGAAACCCGCGAGGCCCATCGCATCCTCAAGGACATGGGCGTCGCCCTCACCATCCATCAGCCCAGCTATTCGATGATCAATCGCTGGATCGAAAACGACCAGACCATCGATGCCTGTGGCGACCTTGGCATCGGCATCATCGCCTTTTCGCCGCTGTCGCAGGGCGTGCTGTCGGGCAAGTATAATTCGGGCAGCAAGTCCGGCACGCGGGGCGAAAACCCCAATGGTTCGCTGCGCGCCAGCCATATCGAGCCGCGCGTGCTCGACGCGGTGGACAAGGTCGGCGAAATCGCCAAGGCCCGCGGCCAGACCATGGTGCAATTGGCGCTGGCCTGGGCGCTGCGCCGCAAGGAAATGACCTCGGCGCTGATCGGGGTGCGCAATCTCGACCAGCTCAAGGACAATCTCGGCGCGCTCGACAATCTGGAACTGAGCGCCGAGGAAATCGCCGCTATCGACGCCGCGACGAAGGACGGCCAGATGGAACTGCACCCCCGCCCCAGCGGCTGGCTGCGGTAGGAGTCCTTGGGCTTTCGGCCCCTTTGCCTCCCTCCCCCTTGAGGGGAGGGATTGAGGGTGGGGTCCATCAGTTAAGAACAGAAGGACCCCCACCCCAGCTCTGCTAATGCGCTGCGCGCTGAGCGCCGCTACCCACCCCTCAAGGGGGAGGGAGGGCATCAGCCGCGTCACTTCTCACACCATCATCGATTGCAGCGCGCCCATGGCCGCCATCGAGCCGGCATAATTGGCGAAGGTGACGGAATGCATGGCCGTCGCAAGATCGCCCGCCGCAAATATTCCCGGCCGCGACGTCGCCTGCATGTCGCCCACGGCGATCATGCTGCCCGTGGGCGTGTCCTTCATGTCGAGGCCCAGCTGCTCGTGCAGATCAGCCGAGGGACGATTGCGCGGATGGGCGTAAAGCGCCGTCAGCGGAATTTCCGTGCCGTCTTCCAGCGTGACGCTGCTGAGCACGCCCTGATTGTGCTGGATTGACGCCAGCTTGCCATTCGCAATCTTCACGCCGCGCTTTTCGAGCTTGTGCCGCTCTTCGTCGATGATCTCATGTCCATCGAGGATCAGCGTGATGTCGTCGGTCCAGTTGGCGTAAAGCGCGGGGCCATGCAGCGACATGGGCGATGAATAGAGCAGGCCCCAGGGTTTTCCCGCCACCTCATAGCCGTGACAGAAGGGGCAATGGATCACCGTCTTGCCCCAGCTTTCGGCAAAGCCGGAAATGGCGGGAAATTCGTCGGTAATGCCATAGGAGAGGATCAGCCGGCGGCCTTCTATCGTCTGGCCCTCTGCCGTCGTCACGACAAAGGCTTCGGGTTCACCACTGACCGTAGAGGCGCGGCCCGAAACCAGTTCAACACTCGGATAGGCCGCCACCTGTTGCCGCGCCAGCGCCAGCATGTCGCCGGGCGGCGTGCCGTCATTGCCGAAAATATTGTGTGCGTGGCTGGCATAGCGATTGCGGTTGAGGCCGGTGTCGAGCACGGTGACCTTGCGGCGGGCGCGGCCCAATTGCATGGCCGCTGTGAGGCCGGCAAAGCTGCCGCCGATGATGATGACATCCTGCATGAAAAACTCCTGTTTCAGACATGGCGCGGCCTTCGGCGTTCCGTCATGCAACGCCGTCCAGCCCGCCTGATTTGGTTTTGCTTCAGCCCAGGCGCGGAAAACCGGCGCCCATGGCGTCCCTGGCAATATCGCTGAGGCGCACGCGCGCCAGCCTTGCGGCCAGCAATGCCTCAGCGTCTTCGAGAAATTCGTGCATCACCCGATCGACCGAGCGGACAATGCCGCAGGTCTTGTCGCCGGGATCGCTTTCGGTGCGCAGCAAAAGGCGCTCGCCCATGGCCTCATAAATGGTGTGAAGGCTGATCTCATCGGCCGGACGCGCCAGCGTCCAACCGCCATTGGCGCCCTTGCTGGCATTGACCACACCCGCCTCGCGCAATTCGCCCAGAACCCGGCGGACCACCACCGCATTGGTCATCAGGCATTGCGCCAGCGCTGCCGAGGTCAGCGGATTGCCCGGCTGGGCGTGAAGGTGAACCAGCGCGTGCAGCGCCAGCGATAGTCGGCTTGAACGTTTCATGTAACTTTATTTGTTACATTTAGGTGCCGCTGTCAAGAGTGCCATCCCGACCGAGCCGCAATCCCTTTCCACGCCGCGTGATAAGGCTCTAGACTGAGCGAGGATGTTTCGGGAGGGACAGGATGCGCCGCTTTGCCATTATTCTGATATGCGCCATGGCCGGACTTGTGCCGGCTCTGGCGCTGGACGCCGATATCGCATCCATTGTCGAGCGCCAGAAAGCGGGCAAGCCGGTCAATATGACGGACGCGACGCAATTGATGCTGGGCGCAGAAGTCTGGTGCTATGAGCCCTATGAGGGGCAATGCGGCTGGTCCGAGATCTATCTCTCCGTCAATGACGGCCTCGCCATCTATGAATCCAGCAATGCCTGGAACGATGTCTATGACATCCACATCGTCTCGCAGGCCGAGCTGCGCGACAATCGCCATATCTGCGATTTCAGCTTTGACTGGCGCCCCTCACTCCGTCTCACCCGGCGCAGCGATTCAAGCGCGGTCAATGGGCGCGAACTGGACGCCGTGCGCCGCGAAATCGTGGCCGACGGCCCACCGGTCACCGAGAATTGCTACGATTTTGTTTTCCAGGGCGCCGACGACAAGGTTATCACTCTGGTGATGCGGCAATATACCAATGGCATCCATGAGCCCGATCTCGATGCCGTGGTGGATTTGTATTTCGACCCCGAACGCGCGGCGGCAATCAGCTGGACCTATTAAAAGACAAAAGCCCGATGAGTGATCATCGGGCCTTTGGCTTGCTGCTAAACTGAATTTTGTCGCGAGGCTGTTTGGCCTGCCACTCGAGCGTAGCTCTCATGGCTTTGAGCGCTAAAATCGCTCCACCGGAGCGATTTTGCCTGCGGCCTCGCTCAAACCTGCTGAACTGCCTCAACACCCGGCACGAAATGGCGGAGCAGGTTTTCAATGCCGTTTTTGAGCGTGGCGGTCGAGGAGGGGCAGCCCGAGCAGGCGCCCTGCATGTGGAGGAACACGGTGCCTTCGCGATAGCCACGGAAAATGATGTCGCCGCCATCCATGGCCACGGCCGGACGCACGCGGGTGGCCAGAAGTTCCTTGATGACCTCGACCATTTCCTTGTCGTCTTCTTCGAAGAATTCCTCGCCCTCATCGGCGGCAGCCATATCCACGCCGCCTTCCATGATCACCGGCTTGCCGGAGAGGAAGTGGTCCATGATGACGCCGAGAATGGCCGGCTTGATATGGGCCCAATTGGTCTCGTCCTTGGTCACCGAGATGAAATCGGAGCCGAGGAATACGCCGGTCACGCCCGAAATAGCGAAAAGTCCGGTGGCCAAAGGCGAATTGGCGGCCGCCTCGACCGAGCGGAAATCGCGCGGCTCGCCCGTCAGCACATCGCGGCCCGGCAGGAATTTCAGCGTCGCGGGATTGGGCGTGGCTTCGGTCTGGATGAACATCGGGTCGCCTTCGAAATTACGATTAGAACGCTTCTAAAATAGACTTTTGGCGGCGGGATGCAAGCTTTGATCCGTGCCGCAGGCAAAATCGGTCCGGTGGACTGATTTTGGGAGCAAAGGCCATGAGAGCTGGGCTCGAATGGCGGTTGGCTCTTTGGGCCGGCTTCGCCACGTCACCATAGGTGCCGTGGCCTGCTAGCCTAAAGTCGGTCCACCGGACCGATTTTGCCCGCGCAGCGGGCCGGCTAGCAGATCGCTATAATCTCTTCGTCGCTCATTCTGCCGGGCACAATGGTCAGCGGCACGGGCAGCGCATTGGCGCGGGCGGCGAAGTGGGTCACCAGCGGGCCCGGCCCCTCCGCCTGCTTTGAGGCGGCGAGCACCAGGATGGCGATGTCGTGATCGGTGCTGATCACCTCTTCGATCTGCTCTGGGCCATTGCCCTCGCGGATAACCGATTCGGCGCGCACATCGCCGATTTCCTTGATCCGGGCGAGCCTTGCGTCGAGATTGCGTTCGGCTTCCTCGACGGCTTCGGCGCGCAACACATCTTCCACCCCCAGCCCGATAAATTCGGGCGACGGGATCACGCTCATCAACACCACCGTGCCGCCAGTGCGCTTGACGCGCCAGGCGGCAAAGGTCAGCGCGCGGTCACACTCTTCCGTCTCGTCGATGAGGACGAGGAATTTTCGCTTATATTCAACCTGCGAAACCACATGCGCCTCCGTATATGACGGTCCTTACTATAGCAGCGCCCTAGCGCACGAAGCCCACGATATTGCGCACATCGGCCATGATCGGCTGGGCGATCGCACGGGCGCGGTCCGCGCCGTCGCGCAGGATATTGTCCATTTCGCCCTTGTCGGCCACCAGCCGGCGCATTTCGTCGGCAATCGGCGCCAGCACGGCGACGGCGAGATCGGCCAAAGCCGGCTTGAACACGCCCCAGCCCTGCCCGCCGAATTCGCCCAGCACATCCTCGACCGAACGATTGGAAAGCGAGGCATAAATGCCGACCAGATTTTCCGCTTCCAGCCGCCCGGCAAGGCCCGCGGTTTCGCTCGGCAGGGCCTCGGCATCTGTTGTCGCGCGCTTGATCTTTTTGGCGATGAGATCGGCGTCGTCCATCATATAGATGGTCGAAAGGTCCGAGGCGTCGGACTTGCTCATCTTCTTTGAGCCGTCCTTCAGCGACTTGACGCGCATGGCGGGGCCGGTGGCCAGGGTCTCGGTGATGGGGAAGAAGTCGCCCTTCATGCCCAGCGCCTTGATCTGCTTTTTGAAGTCGTGGTTGAACTTCTTGGCGATATCGCGGGTCAGTTCCAGATGCTGCTTCTGGTCATCGCCCACCGGCACGCCGGTGGCCTTGTAGAGCAGGATGTCGGCGGCCATCAGCGAGGGATAGGCAAAGAGTCCGAGCGAGACATTCTCGCTGTTCTCGCCGGCCTTGTCCTTGAACTGGGTCATGCGAGCCATCCAGCCCATGCGCGCCACGCAGTTGAACACCCAGCTGAGCTCGGCGTGTTCCATCACCTGGCTCTGGTTGAAGATGATCGACTTCTTGGGATCAACGCCAGCCGCGATATAGGCGGCGGCGATTTCATAGGTCCAGCGCTTGAGGTCCACCGGGTCCTGCCAGACGGTAATCGCGTGCATGTCGACCACGCAATAGATGGTCTCATGGGTATCCTGCAGCGGCACGAAGCGGCGGATGGCGCCGAGATAATTGCCCAGATGCAGGTCGCCCGAGGGCTTGATGCCGGAGAAAACGCGCGGAGTGAAGGACATGGAAAGCCTGGCCGTTCAGAAATCAGATATGCAGCGGCAACCCTTATATCCGATAGGGCGTCCTGTCATCCCGGCGCAGGGCCGCAGAAGCGGCGCCTATCTGGTCCGCCGCAGCCGGCGGAGCAATTGCCCCAGGCGCTGTGTGCCGCTCACATGGATCAGCGTGAAATAGCTCGCCATGCCAAAGACTATCAGCACGAAGAGGACGCCAGCCTGCCGCCACAGGGGCACGCCGCTGGCCAGATGCTCTGCGCCATGCCGGGCGAGGGCATAAAGCGCCAGACCCATGGCGATGCTGATCAGCCAGATCGCCGCCTGCGCGCGCCACTGGGCAAAGGTCAGCACAAACTGCCCGCGCCGCGCCAGCGTCACGGCCAGCATTACCACATTAAGCCAGGCCGAGGCCGAGGTCGCTATGGCAATGCCGACATGGACGTAAATCGGGAATAGCCAGAGTGAGAGCGCCACATTGGCGACGACGCTGACCCCGGCGAAGATGGTCGGCGTGCGCGTGTCCTCGCGGGCAAAAAAGCCCGGCTGTAACACGCGGATCAGCACAAAGGCGGGCAGGCCCACCGAAAAAGCCACCAGTGCTTCCGCCGTCTGGGCCGAGGCCAGCGCGGTAAAGGCCCCGCGCTCGAACAGAACCCGCACGATGGGCTCGGCCAGCGCCATCAGCGCGGTGGCCGCGGGCATGGTCAGCAGCATGGCGATGAACAGCGCCTGATCCTGGCTGGCGCGCGCTTCCTTGTCGCGCCCGCCCTGCAGGTGACGGCTCAATTCAGGCAGCAGCACAGTGCCGATGGCAATGCCGATAATGCCCAGCGGCAATTGATAGAGCCGGTCGGCATAATTGAGCACGGCAATGGCCCCGGCAGCGCCCGAGGCTATGATGGTGCCGACGAAAATATTGATCTGGGTAATGCCGCCGGCCAGA
>JAEYTY010000041.1 GCA_023433775.1 Pseudomonadota bacterium | reverse complement strand
CCGCTCCCCCCACGCGCATTATTCTCCCCCCATCAGCCGGGCAGCGGTGGAGTTGTGACGATCAACTGCCCGGTGACAGTCGGGAGGCCTCTTCATCGTCGCAAGGAGGCTGGGCTCGGAGATGGGTTCGTGACGGTAACGTTCCCCTAGGAAACTCCCTTCGCCAGAAATCCCGACGCCCCGAGACGGCTTTCGTCTCGTTATTTTTATACTTTGAGGCGGAATCCGTCTCGGGGCACCATCAACTACCTAAAACCGCGACGCCTCCGGGCCGGGCGGCACTTCGGCACGCCCGGCGTTGCGGAATGATCTTTGAATAGCATCAGGCGCTCTTGCCGGCGTCCTGCGTGACTTTCATCAGTTCGGGAATAAAGTCCCGCACCATCGGCTGCGGCGACGTATTGAAGGGCAGGGGGCGGACCACCCGCATGGCAGCGATGCCGACGCGTACGGTCATCAACCCATTGACCACGCCTTCGCCCAGCCGCGCCGACAGTTTTGCGGCAATGCCCTGGCCGACAAGTTGTTCGACAACGCCATCGGTCAGCACCAGTCCACCCGTGACGGCCAAATGCGCCAGAACCGAGCCAGCCAGCCGCCAGAAGCCGAAAAAGCCGGGACGTGCACCATAGAGCGCGGCAATGGCGCCAGCGAGGCGTACGCTTTCATAGATCACGAAGGCGATGTCTATCAGGGCGCGCGGCGAGACCGCCGTTACCAGCGCGACACGCCGCGCTGATGCAGCCGTCAGCGCCTTTGCCCGTGCATCGAGTGGCGCCATCAGGTCCCGCTCGGCCAGTGCGATGACCTCGCTGCCGTCAAAGAGGTGCGCGAGATTGTCGCCCAGATGCTGGCGGGCTCTCGCAAGATCGGCGCGTCCCGAATAAACGCCAGTCAAATGGTCGACGACCTGACCAGCCAGTTTCCGGTCGTTACTCTCCGTTGCGCGCGCAGCATCTGCCTTGAGTGCGTCCAGTACGGCGAGGCGGCGCAAGGCGAGCATTTCGCGCAGCACCAGCGCCAGCACTGCCATCACAAAAAGGCCGAGAACGCCGAGGCCCAGCCAGCCCAACCATTCATTGCTGGCAAACAGGTCCCGGATCAGCCGGTCCGCGGCAAGACCCAGGGCCGCCGAAACGAGAATGCCGCCCGTGGTCCAGAGCACACGCCCCAGCCAGCTCATGCGGCGCGGCACGGGTGCAATCAGGTCCGGCTCAGGCACGGGATCAAAACTGGCTTCCGCGATTTCGGCCCGCCCTGGCTCGAAGGCGCGCGGTGCGCGAGTGATTTCGACCATCTCGTTAGTCGTGCTTGTGGGACGGGCGATAGGGCGCTTCATGCCATCCAGTCTCCGATGAGATAATCCAGCGCCCGGTCGAGCCTTATATGGGGCAGCACGACTTCGCCCTGCGCATTGCGCTCCAGCTTCTGCGGCGGCGTGAAGCGCAGGAAGTTGAGCGCGACCGGGGTGCCGTTCTCAAAAAGTGAATCCGGACGTTCCGGCAAGTCGCCGGGAAATAGAGCGATTTCCGTTTTGCCGTCATAGGTTACGCCGTCGAGACTTTCGCCCGCGAGTGGCGTGCCGATCAGGGTTGAAAGGACCTCGCCATTCTCGCGGATCGTGCCTTCACTGGTGGCGCGAATGCCGGCCATGGCGAGCGAACGGGTTTCGGCCCCGGCGAAGCGGGCGCGACGCGTAGCATTGGCGACCAGCCGGTTGAGAATGGCTTCCAGCCTGTCATGGCTGGTGTGATGCACATGGTCCGCCTTGGTCGCGGCAAAGAGGATGCGGTCGATGCGCTTTGAAAAGGGCCTCAATAGCGGATGTGCATCCCCCTGACGGAAGCAGGCGAGGACCGAGGTCAGCGCCGTTTCAAGATCCGACACGGCGGCCGCGCCGGAATTCAGCGCCCGCAAGGTATCGACCAGCACAACCTGCCTGTCCAGCCGGGCGAAATGATCGCGGAAGAACGGACGGACCACGCGGTCCTTATAGGCCTCGAAGCGGTGCTCCAGCATGGCATAGAGGCTGGATTTTTGGATTACGCCTGAAGGGCGGGGCAGGGGCGCGAAGGTCAGGGCGGGAGAGCCTTCCAGGTCACCCGGCAGCAGGAAGCGTCCTGGCGGAAGCGTCGATAGCGCGCCATGTTCCCGGCTGCGGCGGAGATATTCCGTGAACGCCGTGGCCAGCCGCTCCGCGTCGGCATCCCCGGCGTCGCCGGTCACATCGGTGCTGGCAAGCTCGGCGAGGAATGCGCCAGCTTCGTCAGTGTGGCCCGGCCGTTCCGCCCGCTCCAGCGCCTCGGCGCTCCAGTCGGCGAAGGAAAGGCCGAGCAGGGGAAGATCCAGCAGCCATTCGCCGGGATAATCGACGATGTCGAGATTGAGCGTCGCGGGACCACGCAGCCCGGAAAACCACTTTGCCGATTGAAATTTCAGGACGATCCGAAGCTGGGAGATGCGCCGCGTACTTTCGGGCCAGACAGGCGGATTGGCAGTAAGCGCCGCCAGATGCTGCTCATAGGCGAAGCGCGGAATGGTGGCGTCGGGATATTCGGCCAGTTTTGCGCCGATGAAGCGGCCATCGGCCAAGGGCGCAAAGCCGGGCAAGCGGCCCTGCGTCAGCAGATTATGCACCAGCGCGGTGATGAAGATGGTCTTGCCGGTCCGGCTCAATCCGGTCACGCCCAGGCGAAGCGTTGGCGTCAGCACGCCCGATGCGCTGTCGGCAAGGTTGGCGAGGGCAATGCCCAGTTCGTCGGTGATGGTGGTCGGCGGCTGCGGCAAGGTCGATCCCTCTAACCCTTGCAAGGTAGGGAGCGGGGCAGGGTTTGCAAAGAGGCAGCGGACTTGCAATCCGCTGCGTCAGCTTATTGGCCGATTTCATCCAGCGCGAATGGCGTCGTCTGGTAGATCTCGTTGATCCAGTTCTGGAACAACAGATGGGCATGACTGCGCCAGCGATTTTCCGGCACGGCGCTGGTGTCGCCATTGGGGAAGAGGTTCACCGGCGGCTGCGTATCGAGACCGGCCTTGACGTCGCGCTCATATTCATCGGCGAGCGAACGGTTGTCATATTCCAGGTGGTTTAGGAAATAGACCGACTGACCGCTCCGATCGCCCAACATGCAGACCCCGATCTCGTCATTGTCGATCAACACCTCAAGGTTTGCACCGAGGCTGTTCCGATCGATGTCGTTATAGCGCGACACCGGGATCATCGGGCTGTCGGACATGCCCCGCAGAACGGGCGAACGCGCATTGACGATGCGGTGGCGGAACACACCAAACGCCTTGTTCTCCATGCGATAACGCTGTGCGCCATGGAAATGGTGCAGCGCTGCCTGCGCACCCCAGCAGATGAACATGGCGCGATGCACATTGGTGCGCGTCCAGTCCATGATCTCGAGTATTTCAGGCCAGTAGCGGACCTCTTCGAACGGGATGTTCGCAATCGGCGCACCGGTGACGATAAAGCCGTCGAATTTGCGCCCGCGCACTTCCTCCCACGTCTGGTAGAAGGTGTTAAGGTAGTCCTCGCTGGTGTTCTTGGACTGATGCTCGGTGACCCGCACCAGGCTGAGGTTCACCTGGAGCGGTGTTGCGCCAATCAGGCGGCTGAACTGGGTTTCAGTCCGCTCCTTGTTGGGCATCAGGTTCAAGAGGCCGATTTCGAGCGGGCGGATGTCCTGGCGCGCGGCGCGCGTCGAATCCATCACATAGACGCCTTCTTCTTCAAGCGTCTTGCGGGCAGGCAGGTTATCGGGAATTCGGATAGGCATGGCAGCCTCTTAGCTGGGAGCAGTAAACAATCGATTCAAGCTGGGCGCGACCCGTATGGGGCGCGCTAGCGCATTCGCTTCTCGATTGCCATTGCCATCAGGTCGACGAATTCCTGCCCGTTGCGAACCTGGGCGAGATCGGACGCCTCGACGACATAGCCGAACTTATCCGCCAGCGCCTGGTAGCGTGGTAGCCTGTCATGCAGCAGGGCCTCAAAGCCCCAGGCTCCGAAGCCGGCAGGATCGACGTCATTGTCGCCGATGGCTCCGGTGATCTGCTTGTACTCGGCCCATTTCTCGACCAAAAAGTGGGGGCGGTAATACATAGGTTTCGGGCTTTTCTTGAAGCGCTTGACCAGCTCGACGGCATCGCTATCGGTGCCGCGGATATAGAGCAGGGCCGTGCGCGCGGTCAGCGCCTTGATCACCGGGTCTTCGGGGTCGGTGTGGTCGATCACCTCAATCAGCGACCCACCCGTATCGGCGATGAAGTTCGAATAGCCATAAAGCGTCGCCGCACGGTCGATGAAGTAGGGCACGTCGCAGAGTGCCGCGATTTCTGCGACACGATGCTGCTCCTGCCGTCGCTGATACTCTGCCAGCGGCAGGCCGCCGCGCGCGGGATCGCCCGGCGTGCCCAGATAAGTCGAGAGCGGGTCGAGATTGTCGAAGGTGATGTTGGACGAGATGTAGATCGAGTCCGTACGCAGGAGTTGCGCGAGGAAGGGGACCTTCATCGCCTCGTGCTTGAAATTGTCGACGATGAACTCGCCCATATAGCGGGTGCCGATACGGTAGTCGGCTGAATAGTGGAACCAGCTATTGGCGCGCAGCAGCGCAGAAAGCCGCGTCTTGCCCACGCCGGCCATGCCGAACACGGTGACGGCGCGTTGCGGGGCATTGACGAACTCATCGACACTGGAAAACAGCATTCTCACGGGCTCCGCTGCTGCCGGCAGCCATTGTGTCCGGCCGGTCGCTAGCCCTGCGTTTAAACCAAGCCTCCCCCGATCACAAGCAGTCGGCAATAAGTGCCGGGGCCACGGACTCATTTGCCGTGCGGCACCAATGAACAAGCCAGCTTTGGCCCAAAAAACCATTTAAAAACAAGGCGCCAGCGGCTTGGCATCACCCTTGCATCTGTAACGACGACGCGTCCAGAGACGCAATAGAGTTAAACGGAGTTACTGATGGGCATTTATGGGGCTCTTTCCAGCGCGGTTACCGGCCTGCGGGCACAGGCACATGCGCTGGAGAACATTTCGGGCAATATCGCGAACTCGCAAACCACTGGCTACAAGCGGATCGAGACCGATTTCCTCGACCTGATCCCCGATGCCCCGATTACACGTCAGGTGCCCGGCGCGGTGATTGCCCAGTCCCGCAGCACCAATGATACCAAGGGCGACATCAAGACGGTGTCGAACTCCACCTATATCGCGCTCAATTCCAACGGCTTTTTCGTGGTGGAGCCGAAAGTGGGCCAGTCCGATGGCAACTCCGTTTTCGCTGGCACCAATTTCTACACCCGTCGCGGCGACTTCGAAATCGACAAGGACGGTATGCTGGTCAACGGAGCCGGCTATTACCTCAAAGGCCTGCCGATCGATCCGGGCACCGGCAATATTTCCGGCTCCGTTCCCGAAGTCATCAAGCTCTCCAATAATTTCCTTGAAGCGCGCCGCACCAATGAGATGGGCTATCAGGCCAACCTGCCTCAATTGCCCAAGACAGGCGGCTATCGAGAGTCCGTCTATAACAGCGAGCTGATGCAGGCCCGCAACTTCACCACGACCGGCTGGTCTCCGGCAACCATGGTTGGCGGCAATATGGCGCCAGTGGGTGTCACGGCTACGGCAACCGGTGCTGCAGCTCCCGCCTTGGTCGGAACAGCATTGGCAAGCACAGTATTTGGCAATCCTGGCAGCTTCACTGTGGAAATTGGTGGTGTCCCTACCGCAGTAACGTTCGATAACGTCAACCCTACATTGGGCAATCACATCAATTTCGATCCTGTTGTGACGACGATTGATGATCTGATGGCTAGCATCGAGGGCGTCCTGCAAGGGGCTGGCGCTCCGTTCGATACACTGACATTCGGGCTTAATGTTGATGGTCAAGCAGAGGTCACCCTCGGCAGCAACGTTACCGATTCATTCGACCTCACTGCAGACGCAACGACGCTCGCAGGGCTTGGCCTGACTGCTGGCACGACTAACGCCACCGTCAATACCGCCGCCACCAGTTACATGGTCCCGGGTGAGACGCTGCGCCTCAATATCAACGGCACGGTTGCTACCTTCGAATTCTACGACACGCCCACCTATTCCGGTTCCAACCAGGGCGTGAGCGTTTCGGGCACGATTGCGCAGGCGCTGGCCAACCTTGAACTGGCTATCCGTACACATGGCGGCCCTTCGGCATCCACAGCAACCGTCACACTGGATGGCACCGACAACCTGGTCATTACGCTGGGGCAGGACCACTATGCGGACTTCTCGGTCGTTGAGGGAGACGCCGGCCTTGGTCTGACCACTGGGCAGAACGCGACCGATCCTGTGCGGCCGGACATCGACTCCATTGCCGCCAATCAGAATGCTCTGTTCATTTCCAGCTCCATCGAAGGCGGCGCTGTGACGGTTTACGCCGAGAACGGTGCTCCTGCCGACGTGCAGATCCGCTGGGCCAAGGTGGAAAGCTCGCGCGCCGGCGGCCAGGACACCTGGCATCTCTACTATATGACCGACAGCATCGCGACCGGCGGTGCGGAAATGTGGAAGCGGGCCGACGCCGAATTTATCTTCGGCGGTGACGGCTCGATGATTTCACCCACTGATACATCGATCATGCTGCAAGACTTGCAGGTCAATGGCGTGGGCGTTGGCGATGTCGAGTTCCGCTACGATACCAAGGGCATCAGTCAGTTTGCTGACGTCAACGGCACCGCGAGCGTTTCCCGCTTTAACCAGAATGGCTATGGCGCCGGTGAATTCGTGTCGGTGGCCATCAATGACAATGGACGTGTCACGGCCACCTATTCCAACGGCGAGCGCATCGACATGGCGCAGGTCGTCACTGCTGAATTCAATGCCATCAACAAGCTGAAGCGTCTCGATGGCGGTGTCTTCTCCTCCACCTCTGAATCGGGCGAGGCAGTGCTGGATCTGTCTGGCTCCGGCGTCATCGGTGGCGCTCTGGAAGCCTCCAATACCGATATCTCGGATGAATTCACCAAGCTGATCGTCACCCAGCAGGCCTATGCGGCGGGTACGCGCATCGTCAGCACGGCCGACGAGATGCTCCAGGAAGCCCTCAATATGGTCCGCTGACGCGGAACACAAAAGTAGCGGTGCGGGGCGCGTTGCTCCGGGCCTGTGTCGCCTTCGAGGAGTCCCGCTAAATGGGTCTTACGACGTCTCTCACCAACGCTGTGTCTGGCCTGCGGGTCAATCAGGATTCGCTCGACATCCTGAGCCGCAACATCGCCAATGCGGGCACGCCCGGCTACCATAAGCAGTCGCTGAACGTCGTCGACTACAATGCGCAAAACAGTTCCTATGCGCGCACTGTTGGCGCCAATCGGGCCTTCAACCTCAGCCTTCAGACCTACTACACCAGGCAGGTTGCCGATGCCTCAAATGCGGGGGTGCAGGCGGCCTATCTCGACCGTCTGCAGGGATTTCTCGGCAAGCCCGGCAGTGCCGGGTCGCTCGATACGATGTTCAACGATCTGCAGATAGCGCTGCAGGGCATTGCCACGAGCCCCGATGACTACACGGCACGTTCCACGGCCGTCGCATCGGCGCAGTCCATGGTGGAAACCCTCAACAGGCTGTCCTCAACCATTCAGGGAATGCGGCAGGAAACCGAGGGCCAGATCGCGACCAACGTGCACAACCTCAATGGCATGTTGAACTCCCTGTCCGAGGTCAACCAGCGAATGCTGGACCTTGGCATCACTGACACGGCCCGCGCCGCATTGCATGATCAGCGCGACCGCCTGATCTCCGGTATTGCAGAATTGGTGGACGTCCAGGCCGATTATCGTCCCAATGGAACGGTAGCGCTGATGACCCGGTCGGGCGTTGGTTTGCTCGACAATGCGCCATCACAGTTTGGCTTTGAAAGCG
>JAEYTY010000016.1 GCA_023433775.1 Pseudomonadota bacterium | reverse complement strand
GCGTGACATTTTCCACAACGACGCCACCGACCGTGACCGGCTCCAGCCGGGCAACGGGCGCCAGTGTGCCGGTGCGGCCCACCTGAATGTCGATGGCGCGCACCACAGTGGTCGCGCGTTCGGCCGGGAATTTATGGGCGACAGCCCAGCGCGGCTCGCCGGTGACAAAGCCCCAGCGGCGCTGCAATTCGAGCTGGTCGACCTTGTAGACGACGCCATCAATGTCATAGCCGAGCGATGAACGCTGGGTCTCGATCAGGCGGTAATGGGCAATGAGCTCGTCGGCCGATTTGGCGCGTACCATCAGCGGACTGATGGCAAAGCCCCATTCGGCAAATTTCTGTACCGCTTCGTACTGGCTGGAGGCAGGCTCTTCGCTGGCAAAACCCCAAGCATAGGCGAAGAACTTGAGATTGCGGCTGGCCGTGACGCTGGGGTCCTTCTGGCGCAAGGAGCCGGCGGCGGTGTTGCGCGGATTGACATAATCCTGTCCGCCGGCGGCGGCGGAGCGGGCCTTGAGCGCCTGGAATTCGGCATAGGTCATATAGACTTCGCCGCGAATTTCGATGGTCTGCGGCCAGCCGGAACCTTTGAGCTTATGCGGAATGTCGGCGATGGTGCGCAGATTGGCGGTGATATCCTCGCCCACCGTACCGTCGCCGCGCGTGGCGCCTTGAACGAATATCCCGTTTTCATAGCGAAGCGAGGCCGAAAGGCCGTCGATCTTGGGCTCGGCTGTGAAAGCGATGTCGAGATCCTGATCGCGCTCGAAAAAGCGGCGGCCACGATTGATGAAATCGAGCACATCCTCATCGTTATAGGCCTTGGCGAGGCTGAGCATGGGCACGACATGGCGTACCTTGGCAAAGCCCTCGGCGGGCGGCGCACCGACGGAAAGCGAGGGGCTGTCCTCGCGCACCAGATGGGGAAAGGCCTCTTCGATCGCGTCATTGCGGCGGCGCATCTCGTCATAGGCCGCGTCGGTGATCTCGGGCGCGTCTTTCTGGTGATAGGCGATGTCGGCATCGGCAATGGCAGCGGCCAGCCGCGCGAGTTCGCTGTCGGCCTCCTGCTCGCTCAATTCATCGACGGGTTTGTTGGACAGGTCGGTCATAGATCACTCGGCTCAAACGCACCGGCACCTTTTCCCACAGGGTGCGAAGGGAAGAAAGAGCTAGCCCACTTCGCTCAAGAGCTTGCTGGCCGCAGCGCGCGCTTCCTTGGTGATTTCGGCGCCTGCCAGCATACGGGCAACCTCTTCCTGGCGGGCGGCCTTGTCGAGCGGGCGCACATGGGTGCGCATAAAGGCTCCCTCCTCCACCATCTGCTTTTCAATGAGCAAATGCCGATTGGCGCGGGCCGCAACTTGGGGCGCATGGGTGACCGAGAGCACCTGCACGCTGCCAGCGAGCCGTGCCAGCCGGCGCCCGATGGCATCGGCGACGGCACCGCCGACGCCGGTGTCGATTTCGTCAAAGATGAGAACAGGCGAGGAGCCGCGATCGGCCAGCACCACCTTGAGGGCCAGGAGGAACCGGCTCAATTCGCCCCCCGAGGCAACCTTGAGCAGCGGGCCCGGCGCCGTGCCAGGATTGGTCTGGACGTGGAAGGCAATCTGGTCAAACCCGGTGGCAGAGACCCGCTCGGCGTCGACTTGGTGATCGACAATGAATTTGGCATTGCCCAGCTTGAGATCGGGCAATTCAGCCTCGACCGCCTTGCTCAGCGCCTTGGCGGCCTGCTTGCGGCTGGCGCTGAGATGATCGGCGGCCTCGCGATAGCGCGCCCGTGCCACGCCCTCCTCGGCCTCCAGCGCCTTGAGGCGACTTTCCCCGCTTTGCAGCGTATCGAGGTCACCCGAATATTTGGCGAGAACCTCCACCAGTCCATCACAAGTCGTCTGGTGCTTGCGGGCGGCGGCGCGCAGGGCAAAAAGGCGCTCTTCCACCGCCTCCAACTCACCCGGATCAAAGGCCATTTCGCGCTTGAGCTCTTCGAGGGTATCGCTGGTCCGGTCGAGCGCGACAAGCGAAGCATCCAGAGCGTCGACAAGCGGCTGGAACAGGCTTGAGCCACCATCGATCTTGCGCAGCAGGCGGCGCATCAGCGAGGAAAGGGCCGGCGACGGCGCATTGGGGCCGTTGAGGATCTCGTCGATCTCGACCACATCGCCCGCGGCCTTCTCGGCCTGCTGCAATTGCTGACGCCGCGCGGCCAATTCGTCTTCCTCGCCGACGACCGGCTTGAGCTTGTCCAGCTCCTCCACCGTATGCCGGGCATAGTCCTCGGCCGCCATGGCCTCGGCCACCAGCGCGCGCTGTTCCGCCACGGCCTGCTGCGCTTCGACAAGCTCCGCCCAATAGTCGCGCGTCGCGGCGGCCTCGCCCAACAATTCACCGAACGAATCAAGGGCTGCACGATGGGTCGCAACATCGACCAGTGCCCGATCATCATGCTGGCCATGAATTTCAACGATCTGGCTGCCGACCTTTTGCAGCAGCGAGGCCGATACCGGCTGGTCATTGATAAAGGCGCGGGTGCGCCCATCGGCAAACTGCACGCGCCGCAGGATCACGTCTTCATCATCGGCAATGGCATTTTCGCGCAGCAGCGCCCGTGCAGGATGGCTGGCCGCCAGTTCGAGCACGGCAACCACCTGCCCGCTCTCCTGCCCCTGCCGCACCAGTGAGGCGTCGCCCCGCCCGCCCAGGGCCAGGGTCAGCGCGTCGAGCAGGATGGACTTGCCCGCGCCGGTCTCGCCGGTCAGCACGGTCATGCCCTTATCAAGCGCCAGATCCAACTGGTCTATAAGAACGATATTGCGAACTGAAAGCGCGTTGAGCATGGGGCTTACCGGAACGATAAATTGCCTGTGGCTCCGCTATAGCATTGCCCGCTACCGCCAATGCGCCAAGATGCGGCGCTTCCACAGCTAAGGCCCGGCTAACGAAACCGCCGCGATGATAGCAAAACGGAACAAAATAGCAACAATGCTTCTGACGCCACTTCGGCAGCCCTGCCAAGTGAAGCGCCCCTGAAACGCAAAAGGCCCCAGACGGGGCCTTTCACATTCATCTTGTGCGCTTCGCTTAGCTGCGAATGCCGGCGAGCCAGCTACCCGAATTGAGCGAGGGGGCAAGGCCCTGCTTGCCCAGAAGATCGAAGGCGCGAGTATACCATTCGCTGGATGGGTAATTGTGACCCAGCACGGCGGCAGCCGACATGGCTTCGGTGGTCAGGCCGAGCAGCAGATAACCTTCGGTCAGGCGGTAGAGGGCTTCCTCGATATGGGTCGAGGTCTGCCAGGTCTCCACCACTTCGCGGAAGCGGTTGATGGCGGCGGTGTACTGGCCATTGCCGAGATAATAGCGGCCAACCGACATTTCCTTGCCGGCAAGCTGATCATAGGCGATCAGCAGCTTTGCCTTGGCGTCGGTAGCGTGCTCCGACTTCGGATAGTTCGAAATCAGCAGGGTATAGGTGTCGATGGCATCGCGCGACAGCTGCTGGTCGCGGGTGATGTCTTTGATCTGCGCAAAGTAGGCCGTGGCCTTGAGCCAAAGCACATAGGGCACTTCCTTGCTGCTGGGATAGATCGCGAGGAAGCGATCCGCAGCAAGAATGGCTTCAGAGAACTGGCCACTGCGATAATTCGCATAGACCTGCATCAGCTTGCCCTTTTCGGACAAAGCATCGCGCGGGTGCTGGCGCTCAAGCTTTTCAAGCTTCTTGATCGCAGTCGCGTAATACTGGCGGTCCATATCGTCGAGCGCGCCCTGATAGAGGGATGCAGCCGGAACGATGGGCTCTTCCTTGATCTTGGTGGGTCCAAACCAGTTGCCGCCCGCGCAGGCGGTCAGCACAAGGGCGAAAGCCGCCATGGCGGCCATCCGGAAAACCCGGCCCGAAATCTGGGTTACGACGTCAGCTTTCACGAACTGCCCCGTTCTTCAATCATCCGCATTGCCTGCGGCGTAGTTACAAATTGGTTCTAAACTGTGGCACCCGACCGAATGTTATTCGGTTAGCGGACAGACCGAAGGTGTTGGTGAACCTCCAGACCCTCCGGCTGGTCTTCGAATGCCTCGAATTCCAGCGGCAGATCCTCAGCACCTACTATCTCATAGTTGGCCTCGCTCGAAAAGAGACCGGCCAACACATGTGCGTTGAGGGCGTGCCCGCCCTTGTAGGAGCGGAAGCGCCCCCAGATCGGCAAACCGCCAAGCGAGAGGTCGCCAATGGCATCCAGCAGCTTGTGCCGGACGAATTCGTCTTCATAGCGCAGCCCGCCCGGATTGAGGATCCGGTCTTCGTGCACGGTGATGGAATTATCGAGGCTGGAGCCCAGCGCGTAGCCGGCCTGGCGCAGGATCTTGGCGTCGCGCACAAAGCCAAAGGTGCGGGCGCGCGAAACATCCTCGAAATAGCGGCGCGGCGTCCAGTCGAAGATCATGCGCTGGCGGCCGATGACCTTGGAGTCGAAATCGATCTCGAGATCGAGCGCGCGGCCATTATAGGGCTCAAGCGCAGCAAAGGCGTCGTTATTGCGCACGGTGACGGCGCGCATGACCTTGAGGAACTTGCGCTGCGCCGGCTGGATTTCCATGCCGCGTTCGAGAATGGCCGAGGCGAAGGGATGTGCACTGCCGTCCAGGATCGGGCATTCGGGGCCATCAAGGGTGATGAGCGCATTATCGATGCCCATGCCGCTGAGCGCCGAGACCACATGTTCGATGGTGGCAACGCTGACGCTGTCGCCCAGATCAAGCGTGGTGCAAAGGGTGGTGCGGGTCACGCGCGTATGGTGGACAGGCACGGCATCGGTATGAGCGCCGGCGCCGATTTCGCGCCGGATGAGGTAACCGCTGTCTATAGGAGCTGGTCCGATGACCAGGGTAACAGGCTGAGCGCTATGGACGCCGTAACCGGCAAAACTAATGTCACCGGCAAGCGTGCGCTGGCGTGTCGCAAGTTTATGCATACTGTAAGTAACCCCACGCCTTTCACGCTCACGCAACTGTTAGCCAAAAAAAACCCGGTGCGAAAGCCGCACCGGGCAATGTTTTACAATTTTGCGAAGGGCGGATTAACCGTGCTTACGCAGGAAGGCGGGAATTTCGAGATGTTCCTTTTGCGCCGGGGCAGCAGGCGAGCGGCCTTGACTGTCCAGAGCGCCACGGGCGCCTTCAGAAGCGGGCGGAACCCGGGAAGTCCTTGCGCCACCGGCCTCAATGGCGCTGCGGGCAGCCGCATCGTCGGCAATCGACATACTCGGCTCGTGCTGCGCTTCAGGCTGCGTCTGGCCGATATTGAGGCCCACATTGGAGGCCAGGCGCTTGAACAGAGCACGGGCATTGCGCGGCTCGGCTTCGTGACGTTCCTGCGCTTCCTGTGACTTGCGCGCCACAATCGGCAGCTCCTCGGTGCGCGGCATACGGCGCTGACCGTCCGGGCGAGCGGCATGAGAGGGCACATAGACGCTGGGAATCGGCTGTTCGTCGACGCGAGTCATTTCTTCGTCTTCAAGCATCATCTCGGCGGCGGGCACATAGGGCTCGACCGAAATGCCGTCATCGTCATGCGCGGACATGGTTGGCATGACCTGCTGGGCGGCGAATGCCTCGGCGACGGCGGCCTGCATCTGCAGGCTCATCTCTTCGACGTCCGGGCTGGCCGGCTCGACAATGGTGTTGCGGGTTGGCTCGACCGGCACATGACGCTTGACCGACAGCGGCGTGCGCGAGGCGTGCGGCTTGGCGGGCTCAAGGGCCTGCACCATGGTCGCATCGGTGCCGGTGGCAACGACGGACACGCGGATCGTGCCATTGAGGTTCGGGTCATAGGTGGCGCCGAGAATGATATTGGCGTCGGCGTCGACTTCCTCGCGGATGCGGCTGGCCGCTTCATCGACTTCATAGAGCGTGAGGTCCGGACCGCCGGTGATGGAGATCAGCAGGCCACGAGCACCGTTCATCGACACATCGTCGAGCAGCGGATTAGCAATGGCGGCTTCGGCGGCGTGGCGGGCACGATCTTCGCCCGAGGCTTCGCCAGTACCCATCATCGCCTTACCCATGCCACGCATCACGGCGCGCACGTCGGCGAAGTCGAGGTTGATCAAGCCTTCCTTGACCATCAGATCGGTGATGCAGGCGACGCCGGAGAACAGCACCTGGTCAGCCATCGCGAAAGCGTCGGCAAAGGTGGTCTTCTCGTTGGCGACGCGGAACAGGTTCTGGTTGGGAATGACGATCAGCGTATCGACATGGCGATGCAACTCGTCAATGCCGTCCTCGGCGAGGCGCGCGCGACGATTGCCTTCGAAGTTGAACGGCTTGGTGACCACGCCAACCGTCAGGATGCCCTGCTCGCGGGCCGCACGGGCTACAACGGGTGCAGCGCCGGTGCCGGTGCCGCCGCCCATACCGGCGGTGATGAACACCATGTGCGAGCCGGAGAGGTGATCATTGATCTCGTCCCAGCTTTCTTCAGCCGCCGCACGACCAACTTCCGGGTGAGAACCTGCACCAAGACCTTCGGTAACACCAACGCCAAGCTGGATGATCCGCGGCGCCTTGGAAAGCGCCAGAGCCTGCGCGTCGGTATTGGCAACGACAAAGTCGACACCGTCCAGTCCGGACTCGATCATGTTGTTGACGGCGTTGCCGCCAGCGCCGCCGCAACCGAAGACGGTGATGCGTGGCTTGAGTTCCTGGATATCCGGAATGGTGAGGTTGATAGTCATGGGTGGCCTCATAGTGGCGTGGTTGGTAAAGATTTACCCACCCAAGTGTTAATCCCACCCTAACAATTGAGTCGTTCCAGTTAATTTCCGCGCAAATTGCGACACGCCGCGGTTACCCGTTCACGCCGCGTTAACCACGGACGGACGGGCAAATTCGAAGATAAACTGAAGGTCTGCGCGGCCGAAAAAGGGCTAAAAGCTCGAGCGCAGCCAGTTGCCGACACGGGCGAAATAGCCGTCGGTGCCGGTGAGACGATTAACGCCGCGCGGCTCGACATATTCGTGGCTGCAGACCTGCGGATAAACCAGCATTCCGGCTACGGTGGCAAAGGCTGCGCCCTTGGCGATTTCCGGCAGACCGGCAATGCCCATGGGGCGGCCATTGCGGACGTTGCGTGCCAGGACCCGGCGGGCAACTTCCGGCAGCCCGGTCATCTCGCTGGCGCCGCCCGTCAGCACGAACCGGCGACCGCACACATCCATCATGCCGGTGGCCTGCATCCGGTCCCGCACGGCGGTTAGCACTTCCTCGATGCGCGGACGCATGATGCGCGTCAGCACCGAGCGGGCCACCTGCCCCGGCGCTTCGTCATGGCTGGCGCCAACCGGCTGGATGGCAATCATGTCGCGCTCATCGGCCTGGCCCGGCAGCACGGAGCCATAAAAGGTCTTGAGGCGCTCGGCATCGGCCACGCTGACAGAAAGCTGGCGGGCAATATCGAGCGTCAGATGATGGCCGCCAATGGCGATGGCGTCGGCATAGACCATGTGGCCGTCGTTGAAGACAGAGACAGTGGTGGTCGCGCCGCCAAAGTCGATACAGGCAACGCCGAGCTGGGCTTCATCATCGACCAGCGTCGAGAGGCCGGAGGCGTAGGGCGTGGCAACCAGCGCCTCGATCTGCAGATGGCAGCGATGCAGCACCAGTTCGAGATTGCGCATGGCAAGGGTTTCGGCGCTGACCACGGCAACATCGACGCCAAGATGGTCACCGACCATGCCCTTGGGGTCGCGAATGCCCTTCTGGCCGTCGAGTTCGTAACCGATGGGTAGCGCGTGAATGATCGAGCGCTCGGGGCGAACCGAGCGCGCGTTGACGGCCTTCAGCACACGGACGAGGTCGGCCTTTTCGACCTCCTGCCCGTCCAGCGATACGGCGGCGGAGAAGGTTTCCGAACCCAGACGGCCCGCAGTGACATTGACCAGCACGGATTCCAGCGTCAGCCCGGCAGCGCGTTCGGCCATGCCGACAACGGTGCGGATGGCCTGTTCGGCCTTTTCAATATCGGTGACGACACCGCTTTTGACGCCCGAGGACGGGCCATAGCCAAAGCCGATCACCTCGGCCTGGTGCGTCCTTCCCTTGAGCGATTTGCCTTCGGCGCGTGGCGCGAGGCGGGCAATGACGCAGCAGATTTTGGTCGAGCCGATGTCGAGCACGGCCACAAGCGTGGTCTTGCCCGGCTGAACGGGACGGAGCCTGGACGTCATTGCATCAGTCATCATGTCGGATTGGAGTCTGGCTTGGGAGTGGGGCGCACGGCCACGACATTGTCGACCCGCAGATCGATGAGGGTGATGTCGCGGTCGAGCAATTGATAGTCGGACTGGTAATTGGTCAGCTTGCGCAGAGCCTGCGACACGCCCTGTTCGGGAAGCTGGACACGGAGGCCGGTGTCATAAATGAGGTCCCAGCGGCGGTCGGCAATGCGCGAGAGGGCAACAAGGCCCTCCTGCAGCATGGGGAAGGTGTCGAGCGCACGGATCATGGCCAGCGCATCATCCGCCGCGCCATCGCCGATCACCAGCGGCAGTTCGCCATAGGCGCCGGTGTCTTCGCCAATTGGGTCGCCTGCCCCGTCGATCAGCAGCGGCACGCCATCCACGGTCCAGCGCGCGACGGGCACTTTCTCGGTCACGGTTACAGTGACGTCGCCCGGCAGACCGCGGCGAACGCTGACGCTCTCAATGGCTGGCAGCATTGCAATGCGCTCGCGGGCGGCGGCAACGTCAAAGACGAAAGTCGGCGTATTGGGCTCAATGCGCAGGGCGTCGAAAATTGCCTGCTCATCGGTCAGCGTCTGGCCGGTTATGGAGATTTCACCAATGGCGAGACCCGCATCGGCAAATTCGCCCTGCGCAGCGCCCCCCAGGGTCGAAGCCAGCGCGCCGATGGGCTCGCGAACCTGATAAAGCCCTACGGCGCCGGCCAGCAGCGCGGCAACCATCAGGCTGCGCCGGATGATATGGCCATGCAGCACGAAGGCGCGGTTGAGCCGGTTGGCGATGATCGTGCGCGGGGTCCGAACCGGCACAGGCAGCGCACCCGGATCAACCAGCCGCGCTCCGGCGAGAAAGGCCTCGCTCTTTACCTGTTGCAACTCGCGTCCTCCACCATCCAGGAGACAAGCTCTTCGTAGGAGTGACCGGCATGAGCCGCCTGCTCGGGCACCAGAGATGTTTCGGTCATGCCCGGCTGGGTGTTGATTTCCAGGCAGACAAGTTCGCCGTCTTCGCCCGCCGCGTCGTTGTAGCGAAAGTCTGATCGCGTCACGCCACGGCAGCCGATAGCCGCGTGAGCGGCCAAAGCCATCTTCTGGACTTTGTCGTAAATTTTCGGTTTCAGCTGCGCCGGAATAATGTGGACTGAGCCGCCTTTGGCGTATTTTGCTTCATAATTGTAGAAGGTCAGATCGGTAACGATCTCGGTGACGCCCAGCGCCACATCGCCCATGACCGAACAGGTCAGCTCGCGCCCCGGGATATAGCGCTCGGCCATGATCTCTTCGCCCGAATTCCAGTCTTCGCGCAGGATTTCCTGCGGCGGGTGGCTGGAGTCGCCCTTGACGATGAACACCCCGAAACTGGAGCCATCAGCAATCGGCTTCAGCACATAGGGTGGCGCCATGACATGGCTGCGCGCCGCATCGGCCCGGGACACGATCACGTGATCGGTGACGGGAATGCCCGCCGCTTTGAAGATGATCTTGGACTGATGCTTGTTCATGGCCAGGGCGGAGGCCATGACGCCGGAATGCGTATAGGGGATCTGCATCAATTCAAGCAGGCCCTGGATCATGCCGCTTTCACCAAAGGGACCATGAAGCGCATTGAAGGCCACGTCGGGCTTAAGCGCCGCCAGCACATTGGCGATGTCGCGATCCACATCGACTTCGGTGACCCGATAGCCGGCATTGCGCAAGGCGGCGGCGCAGCCCTTGCCGGAGCTGAGGGACACGGGGCGCTCATTGGACCAGCCGCCCATAAGGACGGCGACATGTTTGCTCATGACTAAACCGCCCCTGTGAATACGTCGCCATCCAGAAATTCGCGGACTTCCTTGCCCGGCAGGAAATGGCCCATGCGACGGATTTCCCATTTGAGTTCAATGCCGGAATGGGCCCGCACCTTGTTGCGCACGGTTTCGCCCAGCGTCTCGATGTCGTGGGCGGTGGCGTCTTCGACATTGAGCAGGAAATTGGCGTGAAGTTCGCTCATCTGCGCGCCGCCGACGCGGAGGCCCCTGCCCCCGGCAGCGTCGATCAGCTTCCAGCTCGAATGGCCTTCGGGGTTCTTGAAGGTCGAGCCCCCGGTCTTGGCCTTGGTGGGCTGCGAACTTTCGCGCTTTTCGGTGATTTCGCGCATCCGCGTGAGGATGTCTTCGCGGTCTCCGGCAAAGCCCTGATAGATAGCGGAGGTGAACACAGCGCCGCGCGGGCCATTGGACTTGCGGTAAAGATAGCCCATGTCGGCATTGGTGAGGGTGATGATCTCGCCCTGCCTTGTGACGGCGCGCAATTCGACCATGCGGTCGCGCGTTTCGGTGCCATAGCAGCCGGCATTCATATAGAGCGCGCCGCCAATGCCGCCCGGAATGCCGCGATAAAAGGTCAGGCCATCAATGCCGGCTTCGGCAGCGGCAGTGGCGACCTTGACGTCCGGCAGCGCCACGCCGACGCGAAGGCGATGATTGTCGAGCACTTCGATCTGCCCAAAGGCCTTGCCGGAAAGGCGGATAACCACCCCGTCCAGCCCGCCATCGCGGATCAGCAGATTTGAGCCGAGGCCGATTGTGGTGACGCGAATGTCCTCTGGCAGGTTTTTGAGGAAAAACGCGAGGTCCTCTTCATCAGCCGGGGTGAAGAACAATTGCGCCGGCCCGCCGACGCGGAACCAGGTGACTTCGCTCAAGAGCTGGTTGGGGATCAGCCGGCCACGGACTTCGGAAATCCACGGCTGCAACTGCGGGATAAGATCGGGATAGGTCATGCCGGCTCCTCGCCAAGCAGTTCACCCAGTTCGCCCGGCAGCGCCGCCGCCCATTGGGTAATATTGCCCGCACCGAGGCACACGACATAATCGCCATCTTCAGCCCGGCTGGCCAGCAAGGGCGCCAGCGCTTCGGGGCGGTCGATGACACGTGCGTCCCGATGACCACGGGCGCGGATGCGATTGACCAGTTCCTCATGCGTCACGCCCGCAATCGGGTTTTCGCCCGCCGCATAGATGGGCGCGACGATAACGGTATCGGCGTCGTTGAAGCAGGCGGCGAACTGATCGTAGAGATCGTTGACGCGGCTATAGCGGTGCGGCTGCACCACAGCGATCACGTCACGCCGGGCCGACTGGCGCGCGGCCTTCAGCGCCGCTTCGATCTCGACCGGGTGGTGGCCATAATCGTCGATGACGGTGATGCCGCCGACGGTGCCGGTCTTGGTGAAGCGGCGCTTGACGCCGGTAAAACCCTGCAGCCCCTTGCGAATGGCTTCGGCTGGAACGTGCAACTGGTCGGCGACGGTAATGGCCGCGGTGGCGTTGAGGGCGTTGTGAACGCCGGGCATCGGCAATTGCAGCCCGTCGATGCGCAATTGCGTCTGACGGATGCGGTCGCGGATTTCGACGGCAAAGTGCTGCACACCATCGTGGTTTTCGAGATCCACCAGGCGCACATCGGCCTGCGGATTCTGACCGTAGGTGATGACACGGCGGTCGCGGATATCGCCGACCAGCGCCTGCACCTCGGGGTGATCAAGGCACATGACGGCAAAGCCATAGAAGGGCACGTTTTCAACGAACTGGTGAAAAGCCTTCTTCACCCCTTCGAAGTCGCCGTAATGGTCGAGATGTTCAGGATCGATATTGGTGACCACGGCCACGTCAGCGGGCAGTTTAATGAAAGTGCCGTCGCTTTCGTCCGCCTCCACAACCATCCATTCGCCCGCGCCAAGACGCGCATTGGTGCCATAGGCATTGATGATGCCGCCATTGATCACGGTCGGGTCGAGATTACCGGCATCAAGCAGCGTCGCCACCAGCGTCGTCGTCGTCGTCTTGCCATGCGTTCCGCCAATGGCAATGGCGGTCTTGAAGCGCATGATTTCAGCGAGCATTTCGGCGCGGCGCACGATGGGCAGCGCGCGCGCACGGGCCGCAACCAGCTCGGGATTGTCGCGCTTGATCGCCGAAGAAACAACGACCACTTCCGCCTTGCCGAGATTGTCGCCGCTCTGGCCGATCTCGACCTTGATGCCCATATCGCGCAGGCGCTGCACATTGGGATTGGCGGCCGCGTCCGAACCCTGGACCGTATAGCCCTGGTTATGCAGGATTTCGGCAATACCGCTCATGCCGATGCCGCCAATGCCGATGAAATGGACCGGACCGATATTGCGGGGCATTTTCATTTGCGGGATTCCCCTGGGCTCTGAATATGTTGGCCGGCCAGCATTTCTGCCATGTCGGCAAGTTTTTCGACGGCGCGCGGCTGACCGAGCGAGCGCGCCGCTGAGGCGGCAGCAGCAAGCTGCGCCGGATCGCTCAGCAAGTCGCTAAGGCGAGTGGCAAGCGATTGCGGTGAAAGCGTGTCCTGCTCGGCCACCCAGCCACCACCGGCGGCCTCCACGACCTGCGCATTGTACTTCTGGTCGGCATCGATCGAGCCGGGCAGCGGAATGAATATTGCGGGCCGACCGAGCACCGTCAGCTCGGCAATGGTCGAGGCGCCGGAGCGGCAGATGACCAGGTGCGAAGCGGCAATGCGCTCTGGCAGATCGCCGAAGAAGGAGGCCAGCTCAACGCTGCTGCGTGACTGGCGATAGCTTTCGGTCACGCGATCAATATCCTCAGGCCGCGCCTGCTGGATGATCTGCAAGCGGCTTCGCAGCGCCTCGGGCAGCAGTGCAATGGCCGCCGGCACAATATCGGAAATGGCCTTGGCCCCCTGGCTGCCGCCAAAAATAACGAGGCGAATGACGCCGTTTTTGTCGAGCGCCGGATATGGCGTATTGGCCACATCACGCACCCGGTCGCGCACCGGATTGCCGGTAATCATCCGTTGGATCGGCAGGCCATCGGCATGTTTGGTGGCGCCAAAGCTCAGCGCCAGCATGTCGGCAAAGCGGATAAGGGCACGGTTTGCCCGGCCCATGACGGCGTTCTGCTCATGCAGAATGCCCGGAATGCTGAGCAGGCTCGCCGCGACGAAGGGCGGGAAAGTCGGATAGCCGCCAAAGCCGATAACGGCATCGGGCCTTATGCCGCGCAACTTGGCCATGGCGCTCGCAATGCCGCGGACAATGATGATGCCGCCGGCAACGAACTTTACCGGATTGCGCAGAGACGGGGTCGCGGCAGGCACGACATGGATATTGCGGGCGGGGAAATCGGAGCCGTAGCTTTTGACGCGATGGTCGGTCATCAGCTCGACATTGTGGCCGCGCCGGATCAGTTCCTGCGCCAGGGCCATGGCCGGGAAGAGATGTCCGCCCGTGCCGCCTGCCATGAGAATGAAGGTTTTCATTCGGCTGGGGCTACCACGGCGCTGCGATAGGAGGGAAGACCTGTCGCCATGCGCTCTTCCGGCTTGGCGCGTGTCAGCGCCAGCATCAGCCCCATGCCAAAGGCCACCGCCAGCATGGAGGTGCCGCCATAGGACACGAAAGGCAGCGTCATGCCCTTGGGCGGCACGAGATTGAGGTTCACCGCCAGATTGATACCCGACTGCATGGCAAACTGGATGGCCAGCGTCGAGGCGGCGAGCCGGGCAAAGAGGCTTGACTGGCGCTGTGCGGCCAGAAGCGCGCGAAGGACGATAAAGGCAATGAGCCCAACCAGCACGATGCAGAAAAGAATGCCGAATTCACCCGCAGCGGCGGAGAAAACATAGTCGGCATGGGCGTCGGGGATGAGTTTTTTCGCCACAGATTCACCCGGCCCGCGGCCAAACCAGCCACCCTCGCGCAGCGACTGGAGTGCGCGGTCGATCTGGTAGGTATTGCCGCCGCCTTCGGGGTTGAGGAAGGTGTCGATACGGCGCGAAAAGTGCGGAAAGAACATATAGGCGCCAAACAGCAGCAGCCCTGCCACGCCGGCCAGTCCGAAGATGATGAACCAGGAAATACCGGACAGGAACAGCAGCACCGCCCATGTGGCCAGCACCAGTGCCGTCTGCCCGATGTCAGGCTGCAGCAGCAGGCCGGCGACGATGATAAAGCAAATGGCGGTGGCTATCGTCCGACCCGGCACATTGCGGCGCTCCATGAACTCGGAGAACAGCCAGGCCCCGATCACGGCGAAGGCCGGTTTGACGAATTCGGACGGCTGTAGCGACTGGCCGAGGAACGAAATCCACCGCCGCGCGCCCTTCACCTCGGTGCCGAAGCGCAGCGTAGCCCAGAGCAGGATGATGCTGACGACCAGCAGCCCCAGCGATACGAACCGCAGACGGCGATGGCCGAGGAGAGACGTGCCGATCAGCACCAATACGGCGGGAATGCAGAACAGCGCGTGGCGGATGACGAAATGCCAAGGAGACAGGCCCAGACGCTCGGCAACCGGCGGGCTGGCAGCGAAGCTGAGGACAATGCCGCAGGCCATCAGCAGGAGCAGCGCCCCCAGCAATTCACGGTCAATCGACCACCACCACTCGGCAATGGGCGTCTTTTCGGCACGGGAAAACATCATGGCAGGCAGCCGGGGGTACGCGATACGAATTGTATCAATGTAGCCGGACTTGGTTACCGATTTGCCAAGGCTTTTCGCGTTTTGCGAGTCTGGCAAAAAGTGATCGGCAACAAAAAGCCCGGAGCAGCGCACTGCCCCGGGCCTGAGTTATGACGCTGGCGGGCGTCTTACGGCATGATTGCAATATCGGTGATCATGCCATCGACGCCTTCAATTGCGCCCCAGGACTCGGCGGCGCCGCTTTCGAGATTGACGGTGTAGAGCGTGTTGTCCGCCACGAGATAGGCCGTGTTGGTCAGGTCTTCGGTTGCCTTGATGTCAAAGGCATAGGTCGAAGCGCCTTCGATGCCCAGCTTGCCAATGGCGGCCAGCGTACCGTCATTCGGCGCCGTCTGCTGGATCAGCGCCACGATGGTGGCGTCGATGTCGAACATCTTGGTGGCATCGGGCTTGCCGATTGAATTGGTGTAGGCAGCGGCAACAATGGCCGGGGTTTCGCCAGCGTGCATGTCGCCATCTTCATAGGCCAGCGAACCATCGACTGTGACCATGCCGTCATCGACATTGACGCGATGATTGGTGCCATCGGTGCCCATCAGGCGAAGGCGATCCGCAGCGGGATTGAAGTCGACAATAGCGCCTTCATAGCTGGGCAGCATTTCCGAGAGCGTCGACTTCATTGTCGTGGCGCCATTGGTGGGGTCGATGGTGACGACTTCGCCGGAGAGCGTCACGCCATAGAGCAGATTGTCCGCGGGGCGAAAATCGATGCCAGCAAGGCCCTCAACACCGCTGACTTCCATCATGTTGCTGACGGCGCGGGTTTCGGTGTCGAACATGACAAGCGTCTTGCCGCCGACAAGGCCAATGGCTGAATCAGCATATGCCGCAGTGGCAAGGCTGGCGGTGGACAAGATCAGGGCGGTCGAAAGGGTCAGGCGGGCGGTAGCGTGCACGTGAAGTCTCCTCGTTGGCGGGCCGCTCGTATTCATGGCGGCAGGGATGGCTGGGACGAATGAGCTATCGTCACGGTGAGCTACGGGAGACGGACGGAAAAGTTTCGGCGCGACGGGCTCTTGTGGATCACGAGGGCGTGAACAAGCCAGGAAGTGGGGCCCGCGCCTCGCGCGAGCCCCGGCCACGAACATCAATAAACATAGACAATCAGCTTGGAGCCGGAGCGGTCGACACCGAGAACGCGCTCAGGACCATAGCTGCTGCGATTAAGCGCAGCGCTGATCAGGCTGTCGCCCTGCACCGCCGATTGCAGACGGCCATAGTTCTGCTGGCCGCTCAGCACCTCGGCCACGCGATTGCGGTCGGAAGCACAGAGTTGAAGCGGGACAATTTCAATATTGGAGGCACGCTGCCAGCCATTGAAAGTGGTGCTTTGGAAAAGATTGAGGGCGGCGTTGGGGTCGTTGCCGATGCAGGCGGCGCCGGAGCTGGAACCACTGCTTCCGCCCCCACGGCCAACATTGGCGACGCCATTGCCGTTGCCGGAATTGCCATTGGCGCCGTTATTGCCCGGATTATTGCCGTTCGAGCCGCCATTGCCGCCGCCGATACCAACATTCACATCGACCAGGCGATCAGAACCGCCAATGCGGGCATTGGCATTCACCGAGCTACCGATCTGGGCATCGACGCCAAGCCCATTGTCGGTTGATACTGTTGCAGAGGCGGCGGGGCTGCCGCTACTGCCGCTGAGCACATCGGCACTGAGCGCCGAACTGCCACCAATTTCGACATCCAGCACACCGCTCTTGTTTTCTTCATTAACGGTCGCAAGACCCAACAAGTCGATGGCGGAAACTGACGAGACACCGATGGTCGTCAGAAGTACTGCGGCAAAGCCGCGTAAATATACCGATTTCATGATTGTTCTCCTCTACAATTTTACTACCTGTCTCTTATGTAGCGCCGAATTATTCGGAGCGTGCATGGAGAACAAATATGCGAGTAAGAACTGCCGTTCCATAATGTGAACGTGCGCTTTCGCGATGCTTAACACCGCGAAAACCACATGTTCTGAATTTGATTGAATGAGGGCGCTGCTAACGCAGTTTCAGGCTCGAGAGACCAATCAGCGCCAGCACGAAGGAAATGATCCAGAACCGGATCACCACCTGGCTCTCGGTCCAGCCGAGATGCTCGAAATGGTGATGGATGGGCGCCATTCGGAACACCCTTTTTCCGGTCAGGCGGAACGAGGTCACCTGCACGATCACCGAGACGGCTTCGAGCACGAAGAGGCCGCCGATGATGGCCAGCACTAGTTCATGCTTGGTGGCCACCGCAATGGTGCCAAGCGCGCCGCCCAGGGCAAGCGAGCCGGTATCACCCATGAAAATCTGTGCCGGCGGCGCGTTGAACCAGAGAAAGCCCAGCCCGGCCCCGATCAGCGCGCCGCAGACCACGGCCAGTTCGGCTGTGCCGGGGACGGCGTTGAGCAACAGATAATCAGCATAATTCTGGCTACCGACGAGATAGGCGATGAGGCCAAAACAGGCCGCTGCAACCATGACCGGCACGATGGCGAGGCCGTCGAGACCATCGGTCAGGTTCACCGAATTGCCCGCCGCAACCACGACGAAGCCGCCAAAAAGAATGTAGAAATAGCCGAGATTGACAGCCAGATCCTTGACGAAGGGGAAGAGCAGCGAGGTGCCATAGGCACCGGCCGCAAGCTGTGAAATCGCAAACGCGGCGATGGCGCCGATCAGCGCCTCGAGCATCAGGCGCTGGCGTCCTCCAAAGCCCTTGTGGCTCATCCGCTTGACCTTGAGATAGTCATCGTAAAAGCCGATGGCGCCGAAGCCGACGGTGACGAACAGCACCACCCAGACATAGCCATTGGTCAGGTTTGACCAGAGCAGCGTTGAAATAACCGCGCCCGACAGGATCATCAGCCCGCCCATGGTGGGCGTGCCCTTCTTGGTCAAAAGGTGCCCGGCCGGGCCATCCTCGCGGATCGGCTGGCCCTTGCCCTGCTTGAGGCGAAGCAGCGCGATCATGCCGGGGCCAAAGAGGAAGACGAAGAACAGCGCCGTGATCACCGCGCCGGCGGTGCGGAAAGTGATGTAGCGGAAGACGTTGAACGCGGTGACTGCTTCACCCAACTGGCCGAGAAAATAAAGCATCGCTGTCCGCTATCCTGCCCTGAGCTGTCTCAGCTTTCGCCGAACCGATTGCGCACTGCCGCAATGATTTTGGCCAGCCCGACGCCGTTGGACCCTTTGACCATAAGAGCATCGCCATAAGCAAGCGCGTCCACGAGGTTTGGGGTCAGTTCATCGACACTTGCGTAATGTCCCGTGACCTGGCCATCCGGCAATGCAGCGGCGAGCGCGGCCATGTGCCTGCCAACGAGATAAATCCTGTCAGCGCCGCTGGCTTGTACCGCGGCGGCCAGGTCTGCGTGAAGGCTATCGGCGTGTTCGCCCAGCTCCAGCATATCGCCCAACACCAATATCTTGCCGCCGCCCGGCGCCGATACCGAGGCAAACACATCCATCGCCGCGTTCATCGAGGCGGTATTGGCATTATAGCTTTCATCGATCAGCAGCAGCGGCTGGTCGGGTGGCCCGAACACCAGGCGCTGCCCCCTGCCCGGCTGTGCGCCGAAACCGGCCAGCGCGCGCAAGGCGACCTCGGGCACAATCCCGGCAATATGCGAGACGGCCATGGCCGCCGCCGCATTGGCCAGCATGTGCCGCCCGGACACGCCCAGCGTCAGCGCATATGAAGCGCCATCGTGCAGAAGCGTGGCTGAACTGCCGCCGGCATCGGTCTGCGGCTCAACGATCCGCCAATCCGCGCCCTCGGCAAAACCATAGGTGACGACATTGGCGATCCCCGCCGCAGCGGCTGCGTCGAGCAGGATGCCGATCTGGGCATGGTCGGCATTGAGCACTGCCGTGCCACCCGGCTCCAGCCCATCGAAAATCTCGGCCTTGGCGCGGGCGATGGCCTCAAGGCTGCCCAGCTTCTCGAGATGAGCCGGGGCGATATTGGTGATCACCGCCACATGAGGCCGGACAAGCTGGCTCAGGGGGCGGATTTCGTCGGGCGCGCTCATGCCCATTTCAAAAACGCCGAACTGCGCCGTCTCGCGCAGGCCAGCCAGCATCAGCGGCACGCCCCAGTGATTGTTGTAGCTCTTGATGGAGGCGTGCGTTTCGCCCGCCGCCACGAACACGACACGGAGGGCCTCTTTCGTTGTGGTTTTGCCGACACTGCCCGTCACCCCGACAATGAAGCCACGGCTGCGCGCGCGGGCGGCGCGGGCGAGATCGCGAAGCCCCTCCAGTGCATCGACCACGGCAATGCGGCCTCGGCCCGAGCTGCGCCCCTCCGTCACCAGCGCCGCTAACGCACCATTGGCGATGGCCGTATCGACAAAATCATGCCCGTCGAACCTATCGCCCTTTATGGCGACGAACAGCGCATCCGGCCCCAGATCGCGGGAATCGATGGAAATGGATTCCACAGCATTGGCTTCGACGCCTTCGGCGCGTCCGCCAGTCGCCTCGATGATGGCGTCGATGGTGAAAAGGGGTGGGGTCATGCCGGATTTCGAATGCTGAAGGGAGTGGGGCATATCGGGAATGAGCAACCCAAGCGCCCGGAACCAGTAACTGGTCGCCTTGCCAGACATAGACGCAGCCCGTCCCACCCCACAAGGGGAAGGGCATGGGCCGGCGTCACTATCAGCATTCTATTTCTTGATGGCGCCTGCGACCACTTCATGGTCGGAGAAATGCTGCTTCTTGGTCCCGATGATCTGATAGGTCTCATGGCCCTTGCCGGCGACCAGCAGAACGTCGCCCTTTTGCAGGGCTTTGACGGCTTGCTCGATGGCCTCCTTGCGGTCGGCAATTTCCTTGGCCCCCTTCGCGCCCGCCAGCACCTCAGCGCGAATGGTCGCCGCATCCTCGGTGCGCGGATTGTCGTCGGTGACAATCACCACATCGGCAAGCTCGCTGGCGATTTCGCCCATTTGCGGGCGCTTGCCCTTGTCGCGGTCGCCACCGCAACCGAACACGACATGCAACTTGTTCTTGGCATGAGGCCGCAGTGTGGCAAGCGCCGAACGGAGCGCTTCCGGCTTGTGGGAATAGTCGATGAAAATGGCCGCGCCATTGTGCTCGCCTACCAGTTCCAGCCGCCCCCGCGCGCCGACCAGTTCAGGCAGCGCCGCAAAGGCATCGTTTTTGTCCACGCCCGCCGACATGGCCATTGCCGCCGCGATCAGCGCATTGGACACCTGAAACTCGCCCGGAATCTTGAGGTGGAATTCCACCTTCTCGCCAATGTGGCGGATAACGACGCGCTGGCCATAGCCTTCGGGCTCAATGGACAGGATTTCGATATAGGCGCCTTCGCGGCCGACAGTCAGCAGCGTGGCGCTGGCGCCGAGCGCGGCGAACATGAACTGCTCATGCTCGGGATCATCGACATTGACGATGGCAGCGCCGCCATCAACCAAAAGGTCGGTGAACAGCCGGAGCTTGGCATTGCGATAGGCGTCCATGTCGCCGTGATAATCGAGATGATCGCGGCTGAGATTGGTGAAGGCCACCGCTTCGAAATGCACGCCATCCAGACGGTGCTGGTCGAGACCATGGCTCGACGCCTCAATAGCCACATGGTCGATACCCTGGGCCTTGAGTGCGCGCATCGCCTGGTGAAGAGCCCGCGAATCTGGCGTGGTCAGCGCGCCTTCGATGCGGCGCTTGGAGGTTTCGATACCCAGCGTGCCGATACTGGCGCCCGCGACGCCGGCATGGTCCCAGATCTGGCGCACGAAAGAGGCCACCGACGTTTTGCCATTGGTGCCCGTAACCGCAACGAGGATTTCCGGCTGCGGCTCGAACACGCGCGAGGCGGCCCTTGCATAGGAAGCGCGGACATCCTTGACGATGATCACCGGCACGCCCGGATCGCCCGGCGGGGCCTGATCGGTGACGATGGCCAGCGCTCCGCGCTCAACCGCATCGGCGACAAACTGATTGCCGTGCATCTTGGCGCCCGGCAGAGCGAAGAAAATATCGCCGGGCTCAATCCTTCGGCTGTCCGAGTTTAGCCCGAAAATGGCGCCAAGGCCCTTTTTGGGGCGCGCGCCGGAGCCTTCGAGCAGTTGGGTTACACTGAGTGACACAGGGACAAATCCTTCTGGATCGATCTAACGGAGGACAGGCGGGACGATCTCTTGATCGAGCGCCTCACTGAAATCGGGAGCCACCCCGAGCATGGGTGCAACGCGCTGGATGAGACGGCCCGTAACGGCGCCGGCATTCCAGCCTGCAGTCGTGCCCGACTGTGGATTTTCCGCCTTGGGCTCGTCCACCATTATCACGATGGCATAGCGCGGATTGTCGAGCGGAAAGGCCGAGGCGAAGAAGTTTGTGACCTTGGCCGAGGAATATTTGCCGTCAACGACCTTTTCAGCCGTACCGGTCTTGCCTCCGGCGCGATAGCCGGTGGCAGCCTTGTTCATCTGGCTTCCCGAGCCTTCCAGCGCGTTGAGACGCATCAGATAGCGCATCGCGGCGCTGGTCTCGGGCTTGAGCACGCGCTCGTAGAGCTTTTCGGCCTCGGCCATGTCGCGCCGGTACAGCGTGGGCGGCACATAATTGCCGCCATTGGCCATTGCGGCATAGGCCGTCACCAGATGCAGCGGCGATACAGAGAGGCCGTGGCCGAAAGACACAGTGGCCGCGCCGACTTCCGAGAGCGTATTGGGCACGGTGGGCACACGCATTTCCGGAAGTTCAAATTCCACCCGCTTGTCAAATTTCATGCGGGAGAGAAAGGCGCGGAAATTATCCTTGCCCATGGCCTGCATGATGCGGATCGTGCCGATATTGGACGAGTACTTATAGACTTCCGGCAGGCTCAGAATGCGGTGCTTGCCGTGGAAATCATCGATGGTGAACCGGCCGAAGCGAATGCCATACCGCGCATCGAAATCATCGGTGAGGCTCACCGCGCCTGCGTCCAGAGCGGCCGCGAACGTGACCGTCTTGAAGGTCGAACCGGGCTCGAAAATGCCGGCGGTAATGCGGTTGAATGTATCCTTGACCAGAGCCGAGGCCGGTTCATTGGGATTGAAATCGGGCACCGAAGCCAGCGCGATGATTTCGCCGGTATGCACGTCCATCATGACGCCGGCAGCGGCAATCGCCTGATAGCGCGTCATCGCATCGACCAGTTGATCGTGCAGCACATGCTGAACACGCATGTCGACCGAGAGGTTTACCGGGGTCAGCGCATTGCCACGCGCCAGGCCCAGATCCTGCAAAAGCGCGATGGATTCATTGTCCATGGCGCGCTCGATACCGGCAATGCCCTGGTTATCGACATTGGTGGAGCCGAGAATATGCGCAGCCTCGCTCATGCCCGGATAGAAGCGCTTGGATTCGGTGATGAAGTCGATGCCGGGAATGCCCAGCCGCATCACCTGTTCCTCGATCGCCGGGGTCAGCTCGCGCTGGACCCAGACAAAGCCCTTGTCACCGGTCAGGCGCTCACGCAGCCACTTCTCGTCAAGGTTGGGCAGGACCGTGCGAAGCTCGCGCACCGCCTCTTCCACATCCACAATGCGGCGGGGTTCGGCAAAGAGGGATGGCACGCGAATATCGACGGCCATCTCGAGACCGTTGCGATCCAGAATGGGTGGCCGCGTCGCGGTGATCAGATCCCGCGCCTGCCCCTCAATCGTCTGGTCGGTCTCCGTCATGCCAAGCTGCACCAGCCGCCCGCCGACAAGGCCGAAGCCGATGATCAGCGCCAGCATCATCCAGCGGATACGCGCCTGGGTAAGATTGACCCGCTGCTTGCGGGAACCGTCAAGCGCGATGGTCTGGACGAAATTGTCGTGAGCAATTGCCATTACTCGATGCCCTCCAGCTCAAGGATCGCATCAATGGGGTCAATGCCCTCCGAAATCGCCATAAACAGCGCATCCATGGCTGCAGTGTCGGGCTTTGCCGGGCGCATGGGCAGCGCCGAGAAAGCACCAAACTGCTCCTGACGCACCTGGGCAATCTGCAGCTCTTCCTGATGGCGGCGCACGATTGGCTCGATATGGCCCGGCTGGTTGAGCACCGCCCAATCGGCCAGAAGCAGCGAAAGCTGGCCTTCCTGCTCGCTGATTTCAGCAATCAGCGCCGAACGCTCACTCGCCGTGCCCTCAATGGAGAATTTGATGGCATAGACCCCGGCCAGCATGGCGATGCTGACAAAGATAAGGACGATATTGATATTGCGGATCATGCGGCACCCCGCACGACCGGCACGCCAAGGCCAACATGCTGCACGGGACGCGCCGCGATGTCCGAGCGGGTCGCCGAGCGCAGAACCGATGAGCGCGCGCGCGGGTTACGCGCCAGCTCGGCTGCACCGGGCTTCACCGCCTTGGCCACATCGCGCCAGGCGCGCGGCGCGGCGACCGTCTGTGGCAAATGCCGCGACTGGGTCGGCCCACCCTTTTCGGGATCGAAGAAGCGCTTGACGATGCGATCTTCCAGCGAATGGAAACTGACAACGGCCAGCCGCCCGCCTTCACCCAAGAGGCGCTCTGCCGCGAACAGCCCTTCGACCAGCTGATCAAACTCGCCATTAACGGCAATACGCAGGGCCTGAAACGAGCGCGTCGCCGGATGGGCATCACCCGGCTTGCGGCCAATGGCCTTTTCGACAATGCGCGCCAGCTGCAGCGTCGTTTCAATCGGCGCATCCTCACGCGCTGCAACGATAAACTGGGCAATGCGGCGCGACTTGCGCTCCTCGCCAAAGGCATAGAGCAGATTGGCCAGCTCTTCGGTCTCCAGCGAGTTGACCAGATCGGCGGCGCTTTGGCCCGAGCGACTCATGCGCATGTCCAGCGGACCATCGCGCATGAAAGAGAATCCACGGTCGGCTTCATCGATCTGCATGGAGGAAACGCCAATATCGAGCACGACGCCGTCAATCGGCCCATGCTCGGCAGCGAGGCTATCCAGCTCGGAGAACGTGCCTGGCACGAAGGCGAAACGGTCCGGAAACTCAGCCTTGAGCGCGTCGACATGGGGCTGGACAGAGGGATCGCGGTCTATGCCGACCACATTGGCGCCCGCCTCAAGCAAGGCCCGCGAATAACCGCCGGCGCCAAAGGTGCCATCCACAATGCGGCTGCCAGAGCCGGGCGAAAGGGCCGCCATCACCTCGTCCAGGAGGACAGGGATATGCGGGCCGCCATCGGCACCAGTCTCGGGCATGAAACGCTTGCCCATATCAGCCACTACTCCACCCAAAGCGGTCCGCCGCTTCCGTAAACTCACCCGTAATTTGCATGGCGACGTTTAAGATTCTGTTTCCCATTCGAAGGCACCAAAAAATCGGCTCGCCTGTCAAATTTTAGGTGTCTGTATTAATCTATGCATATTGCTCTTTGGCGGAGATCGGGCGATTAGAAGGTTCAACTGGATGCTCCCATGCCCATAACAAGCAAGACCTTCCTGAGGTCCACAGCCTTGATGCTGCTCGTCGGTCTCCTGGCACTCATCGGGATTGTCGGCACCAATTTATGGCTGGTTGAGCGCACCCAAGTCTATTTCGACGAAGTGGTGGAAGCGCGTAATGCGCGCACGGCGGGCGTTGATTTGCGTAGCCTGCTCCAGGACGCCGAAACCAGCCAGCGCGGCTATATCATTTCTCTAGACGAAGATTATCTCGCGCCCTACGAGGCCGCCCTCCCCCAGATTGAACGGAAGCTGGCCGACCTCGAGGCGGTTCTGGTCCCCTACCCCGCCGCAGCAGAACCGCTTCAGCAATTGCGGGAAGACATCACGTTCAAGCTGAACGAAATGTCCCAGACCATCGAGCTGACCCGGTCAGATCAGCGCGCCGAAGCGGTGGCGATCATCCGCACCGACGCGGGCAAGGACGCCATGGATCGCTCGCGGGCCTTTTTTAGCGGCCTTATCGGGGCCGCCGATGAACGCCTGACCGATGGCGTCGAGGCGCAACGCAATACGGCCAACCTGCTGCGGATCGTCTCCGTTGTCGGCGCCCTGGTCATCTTTGCCGTGGTCGCCGGAGCCATCTGGGCCGTGCTCGCCTATACCAGCGAACTGGCCAATGCGCGGCGGGCCGTGGAAGCCGCCAATTCAGGGCTTGAGGAGCGGGTGCGCGAGCGCACTTCCGATCTTGGCAAGGCCAATGAGGAAATCCAGCGCTTCGCCTATATCGTCACCCACGACCTGCGCGCGCCGCTGGTCAATGTCATGGGCTTTACCAGCGAGCTCGAAACCAGCGTCGACGCACTGCGCACCTATATGGACTCGCGCCCGGTTGAGGATGACCCGGTTTTCGTCGAAGCCAAGACTGCTGCCTTCGAAGAACTCCCCGAAGCTATCAGCTTTATCCGCGCCGGCACCCGCAAGATGGATGGCCTGATCAACGCCATTCTGAAAATCTCGCGCGAAGGCCGAAGGGAACTGAAGGCCGAGCAGATCGATCTGACGGAACTCGCCAACAATTCGGCCGCCGCGGTGCATCATCAGGTCGCCGACGAGGATGGTGAGATCACCACCGATATCCGCGTCAATCATCTGGTGACCGACCGCCTGTCGCTCGAGCAGATCCTGGGCAATCTGCTCGATAACGCCATCAAATATCGCGAGCCCGGCCGGCCCATCAAGGTCAACATTCGCGCGCGCCATGTTTCCGGCAATCGCATCGATATCGATGTGGAAGACAATGGCCGCGGCATCGCCGATACCGACCATGAGCGTGTCTTTGAACTCTTCCGCCGCTCCGGCAGCCAGACCCAGCCCGGCGAGGGCATTGGACTGGCGCATGTGCGCACCCTGGTGCGCAGCCTGGGCGGCGACATTACCCTGACCTCGAAACTTGGTCAGGGGACGACATTTACAATCAATCTGCCGCGCGACCTGCGCAGCTATCAAGGGAGTATGGGCCGATGAACAATGCACGCCCCGTCACCATCATCATGGTCGAGGACGATGAAGGCCACGCCCGGCTCATCGAAAAGAACATCCGTCGCGCCGGCGTCGCCAACGAGATCATCCCCTTCCTCAATGGCACGGACGCCCTGGCCTATCTCATGGGCCCAGACGGCACCGGCGCCGTCAACAAGGGCCGGCAATTGCTGGTCCTGCTCGATCTCAACCTGCCAGATATGACCGGCATCGATATTCTCGAGAAGGTCAAAGGCAATGAGCACACCAAGCGCTCGCCCGTCGTCGTGCTGACGACCACCGATGACCAGCGCGAAATCCAGCGCTGCTACGATCTCGGCGCCAATGTCTATATCACCAAGCCGGTGGATTATGACGGCTTTGCCAATGCCATCCGTCAGCTCGGCCTGTTCTTTTCGGTCATGCAGATTCCGGAAACTGACTGAACGATCATGCCGACGCGAACGCCGCACGTACTCTACATCGATGATGACCCGGGCCTTGCGAGGCTGGTGGAAAAAGCCGTGCGGCGCCGTGGCTATGATTTCACGCACGCTGCAAGCGGCGAGGCCGGCCTCGAGCTGGTGCTTCAGGGCGGCGTCGATGTGGTTGCGCTCGATCACTATCTGTCCACCGGCACCGGTCTCGATTTCCTCGCGCAGCTGACGCCGCTCGAAGACAGGCCTGCCGTCGTCTATGTCACCGGCTCCAATGAAACCGCTATTGCCGTGGCCGCGCTGAAATCGGGCGCCACCGACTTCGTGCCGAAGACCGTGGCTGAGGATTTCATGGAATTGCTCGTGGCGGCCATTGACCACGCCATCAGCCGCGTCCGCCTAAATCGCGCCAAGGCCAAAGCCGAGCGGGAAATGCATGAGGCCCGCGAACGCGCCGAATTGCTGCTGGGCGAAGTCAATCACCGCGTGGCCAATTCCCTGGCTATGGTCGCCGCTCTGGTCGGCCTGCAGAGCAATGCGGTTGAAGACCCGGAAGCCAAGCGGGCTTTGGCAGAAACCCAGGTTCGGATCCAGGCCATAGCCGGGGTCCACCGCCACCTCTACACCTCCGACGACGTGCGCTCGGTGCAGGTTGCGGATTATCTCCAGTCGCTGGTCGGCGAACTGGAAAATTCGCTGCAGGCCGATGGCCGCACAGCCGCTATCCGGGTCGAGGTCGAACCGTTTCAGTTGCAGACCGAAAAGGTCGCGTCGCTGGGCGTGATCGTCACCGAGCTGGTGACCAATGCGCTGAAATATGCCTATGCCGATGCCACACCGGGCGAAGTGCGTGTACGCATGTGGCCTGAAGACACGCAGGTTGTGCTGCAGGTCGAAGACGACGGCGTGGGCTGGACTGGAACCGGCATAGCCCAAGGCACAGGCCTCGGTGGCCGCATCGTCAAGGCCATGGCCCACGGCCTCGGCGCGACCGTCAGCCATAGCGAAGGCCCTGGCACGTGCGTAAAGGTGACGTTCGAGGCCTGAACGAGGGCGACCGGGAGGACCGACCCGGTCGCCTGACTTGATTACGCGCTGCCCAGACGCGCCGTGCGTTCGCGCGACTTCGGAAACTCCGCAGCGTCAAACGCCCGATCGCCCTTGCTGTCACGGATACGGGTCGGCAGGCCCATGCGTCCGATCAGATCGATGAATGGCACGGGTGGCAATTCCTCGATATTGGCCATGTGGTGACAATCCCACTCGCCCTTGGCGATCAGCATTGCCGCCGCGACCGCCGGAACGCCAGCCGTGTAGGAAATCGCCTGGCTATTGGTTTCGCCAAATGTCTCGGCGTGATCACAGATATTGTAGATCAAGACCTCGGTTTCGACGCCATTGCGCTGACCCTTGATCAAATCGCCGATAAAGGTCTTGCCCGCGTAGTCCGGCGCCAATGATGCCGGATCGGGCAGCACGGCCTTGACCAGCTTGAGCGGCACGACTTCCTGCCCTTCGGCAGTGGTGACAGGCTGCTCGGAGAGCAGGCCGAGATTGTTCAGCACCGTGAAGACATTGATGTAGTGTTCGCCAAAGCCCATCCAGAAGCGGATGTCGGGCACGTCGAGATTGGCCGAAAGCGAATGGATTTCGTCATGGCCGGTGAGATAGGTCGTGTGGCTGCCAACCACCGGCAGATCGTCGGTGCGCTTGACCTCGAACATCTTGTTCGCCGTCCACGCACTCTGCTGCCAGCTCCAGACCGTGCCGGTGAACTCGCGGAAATTGATCTCCGGATCAAAGTTCGTAGCAAAATACCGGCCATGGCTGCCCGCATTCACATCGATGATGTCGATGCTGTCGATGCGGTCAAACTGGTGCGCAGCGGCTAGCGCGGCATAGGCATTGACGACGCCGGGGTCGAACCCGGCCCCCAGAATGGCCGTGACGCCCTTGTGCTCGCATTCCTCGCGGTGCTTCCACTCGTAATTCCCGTACCAGGGCGGCGTCTCGCATACCTTGGCCGGATCTTCGTGGATGGCCGTGTCGATATAGGCCGCGCCCGTATCAAGGCACGCTCGCAGCACGGACATGTTGAGGAAAGCCGAGCCGGCATTGATGACAATCTGGCTGCGGGTCCGGCGGATCAACGCCTTGGTGGCCTCGACATCAAACGCGTCAAGACTATGCGCGGCGAGAACGCCGGGGCGCTTGAGCGCCTTTTTGTCGAGCACACCGGCAATGATCGCCTGGCATTTCGACACGGTGCGGGACGCAATGTTGATATCGCCCAGCACGTCATTGTGCATTGCTGCCTTATAGGCAGCGACCTGCGCGACACCTCCGGCGCCGATGATCAAAACGTTCTTTTTCAATTGGCACGAAACACCTTTTTAGCAGTGAACGGTACAGCCGCTCCGTCAGGAGAGACTGGCGACATAGTCGGCATAGCCGAACGAGCGAACCTGTTCGACGACCCCATTTTTTCTGGCGATAGCTATAGCGGGCATTGCGACGCCGTTAAACCAGTTCTTCTTGACCATGGTGTATCCCCCGGCATTGAGCAAGGAAATCCGGCTGCCCACAGTCAACGCCTCCGGAAAGAAAAACTCGCCAAAGATATCTCCGGCAAGGCAGGACTTGCCCGCGACAACGTAGCTATGCGGCCCGGAATTGGGAGCAACAGCGCCCGATTCCCGATAGACCAGTAAGTCCAGCATATGGGCCTCGACGGCGCTGTCGACAATGGCCACGGTCTTGTCGTTCTCGATAATATCAAGAACCGAAACTTCCAGCGTGGTGGTGTCGGTCACCACAGTGTCGCCCGGCTCGAGGTAAACCTGCACCCTGAATTTCTCGGCAAAAGCCTTGAGCCGCGCGCCCAGCGCCGCGATGTCATAGCCTTCGCGCGTGAAGTGGATGCCGCCACCAAGGCTGACCCAGTCAAGCCGCGCCAGCACATGGCCCAGCTTCGCGTCGATCACATCAAGCAGGTTCGAAAAGGCCCCGACCGAGTCATTCTCGCAATTGCAATGCAGCATGACGCCCGAAATGCGGTCCATCACGCTTTCGACGCGGGCAATGTCGCTTTCCCCCAGCCGCGAAAAAGGCCGCGCCGGATCGGCCAGATCGAAGTGGGAATGGCTGACGCCCGGATTGACCCGAAGGCCAATCGGCATGTGAATCGCCTTGTCACCAAAGCGCTCCAACTGGCTGACAGAATTGAAAATAATCTTGTCAGCGCTGGCGATGACCTCATCGATCTCAGCGTCTGAAAACGCCACCGAGTAGGCGTGGGTCTCCCCGCCAAATTTCTCCCGCCCGAGCTTGACCTCATAGAGCGAGGACGATGTCGTTCCGTCCATATGCGCGGCCATCTGCGGGAACACTGCCCAGGTCGCAAAACACTTGAGCGCGAGGAGGAACTTGGCCCCGGACGCCGCGCGCAAAGCATCGACCTTGGCCAGATTGGCCGCCAGGGCATTCTCGTCGATCAGATAATAGGGGGTGGCCAGCGCCATGAGGTCGGACTCCGTATACGTGCGGACGCCGGAGTACGGCGGAAGGAGCGCTGGTTTAGCGGCCCTTCGCTGGAGGAGTCAACGCCAGTTGACCTGTAAGCCGGGTTCTGTAGGGCCGCGTTGCCGCGACGTGGTGACCATTCATCTGAGGCGGCTGTTGCCAGCGCGCTCGTGCAACCAACCCGGATGACATGGCCTCGAAACAGGCTGGGCTTCCCCGCGTCATCCCTATTTGGTCTTGCTCCCGGTGGGGTTTGCCGTGCGGCCTCTGTTGCCAGACGCCCGGTGCGCTCTTACCGCACCCTTTCACCCTTGCTCCGGCAAGCCGGAGCGGTTTGCTTTCTGTGGCACTTTCCCTGGGGTCGCCCCCGCCGGCCGCTAGCCGGCACCGTGTTTCGATGGAGCCCGGACTTTCCTCCAGCAGCAGGTTACCCCACTGCCAGCGGTCACCCGGTCAACTGGCCGCGCTGTTGTGGTGGAGCCCGTCCCCGCCGTCAAGTGAGCAATGGCTGCGGCTTGGGCCGGGTGATGGCCTGATAGGCCAGATTGATCGCCGACATGCGGGCCGTAGCCACATCTATCAGGTCCTCGGGCACGCCCCGGGCGATCAAACGATCGGGATGATGCTCGCTGACCAATTGGCGATAGACGCGGCGCACCTCTTCGGGTGGCGCGCTAGGCGCAAGGCCCAGCACCATATAGGGGTCCACGCCCTCCTCCAGCATCACATGCTGGGAGGCAATCTGCTCGAACCGCGCCTCATCGAAGCCAAAAATGGCGCTGACCTCGCGCAGGTAATCGAGTTCGGCCTCATGCACCATGCCATCGGCCGTGGCGATGAAGAACAGGCTATCGAGCACATGCTCCAGCGTTTCCGGCGTATCGGTGAAGAACCGGGCCACCTTGCGGGCATAGGCGTCAAAGCCGGCCACATCCTGCTTGGCAAGGTTAAACAGCCGCTCAACCTGCGGCTCATTCCCCTTGGCGATTTCGACCGTCGCGTTAAAAGCGCGGACTTCCGAAGCCGTCACCGCCCCGTCGGCCACCGCCATTTTCGCTGATAGCGCAATCAGCGCCAGCGTGAACGCCGCGTCGCGCCCGCCGGGCAGCCAGGTGTCGGGATCAAGAATATTGGCGACATGACCGGCCATGCCCGTCCTGTTGGAAAACGAGCCCAAAAAGCCGGACAATTTCTGCCACAGGTCGCGATTGTCTTTGGGCTTACGCACGCAGCTGAGCATTCCGGTGTGCCTTTCGCCCCTGTGGATCATGTCATCCCGGCCAGAACCGTTATTACGCAGGATATGCGCTTGCTCGCCCGCGGTCCATGGTCCGGGCAACATGGATGCCATGTTCCTCAGCGGATGACGAAATATTCTCCGTCATCATAAGCGCGCGGGAAACGTTGAAACCGGGCTGAACTGTTCGGCCCCTCATCGAGAAAGAAACCATCCGCATCATATTCTTCGCTGTCACGGAAGCTCCCGGCCTGCCGGTTGCGCAGGAATTCGTCCAGCGGACCGCTTTCCCAATCCTCGAGATCATCCGATGTCACGACGGCGGGGGCTCGGGTGGGCGTTCTGGTCGCTTCTGGAATAATGAGCGACGCGCTCGGCTGCGATGCGACAGAGGGCGGGCGCATGGACAGCGGCATGGGAATGGGCGCGACCTTCTTCGGCGGCAGTGTTGCGACGGCTTCAGGCGCCGGATTGGTGGCTGCGGGCGCTGTTGCTGGCGGAGGAACAGCCGCCGCAGGCTGGGCAGGGGTCTGCGGAGCAGTGGTCGGCGCAGGCCGCGCCGGCGCGGTCGTCTGACCGTCCGAAATATAGCTCGGCAATTCACGTCCCGATTGCAGGAACCGGTCAACCGCATCGCCCGGTCCGGTCGGCTGCGGCGTTGCTACGCGCACCGGCTCATCGGCGGGCTCAGGCTCAGGGGTCGGAGCAGGCTTGCTCGCCACGGGCGGCACTTTCTCGGGTTCTGCCGGGCGCTGGCTCAGCGGCGCAGGCGTCGGGGCCTCAGCCTCCTGTTCCTGCACAATGGCAAGCTGGGGCTCACCCTGCGGCGCCAAAGATCGCACAATAAAATCGCCCGCCAAAACGCCCACGACCAGCAAAGCGCCCGCCCAGGCGAGGCCATTGGTTATCCGGCGATCAATCTGCATGGCATCCATTCCGATTTCTATGCGTAAAGGAGGGACAAATCCCCCCTTCGTGGCCAGAATATGAACTAGGCCAGCATCAATACGTGACCGCTATCAGATGAACCCATGCTGAACGAGGCCTGCCGCTAGGGCCGCCTGCCCAGCAATCGCGCCAGCGCCAACACCAGATTGGAGCGATTGAGGGTGTAGAAGTGGAACTCCGTCACACCCTCGTCGAGCAGCTCCGTGACCTGTTCAGCCGCCACGGCAGCGGCCACAAGCGCGTGTGTTTCCGGATCGTCCTCAAGCCCCTCAAAACGTTCGGCCAGCCAGGCCGGCATGGATGCGCCGCAGCGCGCGGCGAAACCGGCAATCTGCTTGAAGCTGTGGATCGGCTGGATGCCCGGCACGATCGGCGCGGTAATGCCGGCTTTGCGGGCCCGCTCCAGATAGCGCAGGAAATCGCCATTGGAGAAGAACATCTGCGTAATGGCGCGATTGGCACCGGCGTCCAGCTTGCGCTTGAGATTGTCGATATCGGCGTCCCAATCCGCACTTTGCGGATGGCGCTCCGGATAGGCCGCGACCGAAATGTCAAAATCGCCGATCTTGCGAATGCCCGCCACCAGGTCTGCCGCATTGCGATAGCCTTCGGGATGCGGCGTAAAGGGCTGGCCCACACCCTCCGGCGGATCGCCGCGTAGCGCCACGATGGAGTGTACGCCTGCGTCCTTGTAGTTTCGCACCACCGCATCGACCTCGTCGCGCGATGCGCCAACGCAGGTGAGATGCGCCGCAGCAGCAACGCCCGTGTCAGCTGTAATCCGGCTCACCATGCGCAGCGTGCGCTCGCGCGTCGTGCCGCCCGCGCCATAAGTCACCGACACAAAGCGCGGCTGCAGCGGCGCCAGCTTGCCAATGCTGTCCCAGAACCGCTCTTCCATCGCATCGGTCTTGGGCGGAAAGAACTCGAACGAGAGCTGCAATTCGGGGCGCTGGTCTGCGGTCTTGCGGCTGGCGCGCAGATTGTCGTCAAGCATGGGTCGGTTCCGTTTTGTTGCGGTCGCCGAGCTGCCACAGGCAGACGGTCAGGCCGCGATCTTCACTGTCATTGGGAAATTCGCGCACGAACAGCACGTCGAGGCCCGCGCCTGCGGCCCAGCCATTCATCTGTTCGCGCGACAGGCCAAGGCGACGATGGGCATGATCGGTGCGCAACATTTCGAGCGCATGGGGCGCGAAATCCACGATGAGGATTTCCCCGCCCGGCTTCAGCAGCCGCCGCGCCTGGGCCAGCATCCGGCCCGGATCGTCGAAATAATGCAGCACCTGATGGATGACGATGACATCCGCAGGGCCGATGGCGGGATCGAGCGCGCCGATATCGCCCAGCCGAACCTGCGCGTGCGACAGCCCGGCTTTCGCCAGATGTGCCCGTGCAACCGCCAGCATTTCCCGGCTGGAATCCACGCCCACGCCCCGCCGGTAAGCCGGCGCCAGAACTTCGAGCATCCGTCCGGTGCCGGTGCCGAGATCGACAAGCGTGTCGACGACGCGGCCGTGTAGCGCCGACAGCACCGCCGCCTCAACAGCCGCCTCTGGCACGTGCAAAGTCTTCAAGAGGTCCCAGCTTTCAGCCACGCCGGCAAAATAATCCGTCGCCAGCGCCTGCTGCGCCGCCCGGTTCGCCGCCTGCCGCTTGCGGTCGCGCACCCGGTCGGCATCGCTCGGGTCAATGCGGGCAATGAGCCAGCGCGCAAGGTCTCCCCCCTGCCCGACCGGCGCCAGTGAGTAATAAGCCCAGGCCCCTTCGGCATGGCGCTGCACCAGCCCGGCATCCGCCAGCAGCTTAAGATGGCGCGAAACACGTGGCTGGCTCTGGTCGAGGATTTCGGTCAGATCCTTGACCGAGTGATCACCGTCTGCGAGCAAGGCGAGCAGGCGCAACCGCGTGCTTTCGCCCGCCGCCTTCAACACACCCACAAGATCGGTCAATCCACGCATCGCACCACCAGATATAAAGATGTCTTTATATCTACTTCGCGACCGGGGTCCAGCCGATATTTGCCTCTAAGGACTTGGCTGCGCCAGACCACCCAGCAAGGCGGGAAGGAAGAATTCGGTCCAGTCATTGACTATATGGGCGCCCGCGCAAACCCAGAGATTGCGCGTCAGCAGAAAAGCCGCCGTCAACACCAGCCGCGCCGCGCCAATCCCGCCAAAACACTGGAGAAAATTCCAGTTATAGGTCGGCAAATGCACCCCAGCAAACCAGATCGTCGAGACAACGACGCCAATCACCAATCCCCATCGCCGCGACAGCCCCAGTTTTTGCACGCAGAACCATAGTACCGCCAGCAGCGGCAGAATGGTCATCAGCTCTTCGCCGATCAGCTGGATGAAGGTGCCGATGAGGAAGAAGACCAGATCGACCGGACCGATGGCGACCAGTTCGGCCGCCGTCGCGTTGGGCGTCATTTCAATGAACTGGGCGAGAACAAGCCCAACGGCGAGCGACACGACCATGGTCAGAAGGCCGAAGCCGATAACCAGAGCCAGTTCCTTCAACCCGAAGGGCCGGAACAACGCTCCATGATGGCCGCGCGTCACCCATGCCAGGGTGGCGAGTGGCACGCCGGTAAAGAGGATGGCCGGGATAATCACAAACGGCGCCGTCATCGGCGGAATGGATATGAGCAACCCAAAGGCCACCACCACGGACGCCAGGATGATCATCCAGCCGCCACCGCTGATCGCCACCGGCTCGCCGTTATAATAGGGAAAATCCACCTTGCCCGTCATCTTGCCCCCGCCGCTCTCGCGTCTGGCAATCGACCTCAGGCCCGAATTCCTGTCAAGCGAATGCCAGCGCTTTACGCGCTGGCGGCCTGGCGCTCTTCTGTCACTGCGCGCTTGCGGAAGGCGTGGGCGCGCCACAGTTCAAAAATGCCCGCGGCCTCTTCACGGTCCAGCGCCTCGAAACGGCTCAGAACCATGGTCTTGTCGGCCTCGCTCGGCATATCGCGCCAGGGCAGTGTCGCCACAATCGCTTCAAACAGGTCCGGCGAGATACGCGCGGCGCGCAGCGCCACGGTCACGGCGACATAGTCCTGCCCGGCCAGCCATTTCACCACGATTTCGGGGCTGACCTTGAGGAAAACCGACATGGCCGCAGCCGCGTGGTGCCCATAGCCAAAGCGGGCGAAGCGCGCCAGCGCCCGGTCATCTAGCTGCTTGCGGTCGGCCAGGCCCCGCACCTGATTATAGGCAACCTTCCACTCATGGGCATTGAAGCCCGCCCGGTTGCGGATGCGGTTATAGACGACGGCATTGACCTTGCCGGCAGCCACGGGATCAAACCGGCGATCCACCTCACCCAGTGACTCCAGCACGCGGCCAGCGACATCGTCGATCTGACCGCGCAGCGAATTCCAGTCGATATCGCTGCGTCCACGCAGATCAGAGGCGATTTCAGCATCCTGCGTCGCGCGTTCGACCAGTTTTTCCAACGTCGGCCGGTCAAATTCTGCATTGGGATTGCGCACGAGGCGCACCACGGACGAGGTGTCGCCGTGCTCGACAATGGCTTCGCCAACGCGCTGATGGATCACCGAGCGGCTGGCAATGGCCAGGCGATGCTCTTCGGTCTGACGGGCAACAATGTCGATCAGATCGTCATCGCTGAGCACATTGGAAAATTCGAGCAGCGGGCGAGCGACCTCGATGTCGTCATTGGCCAGCTTCAGCACCACCGTGCCCGGCGCCCGGTCCAGCGTCGAGAGCAGCTTGGCGACATGGGCACGCGCTTCCACTTCGACCAGTTCGGCAAGCTGGCAGAGCACTTCGTCATATTGAGCAACCTGCTCGTCGTCGCACCGGTCCGAAACATAGCTGAACAATTGCGCCATGCTGCGGAAAAGCTGGTCGCGCTCGCTCTGGTTCTCATCGCCGTTCAACACGCGGAAGCTGGCGAAAGCGCGATGCGATTCGTCGAGTTCACTCATGGTCAATTCTCCCGGCCCAATGCCGTTGTTTCCCCCAGTCTCAGGGCACACCTGCTTGTGCGGGCTGAAGGCAAAGCGAGAGAATTGATTCAAATTGCAGGTTTCTGCCCGCCTCCCGCGTTGCGTCGACGGTATTGGCCGGGCGACACCCCTTCCCAACGCAGAAAAGCCCGCGAGAACGCCGCGGCTTCCGAAAAGCCCAGCAGATAGGCGATCTCTTCAATCGAGAGCCGCCCGCCTTTGAGGTATTGCATGGCCATTTCGTGCCGCAGCGCATCGAGCACAAGCACGAAGCTCGTGCCTTCGTCGCGCAACCGCCGAAACAGTGTCGAACGGCTGAAACCCAATTGCCGGGCCAACACATCTGCATTCGGTTCACCCCAATGCATATCCGCTCGCATCGCCTCTTCCAGTTGCGCCCGCACGCCTGCTACGGGTCTGGCGGCCCGCATCAGCAAGTTGTCCGCTTTCTCGCACAGCACGCCGAACACATAGCGCCGTTCGCGCGCCACAGGCCATTCGGCCACGTCCGGATGCAGCTCGAGCCCGCTAAAGCCAGCGTCGAAATGGATGGGGCAGGCAAAAATTGTCTCATAAAGCGCCGCATGGGCCGGCGCCCCAAAGCTCAGATGCACACCGATCACATGCGGACGGTCGAGAAAACGCCGCGGTCCGCAGGTCAGTTGTGCAAAAGCCTCTTCGGTCAGTTCAGGGAATGCATCGGCATCAGGCCGCCGCTCAATCAGGAACAGCCGCCCGCCCTGCTGCTCCAGCGCAAACCGCGGCGGCAGTTTCGGATCGGGCGCGAGCGCCAGCCGGCCAAAGCTCTGCATCTGCGCGAAAGCCTCGCCCATTGTGGCGGAGGCCTCCATGATGAGCCCGAGGATCGACATGTCGGCCATGCCGACCGCCGCGCCAAACCGCAACGAAAGGCCCGTATCACCGGTCGCGTCCTGCGCCAGCCGGATCAGCCGGGCATAGTGCTCAAATGCGAGCCGCGCATCTGGATCAGCCAGCAAGTTAAGGTCAATGCCGGCCTTGCCCGCCAAGGCCTCGGCATCGACGCCCTGCCCGGCGAGGAACGAAACAAATCCGCCCACTATACCCGCAGCGATACTTGCCTGCTGCACATTGCCCCCTGACCCGCAGGATCAATCCGGCTGACCCCGGCGATCATTGCCGGATTATCTCCGTCCCCGATACGTCAGCACCACGCGATCACTTTCGGGAATCTTCTAGCATGAACCAGCCTTCCGTCATCCGCCTCAACCTGCTCCGGGCCTGCTATGCGTTGATGTTCGTCGGTCTTGGCATCGTCATTCTGCCACAGGCCTTGTTCGGCGCTGCGGACCTGCCCATTCAGACCGGCGCGACCAATGCCATTCTAGCGGCGCTCGGCCTCACCTGCGGCTTTGGCATCATCGCACCGCTGCGCATGTTGCCGCTCCTCGTCTTCGAGGTCGCCTGGAAGCTGCTCTGGTGTCTGTTCGTGGCGCTGCCGCTTTGGGCCACGGGCCGCTTTGATACGGAAGCGGCGGACATCCTGTTTGCCTGCGCCTTCGCGCTGCCCTTCATCGCCATCATTCCCTGGCGCTACACCATTGCAAGCCTTGTCCGGCCAGAGCCATGGCGGCCTGGGGCCCAGGTCAAGGCGCAATAAAAAGGCCCCGGGCAAGACCCGGGGCCTCAACGCTGGATGTGAGGTGTCTTAGCGCAGATCGAAGCGGTCGGCGTTCATCACCTTGACCCAGGCCGACACGAAGTCGGTGGTAAAGCGGGAGGCCGAATCCGACTGGGCATAGACTTCGGCCAGCGCGCGCAATTGCGAATGCGAACCGAAAATGAGGTCCACGCGGGTCCCGGTCCATTTGACAGCGCCAGTCTTGCGGTCGCGGCCCTCATAGACGTTATCCTGGCCTTCGACAGGCTGCCAGACAGTGTTCATGTCGAGCAGGTTGAGGAAGAAGTCGTTGCTCAGCACCTCGGGGCGATTGGTGAATACGCCATGCGGGCTGGAGCCGGTCTTAAGCACGCGCAGCCCACCGACCAGAACGGTCATTTCGGGACCGGTCAGGCCAAGCAATTGCGCCCGGTCCACCAGGCCCTCTTCCGGCTGCATGAACTGGCGGCCACTGAGATAATTGCGGAAACCATCCGTGCGCGGCTCGAGAGGCGCAAAGGAGGCCGCATCGGTCTGTTCAGCCGACGCATCCATGCGGCCCGGCGTGAACGGCACACTGATGCTGTGTCCGGCAGCGTCTGCCGCCTTTTCGATGCCTGCGCCACCGGCAAGCACAATCAGGTCGGCAAGCGACACCTTCTTGCCGCCCGACTGGGCCGCGTTGAAATCGGTCTGGATGCCTTCGAGCGTGGCAAGCACCTTGGCCAGTTGCGCCGGTTCGTTGACTTCCCAGTCCTTTTGCGGCGCCAGCCGGATGCGCGCGCCATTGGCGCCGCCCCGCTTGTCCGACTTCCGGAAGGTCGATGCCGAAGCCCAGGCGGTCGAAACAAGCTCGGAAACCGAAAGGCCCGAAGCCAGAATACGGGCCTTCAGCAGCGAAATATCGGCCTCGTCGACCAGCGCATGGTCGACCGCAGGAATAACGTCCTGCCAGATCAGATCTTCCGCAGGCACTTCCGGACCGAGATAGCGGGCCTTCGGGCCCATATCGCGGTGGGTCAGCTTGAACCAGGCGCGCGCAAAAGCGTCCGCGAACTGATCCGGGTTTTCGAGGAACCGGCGCGAAATCTTCTCATAAATCGGGTCAAACCGTAGCGCCAGGTCGGTCGTCAGCATGGTCGGCAGGCGCTTCTTGTTCGGGTCGAACGCGTCGGGGATATCGGCCGGTGCGTTCTTCGCCTGCCACTGCTTGGCGCCGGCGGGGCTCTGCACCAGTTCCCATTCAAACTTGAACAAGTTCTCGAAGAAGAAATTGCTCCAGCGTACCGGCGTCTGCGTCCAGGTCACTTCCAGCCCGGAGGTGATGGAATCGGCGCCGAAACCGGAGCCATGCTTGCTGATCCAGCCCAGACCCTGATCCTGCAACTCGCCGCCTTCCGGCTCTGCCCCGATCAGCGACGGATCGCCCGCACCATGGGTCTTGCCGAAGCTGTGCCCACCGGCGATCAGCGCGACGGTTTCTTCGTCATTCATCGCCATGCGGGCAAAGGTCGAGCGAATGTCGCGCGCAGCCGCAACAGGGTCAGGATTGCCGTTCGGACCTTCCGGATTGACATAGATCAGCCCCATCTGCACCGCGCCCAGAGGCTCGGCCAGTTCGCGCTCGCCGCTATAGCGCTCGTCGCCCAGCCAGGTGCCTTCCGGGCCCCAGTAAAGCTCCTCCGGCTCCCACACATCGGCGCGCCCACCGGCAAAGCCGAAGGTTTTGAACCCCATGGATTCCAGCGCCACATTGCCGGTCAGGATCATCAGATCGGCCCAGGAAATCGCATTGCCGTATTTCTGCTTGATCGGCCAAAGCAGGCGGCGCGCCTTGTCGAGATTGGCATTGTCCGGCCAGGAATTGAGTGGTGCAAAGCGCTGCTGGCCCATGCCGGCGCCGCCGCGTCCGTCGGTCGTGCGATAGGTGCCGGCGCTGTGCCAGGCCATGCGGATAAAGAGGCCACCATAATGCCCGAAGTCAGCCGGCCACCAATCCTGCGAATCCGTCATCAGCGCGGTGAGGTCGGCCTTGATGGCGTTGAGATCGAGCGATTTGAACGCCTCAGCATAGTCAAAGTCAGGGCCCATCGGGTCCGACAGCGGCGAATTGGTATGCAGCACCTGCACATTGAGTTGGGTGGGCCACCAATCGCGATTGGTCCGGCCCGACTTGCCATGGTTCACCGGGCACTTTCCGGCGGATGAAGTTGGATTGGGGTCGGTCATGGCAAGGCTCCTGTAAATGCTGTGCGCTTTATAG